>JAFRHS010000055.1 GCA_017433225.1 Clostridia bacterium
CTATATATATTTTTACAACAATGAGCGCATCCAGACAAGTACAAAACTGACACCGCTGGAATTGCGGTGCCAGTTTGCAGCTTAGCTATTGCCCTACAGGGGGGCTTTTTTGTGCAGTCCGAATAAAATGGTTCGGTTCAGCTGCCCGACGGGGGTTTGTTTTATGTGGTCAGTCGCGCTTCAGGAAGTCATGGAAGGCGATGCCGACAGCGATGAGGTCGATGATGGTTGCCGCGATGATGACGGCGAGGACTCCTCCGGTCAACATAAATGATCCCTCCTTATAACCAGCCTGCGAAGCCGCAGACGATGAGCAGAACAGCGTCGAAGCCGAGGATGGCCGCATCGCACTTGATGGCGGATTTCAGATTCGGGCGATCGTGGACATAGAATGCCGTCGCGAAGAACGGAAGGTAACCGATGAGCCAGATGAGCCACGGGACCTTGCGCTGCCAGAACGGCCACTCCCAGGTCAGGAGACCGGAGAAGTTCAGGAAGCATTCGATGATGACGGCGAGCGTCGTCAGGATGATCGCGTAGAAGATGCGGTTGTTGATGCCGAGGATCTTTGCCTTTCTGTCCTTTGGCAGCATGAGACAGGACGCGATACCCATCATCAGGAACATCATGGAGATCTCCACATTGTAGCCGATGAGAATGAGGAACGATGTATCGCCCACGCCCATGGGGGTGCCCCAGACAGGTGCATAGCCGCTGATGAAGCAGACCATGGAGTTCCAGGTCTCATTGAACAGGTCCATGCCCCAGAGAGCCACGCCGCCTGCCAGTGCCATGTAGTTCCCATCGTGCATCTCTTTGGAGATGATGTAGATGAGGACCAGCAGGATCGGGATGATGTACCAGTGCATGGTCAGAGATGGATGCCGCAGGATCTCTAATGCGGACTGGGTGTACTCAGAATACATAAGACTTCAACTCCTCTCATTTCGTGTACCTTGAACGAACCGGTGTTCGGTCACTTTCAATATACACTTGTTAACTTAGGCTTTCCAGCTTTAGTACAGATGTTTTTTCTGAACGTTTAAATGAAAGGCTGTTCCATGTAGTGGGCCAGCATGTACTCCGACATGTTGCGGAGTTTGCGGGCGAGGTCTTCGGGGGACTCGCGGAAGCCGTTGTCGCTCCACCGGCGGATGCAGCGTTCGACCCCGTAGGTCGTGTAGGTGAAGAGGAGTTCGAGGTCTTCGACGTCGAGGGCGATGCCGCTTTTGGTCCAGTGGGACATGATCTGGCTGTGCATGGTGCCGACCATCCGCTCGAGGAAACGGCGGTTGCCGTTGTCGCTGAGGAGCAGCGTCGCGAGCTTGCGGTTGTCCAGCATGGCCTGGCAGATCTGCCGCAGAAGGCTCTCGTAGTCCGAGTCGATCGTCTTGTTGACGATGCCGACGATGAGGTCGATGAACTCGTTCTCGATGGTCTCGAGCAGTGCCGCCGGGGACGGGTAGTGGCAGTAAAACGTGTTTCGGCTGATGCCAGCCTGCTTGCACAGGGCAGTCGTGGAAATGTCGGCGATGGGCGTGGTCTCCAGGAGCTTCAGAAGCGCTACCCGGATCTCTGTTTCCTTGCGTACAAAACGTGGATCCATAATCTCTCTCCCTCCGGCTTTGTAGTATAACATAAAACCGGACATGTGGTATACTGGGTCTCGGAAAACACTATGAGTAGAAAGTGAGAACAGGCATGATCAAACGTTTTACGGAAGTCGAGGGGCGTCTTCTGTTTCCTATCGCGGGGCAGCAGCGGTGCGCGTACACCATCTCCGGTTCGACCGACTTTTTTGAGCTGGAAGAGATTGCGGAGCACGGCGGCCACCCGGGCACGGTCCTCAAGTTTTACGACTACCGCCGGCGGCGCGTCATCCGGCTGTTCGAGCAGAAACCGAACGTCATGTACAGCGCGCCCATCTTCAGCGGGAAACACTATTACTTCCTGCAGTGCGACTACGGCGAACAGGTCCTGCGCCTGTACAAGTTCCGCCCGGAAGTCCCGTGGAAACTCGTCGCGGAGCTGGACCTTGCCGGCATCGACCTGTACAACCTTCGGCTCCTTGGCGATACACCGCACATCATCTCCCAAAACGGAAAGACGTTCCGCTGCTACTATCCGGAGGCGTTCTCGTTTTCGCTGCAGCCGAACGAGACCGCGTGCGTCATCGAGGAGGACAGGGTGTACCTCGAGGCGTGGATCGAAGAGGGCTGGGACGACGAGCACGACTGCGCCGGCCCGGACTACAAGTTCTACGACAAGGTCATCGTGAAAGACTTTGCCGGGAACACACTGTCCGAAGAGGTCGGGTCCCTGAACCAGGGGCCGGACGGGGACTGGTGGATCTCATAAATGAAGAGTGGCAGGTGTTGCGCCTGTGAAAAACCGCTGAGTGATTACTCAGCGGTTTTGTTTGTTGAGACGTTCCGGTCGCGGCGTCTTACTTTTCTTGTTTTGTCGGCAGTCCGTTCAGGAGCGTCAGAAGCTCGTTGTAATAATGGTCCACGTCTTTGTTGCGGTGGAAGAAGCCTCCCATCTGGGACATGTGGTCTCCTTCGTAGGGTTGGAAGACGTTCCAGATGCCGGCGGCCAGGTCGGCAGGGTTGATGCCGGCGAACGGCTCTTTCGTCGGGACGTCCGCGGGGCCGAGCAGGTGTTTCGGCTGTTCGAGCGGCGCGCCGGCGGCGACGGTGTTCACGAGTCCGTCGTTCGGGAGCCAGGTGTCGTCGACGCGGATGCCGAGTAGCACTCGAAGCCCTGCTTCCGGAGGCGCTTCAGTAAATCGCCCGTGAACATGCCCCAGTAAGGCACGGCCTTGTAGGGGATGTCGAAACTGCCCCAGCCCATGTAGCCGTGGACAAACACATTCACTGCCATCTTAGGTGCCTCCTTTCTTTCAAGCCTGACGATGTCATCTGCCTTGCATTATACCAGACTGGATGACTCCCATGTGACATGACCTTCTTCTCAGACAAACGGAATTTGCAAATGTGGTTTCCGGGGAAGGGGAAGCCAAAGAGCGTGGGAGAAAGCCACCTTCCCCTGTCCCCGGACCCCTACCCCTTCCGGCTTTCTCGCCATGTACAGAGCCAGGGTTATGCAGAAAAAGTACAGATTTCGAAAAAAGGACTACAAAACGGTGGCAAGGCAATCTGTAGTCCCTTTTTTCTGCTCCAGGGGAATTTCAAAAGCAATGACTGGTAAAAAAGGGACTACAAAACGGTGGCAAGGCAATCTGTAGTCCCTTTTTTCTGCTCCAGGGGAATTTCAAGAGCGATGACCGGTAAAAAAGGGACTACAAAACGGCAACATCACTATTTGTAGTCCCTTTTTAGGAAATCAGTGGCCGAGATCGCTCTTCGGCACAATGGACAAAGGCAGAAGGGCACAAATACAAGTTGAAAGGCTTTGAAAGGACGAATGTGAATTAACGAATGTTAATTTGTGGGGCGTGGCGGGGAATAGGTTGGCCCGCCGACCGGGAAGGCCGACGGGCTGTTTGAGCAAGGGATCGATTGAGTTGCGTTCTGATTAGAAGATCAGGCCAAGAAGGAAGCCAAGGACGGCGAAGGGGCCCGAGACAAATGCGAAGAACAGAGGTTCAACGACGAGGTTCCAGAATAACATGGCGGTTCTCCTTTCTCTTTTATCCATTCTGATTTGAGACGTAACGTCTCTGTGTACATTTTCAATATAAAGAACAATGGGTGTACATTTCTAACGCATATGTTAAAAAACAGCACAAATACAAAAATAATTTTTACAGATGTCAAAGTTGTTCGGTCGTCTCAAAATGAAGGGATAAGTGCGCGAAAAAAGGTGTCGCAGAGCAGAAAAAGCCTCCGGTTCCTTCAAACCGGAGGTTTTGTTGGTCAAGACTTAGAGGCTACGCGAGCTCAGGGCTGCGACGAGTTCGGGCTTTGGCAGCACAAGGCTGCGGCAGCTCGGGGTCGCGGTCAGTCTCTGTAGGTGGTCAGAGTGTGGTAGTGCTTCGTGAAGGGGAAGAGGATGGGGACCGTGTCGGAGTACTTCTGGTACTCGGGGTCCAGGCCGTAGGTCTTCTCGTGGCGAAGCTCCAGACGCTGCGCAGAATTGTACATGACATAGACGATGATGACGAGGGCGAGGATGGTGATGATCCACTGCTTGCCCTGGACCGCGCCGATGCCGGAGACCGTGACGCCGATCCAGAACATGATCTCGGAGAAGTAGTTCGGGCAGCGGACGATCTTGTAAAGACCGGTGTCGCAGAAGCGGTGCGGGTTGACTTTCTTGGCGGCGGATTTCTGTCTGTCCGCGAGCGCCTCGCCGAGGATGGCGCAGGCCATGATGGCGATGCCGATCCATGCCCAGACATTGTCGGGGGCACGGTTGATGATGCGGTACGAAACAGCAGAAGTCTGCGCGGCATACAGGAACATGGAGAAGACCCACATGAACAGGGAAACGAAGATGGGGGTCCGCTTGAACGCAGCGTCGCCGCCGACTTTCTTCTTGTAGTTCTGGTTGGTGAGCTCTCTCTTCAGGATGTAGCCGCCGAGGCGCCAGCCGTAGATGATGAAGAGGATGGACAGCACGACGCTCGCCGCGGTGAAGGTGTGAGCGGCGAAGCCGAAGATGAGGTGGAACAGACCGATGCACATGACGGCGAAGCCGTAGCCAACGGACATGAACCAGACGAACTCATAGAAGCCCATGATGCAGCCGATAGCGGCGACAAGGGTGATGGTCCACATGAAGGTCGGCCATACGTGACCGATGTAAGCGGGATCGAGATGGAACATTATTTCTCACCTCCGAAGTAGTTGGTGATGTATTCCTTGAAGGATGCATCGCCCGTGACGTCTTTGCCGACGAGGCTGTGCGTCATGGTCCAGGCGCCGAACTTCATGATGTCTGCCTTGCCTTCCTTCTTGATCTTCGGAAGTTTGCCGAGCAGGGAGAACATCCAGGGAGCGGCGTCCTTGATGATGACGGGCTTGCCGGCGGCGCGGAAGCACATCTTGGTGATCTCTTCGTAGTCGTAGGTCTCTTTGCCGCCGACTTCGTACATGGCGTTTTCGTCGAGCATATGGTCAACGATGAACGCGGCGAAGTCCGGGCAGTCGACGACGTTGCACTTGACGTTGTGGTAACCCTTCAGGAGCTGCATCTCGCCCTTTTCGATGTAGGGCTTGAAGACCTTGGCGATGTCATAGAAGTATCCGGTCGGGCGATGGATGACATAGGGGATGGGGCCCTTCAGGACTTCGTCTTCGAACATGGCCTTCGCGTGGAGCAGCGGGACTTCTTCCGCGCCGGGCTCCTTGCAGGCGATGACGGAGATGTAGGTGAAGTGCGGGACTTTGGCAGCGACCGCCTCGTTGTAGAGGTTCAGGTTGCCCTGGTAGTCGACGTCATACGCGGTGACGACGGTCGAGGCAGAGGTGAGACCCATGGTCGTGATGACGACTTCGGCGCCGTCACAGATGCCTTTGAGGGTCTCCGGGTCGGTGGCGTTGATCGCCTTGAAGGTGTACTTACCTTCGAGCCCGTTGTTCTCTTTCTCTTTGAGGTCCGCGGCCACGACGTCGTAGCCCCGTTCGACGAGGACTTTCAGGATCTCGAAACCGAGGTTGCCGAAAGCGCCGGCCAGTAATACTTTCATACATTATTCCTCCCTTAAATATCCTGTTGCTTTTCAAAAATAACGCTTTACAGAAAAGCAACGCTTTACACTTTTATCATAGCACAAGTTTTGTTAAAATAAAGTTAATTAAAGGAGGAATTTCCATGAGCATCGATTTTGAGCATTTCCAGAACTTCTGGGTCGAACAGCAGAAGACCGCCGTTCATATGGACCGGGGCGATGCACTGGCGCACATCGTAGACTTCATCAAGGCGCACAACACGTGCGGCTTTGCCACGGGGTACGGCGACTACATCCGCTGCACACCGATCGAATACACGTACATGGACGACGAGTTCTGGTTCGTCTCCGAGGGCGGGAACAAGTTCATCGGCCTCGAGAAGAACCGCAACGTTTCCATGGCCATCTTCGAGTACTACGGAGATGTGAGAGACTCCCACGGCCTGCAGGTCATGGGCACTGTCGAGTTCTACGACAACCAGTCCGATGAATTCAAGAAGCTTCTCGCGTTCAAGGGCATCCCGTACGACGTCATGAAAGCGGCAGCGGTCGAAGTCGCCGTCATCCGCGTGAAGCCGTACCTCTATGAGATGTACGACACCGACTTTGTCAAGGCGGGGTACGACGTTCGGCAAATCGTCCGGCTGGATGAGGAGTAAATCGCGAACACAGACATGAAAAAAGCCGCCGGCTCATACGAGTCGGCGGTCATTGTTTTGTCGGCGATTTACTCTTCCGAGTTGCCCATGGTCAGCGTGTTGGACTTGAGGGTGTCCCAGTTGTCCCAGGCACCGGCCTGTTTGGAGAGCTTTTCGAATGCGGCCTTGACGCCCGCGTCTTCGAGCTGTCCGGCGACACTGGCGGGGTCTTCCTGCGCGGCGTCCATGAAGTTGACGATGTCCATGAAGTTCTCGTCAAAGTTGGCGCGCTCCTCCTCGTCGAGGACCTTCTCCCAGGCGTTCAGCATGTTGTCCCGGAGAGCGGAGATGTCACAGCCCGCGATGTTGAAGTCCTGCGCGAACTGGAAGGCCGCGACTGCGGCTTCCGCAAGCTTCAGGGACGCACCGGCGGTGCCCTTCGGGACGTTGCCGATGACGTTGAAGTATCCCTTCACGAGGTCCTGGGTGGACGGGGTGCTGAAGATCTTGTTCGTGGCGGAGGCTTTCGTGGTGGACTTCGTTTTCGGCTCAGTACTCTTGACCGCGGCAGCCACAGTGGTGAGCTGCTCTCTTCCGTCGTTGACTTCCTTGTTGAACGGGCGGTCGCACCCGGCGAGGACGCTCAGGGTCATGAGGGAAACGAGCAATGCAGCGATAAACCGTTTCATGAGAATGATCTCCTTTCTTTTAACCACCATATATTGTACTCGGTCGGTGAACATCCGTCAATGAAACACTTTATCTATTTTGGGGACTTCTTCAGCGGATGAAGTGGGTCCACGCGTGCTCTTCGGTCTTCGGCAGGCCGATCTGCTCTTTGCCGAGGGCGATCGACTTCATGAGGAAACTCATGTTCCGCGCAAGAACGCGGACGGTCTGCAGGCCTTCGGCATCCCCGGCGGCATCGCCTTCCGCGCGGCCGAACACGTTGTTCCAGTACTGGCTGCCGGCGACGACCATGTTGGAGATGGTGAAGTACTTGTTCAGTTCGTCGAAGGTGGCCGAGGTGCCGCCGCGGCGGGCGACCGCCACACCGGCGCCGACCTTGAAGCGCTTGTCGAAGGGCGCGCTGTAGAACAGCCGGTCGAGGACCGCGATGGTCGTCGCGTTGGCGGACGCGTAGTAGACGGGCGTTGCCACGACGAGGCCGTCCGCCTCTTCGAACTTCGGCGCGATCTCATTGACGACGTCGTCGAAGACGCACTTGCCTTTGGCTGCGCAGCCGCCGCAGGCGATACAGCCGCGGACGGCCTCATTGCCGATGCGGACGACTTCCGTCTCAACGCCTTCCTCTTCAAAGATTTTGACCATCTCGTCGACGGCCAGAGTGGTGTTTCCATTCATACGGGGCGAACCGTTGAGGATCAATACTTTCATGTGTTATGCCTCCTTCTCGTTCTGCTGGACGCGGATCATGCTCGCGACGACCTCCTCCGGGAGTCCGACCTCCACGGCAATGCGTTCGAGCGACTGCCCGCCTTCATACCAGGCGAGCATCTGCTGCATGCGCTGTTTCAGGTACTCCGCGGCTTCCGCTTTGACTGTTTCGTAGAGTTCCGTACCCTCTTTCGTCTGCTCCCGCATCTCCTCTTCCGTCAGTTCTTCGGGAAGGTCCACGGACAGCGGCAGGTCGAAGAAGGCGGGCGCGTCATAGACGTTCCAGTCCTCCCGTTCGTCCGGCCAGTTCTGCAGCGCGTTGATGCCGAGGAGCGGGCCCTGTTCGAGGTACTGCTCCTTTGACCGCAGGTGTTCGAACCGGTCGACCTCGCCGAGCAGGAACGGGATGTAGGAGGGGGACCCGCGCATGCCAAGGATGAGGCAGAACTGGCTCTGCAGGAATTCGGAGCGGACTTCGCTGTAGTACTCCATGATCCACGGGCACGGGTTCTTCCTGCACACGAGGAAGAACATGGTCACGCAGTCCTCGAACGCGTCGAGCTGTGTGGTGAGGGCGCGGTGCTGCATGAGCGGCAGGACGTCTTTCTCGAAGGCCAGCGCGCGGCGCAGGATGCGGGAGCGCAGCAGGCCGGACACGGGTCTGCGCATCCAGCGGACCAGCTGTTCGGCGTCGGTACAGGTGCGGACTTCCTCCGCGAGAGCCGCTTCCTCCGGGGACAGTTCGAGGTCCGGCATCTTTTCCTCGGGGAAGAGGATGAGGTCCGACACCGCCATGTCCACGAGGACGCCGGCGGCCGTGCCGTCGACGACTTTGTGCTGCTCGAAATACCCGTTCGGGATGAGGTCTTTTGCGTTCGACATAGGGTTCCTCCTGTGGGCGATTTACTGCAAAACATTATAACACAAAAACCGCCGTCTCGTGAGAGGCGGCGGTCTGCGTCGTGAGTCTCTGACAGGGATCCTTAGAAAAGAAGGCCGATCGGGCCAAACAGGATCATCAGGGGCCATTTGATAATGATGTCAAAAATGAGGCTGAACATGCTTTGTTCTCCTTTCGTTGTTGTACTCTCCTATGAAAGGTTCCCTTTAGTCACTTCCATTTTATCGTGGAACGGTCCGCCGGGACAATTGTCAAGGATGAACAAAATAGGTTGCCTGGTATTGTAGGATACCTTAAAAAGTTATCATATGTTCAGCCTTCGAGCGTCATGAGCATGTCGAGATGGTCGCGCCAGTAGGTGCGGTAGATGTCCGGTTTGCCGGGCCCGATGTAGGAGAGGGAGCCGCCGATGACGGTGCCGTGGTCGGCGATGTAGTCGGGCAGGACATGCCAGACGCCCTTCTTCAGGGGCTGGTTTTTCACGTCCTCATACATGACGTGGGGCTCCTTGTGCGGGTAGCGGCCGGACTCGGTCGGGACGAGGCCGTCGTTCGCGTGCCAGGAGGCGTCGATGTAGTAGTCGCCGATCTTCTGTGCCGGGAACTTGCCCATGACTTTCGCGAACGGGATGAACGCGAAGATCATGATGGGGGCGCGGACCTGGTTCTCAGGATTATCCTTCGCGGGCTTCGTGCCGTTGCCGGAGACGGAGAAGTAGTAGATGTCGGGGGAGCAGTGGATGAAGTCGTTGATCTTGGAGGCGATATCGATCCGCAGGTCGTGGAACACGTGGTCGCCCGTTTTGATGATGTTGCGGATGCGCAGGAGCTGCTTCGGGCTCAGGATGTTCTTGTAGTTCGTCTGGCCGGCCGGGACCGTCAGATGGTACTGCTCCATGTAGTTGTCGTAGAACTTGTTCGCCGGAGTGTTGCCGAGGACCGCGAACATGCCGAGGACACCGGCGGTCAGGACTTTCATCATCGGCTCGAACGCGTGGACGAACGTGGTGCCGTCATGGGGCGCCGAGATAGCCGTGATGGAGGCGATCATGTCGCCGTGGCCGCCCTCGAACAGGGGCGATAAACTGCCGTCCTTCGTCGCTTTCCGCTCTTCTTCGGAACCGTTGGTCAGGAGTTCTGCCAGCATACGCATGGTCGCGCCGCCGAAGCTGTGGCCGAGCAGGTGGACCTTTTTGATGCCGCCGTCTGCCATGGGCTTGCCCCAGCCTTCGAAGAGGGGCTTTTCATAGGTGCGGCCGTACCGGTCGTGCTTGTGCGCCTTGGAGTGGGCGACACCGTAGTCGACCGTCGTGCCGGTCATCATGGCGTAGAGGTTGCAGGCTCTGTCCCAGGCGCTGTTCGCGGGACCGACCTGGACGCCGTACGCCTCGATGTCTGTCTCACGCAGCTGGCGGCACAGGTTGCCGGCGACCATGCCCCAGTAGGGCCAGCCCTTGTACATGATGTTCTCTTCACCCCAGCTCAGCATGCCGCCGATGAACACGAAGGGGTACTTGTTCTTGTAGCTCATTGGTAAACACTCCTTTTTCATGTGATCCAACTCTTGCAAGTTGTCCGAACTAATTGCCTGTTCCATTGTAGCACGAGTTTTACAGCTGTAGAAGAACGCTTCTGCCGTGGAACGTCCAATAACCATGCAAAAAGCAGCGATTTACGGATTCGTGAAAAAGATAACATATAGTTTACTGGTCGAGTATTGGAAAACGTGGAGAGTTTCGCTATAATGAAACTGACAACTGTCAGTATGTGACAAAAAAGAACGAAAGGGAGAAAAGACTATGTCCAAGAAAAAGAATCAGGTCCGCAGCGAAGCATTCGTGTTCTGCCACGGCATGCTGGGATTCGGTGAGGACGAACTCGTCCACAAGTTCATGCCCTACTACGGCGGCTTCGGCGGCAGTGTCGTGAAGCGTCTGCACAAAGAGGGTTATGAAGCCACTTCGCCGAGCTTCAGCTCCATCGGCGGCGCCTGGGACCGCGCGTGTGAGATCTACGCGTCCCTGACCGGTACGCAGGTGGACTACGGCATCGCGCATTCGAAGAAGTACGGCCACGAGCGCTTCGGCAAGGTCTATACCGAGGCAAAACTCCCGCACTGGGGGCAGATCGCCGACGACGGGCAGATCCAGAAGATCCACCTTGTCGGCCATTCCTTCGGCGGCGCTACGGTCCGCATGCTGTCCCACCTCATGACCTACGGCTCCGAAGAGGAGCGGGCAGTCACGCCGGCGGATGAACTCTCTCCGCTGTTCGCGGGCGGCCACGGCGACTGGCTCAAGTCTGTCACCGCCATCGCGGGCCCGTTCAACGGCACGACGGTCATCGACGCCATCGGCATCCTGGTCCCGACGCTGAAACTCATCTCGTTCGTCGGCCTTGCAAACGTCATGGGCAACACCCCGTTCCGGAAGATCTATGACATGCAGCTGGTCCAGTGGAAGATCACGTCCGACCGCGACGGCAAAGCGCACCCGTTTTACATCGGCAGACTTGGTCGCGTCCGCAAGTTCTGGAAGTCCCACGACGACTGTTTCTGGGACCTCTGTCTCGCCGGCGCCAAGGAACTCAATGAATTCCTCGAGTCCAACCCGAACGCATATCAGTTCTCCATCTCGACCGATGCATCGAAACGGAAGAAGAACGGCAACTACCGCATGAAGTATACGTCCTTCCCGCCGTTCATCATCACCGGCAACATGATGGGCCGCTATGACTATGACCGCACGCTCGGCCAGCCGCTGAGCGAGGAGTGGAAAGCCTCCGACGGCTGCTCCAACACCCTCTCCGCGCTCCATCCGAACGATGAGGAATGGGCCGATTTCGACCCGAAGAAGGATACCCCGAAGAAGGGCATCTGGAACGTCATGCCCGTCTACCAGGGCGACCACATGGACGTCATCGGCATCTCGGAACGCGCGTTCGTGAACCCGGGTCATACCAGACGGTATTTCAAAAAGTTCACCGACATGCTCCTGCAGCTTCCGTAAAGAGAAAATTTGCAAAGCCCGTCGTTTCGGCGGGCTTTTTTAAGACTGATTTAAGATTATACTTGTACGGTCATTATGAAGAAATTCATACGTGTACAAAAAATGAGAGGAGTAGTGTCATGTCTAAGAAAAACAAGGAAGTCCGCGCGGACGCATTCGCGTTCTGCCACGGCATGCTCGGCTTTGGCGAAGACGAGCTGGTCAACATCGTTATGCCCTACTGGGGCGGCGCTGCCGGCAGCATCACCAAGATGCTGAAGAAGCAGGGCTACGAGGCCTGCGCGCCGAGCTTCAGCTCGCTGGGCTCCGCCTGGGACCGCGCCTGTGAAGTCTATGCGTCCCTGACCGGTACCCGCGTCGACTACGGAAAAGCCCATTCGAAGAAGTACGGCCATGACCGGTACGGCAAGGTCTATACTGAGGCGAAGCTCCCGAACTGGGGCAAACCGTCCGTCGACGGCGACATCCAGCGTCTCCACATCCTCGGTCACAGCTTCGGCGGCGCCACGGTCCGCATGTTCGCGCACCTCATGGAATTCGGTTCCGAAGAGGAGCGCGCGGTCACCGACCCTGACGATCTGTCTCCGCTGTTTGCCGGCGGCCACGGCGATCTGCTGAAGTCGGTCACCACGGTCGCAGGTCCCCATGACGGCACCGTCGTCATCGACGCCCTCCGTCCGATCATCCTGCCCGTCGGCCGGTTCATCACCTACTATGTCTTCGGCAACCTCCTCGGCAACACCCCGTTCCGGAGGATCTACGACATGCAGCTGATCCAGTGGAAGATGACGTCTGACCGGGACAAGCTGCTCCATCCGACGAGAATGCTCCGTATGGGCAAGGTCTTCAAACTCTGGAAGTCCGAAGACGAAGTCTACTACGACCTCACCCTGAAGGGCGCGAAGGAGATCAACGAGTTCGTGGAGACCAGCCCGAACGCTTACTACTTCTCCATCTCCACGGATAACTCCAAACGGAAAAAGGACGGCACCTACCGCATGAAGTGGAACACGTTCCCGCCGTTCTTCATCACCGGCAAGGCGATCGGCACCTGCACGCACGATCCGAGCCTCGACATCGATATCGACGAGTGGTGGAGAGCGTCTGACGGCGCCTCCTGCACGAACTCCGCCCTGCATCCCTCCGACGAGGAGTGGCAGGACTTCGATCCGAAGAAGAGCACCCCGAAGAAGGGGATGTGGAACGTCATGCCGGTCTACCAGGGCGACCATATGGACGTCGTCGGACTGTCCCCGCAGGCATTCCTGTTCCGGAGAAAGTATCGGAGAAGATATCGGAAGTACATCGATCTGCTTCTCGGACTGAAGTAAGATCCGCACAAAAGAAATGGAAAAGAACGAAAGGATGATCCCCATGTCCAACACTACCGGCGTCAAAAAAGACGCATACGCATTCTGCCACGGCATGCTTGGCTTCGGCGAGGACGAGGCGCTCGGCCGCCTGCTGCCCTATTTCGGCGGTACTGCCGGCAGTTTCACCAAGGAACTTGCCTACGAAGGGTACGAGGCACACTCCCTGAGTGTCAGCGGTATCAGCTCCGCCTGGGACCGCGCCTGTGAGATGTACGCCTCCATCACCGGCACACGGGTCGACTACGGTGTGGCGCACTCGAAGAAGTACGGCCATGCCCGGTATGGCAAAGTCTATCCGGAAGCCAAGTTCCCGAACTGGGGCAAGCCGGCGGACGACGGAGACATCCAGCGCCTCCACATCATCGGGCACAGCTTTGGCGGCGCCACCGTTCGCATGTTCGCGCACCTTCTGGCGTTCGGCTCTGAGGAGGAGCGGGCCGCCACTCCTGCCGGAGAACTTTCTCCGCTGTTCGAAGGAGGTCACGGCGATCTGCTGAAGTCGGTCACGACCATCGCCGGTCCCCACGAGGGCACCACGGTCATCGACGCCATCGGCATCCAGCGCCCGATGCTGGCATTCGTCTCGTTCGGCCTGCTCGGCATGTTCCTCGGCAACACGCCGTTTCGGAAGTTCTACGACATGCAGATCGTGCAGTGGAAGCTGACGTCCGACCGCGACGGCAAAGCCAACCCGTTCAACATGCTCCGCGTCGGCAAATTCCGAAAGTTCTGGAACGCCTGCGACGACGTCTACTACGACCTGACTCTGAAGGGCGCGAAGGAACTCAACGAGTTCCTGGAGACGAATCGCGACGCCTATTATTTCTCCATCTCGACCGACTCTTCCGCGCGAAAGAAGAGCGGCATGTACAAGCAGATCCGCTCCTCGTTCCCGCTCTTCTGGTACACCGGCTGGTTCATCGGCCACTGCAAGCACGACCCGAGTCTGGACATCGACATCGACGAGTGGTGGAGAGCCTCCGACGGCGCCTCCTGCACGAACTCCGCGCTCCATCCGCTGGATGAAGACTGGCAGGACTTCGAGCCCGGGAAAACCACGCCGAAGAAGGGCCTCTGGAACGTCATGCCCGTCATGCGCCGCGACCACGGCGGCTGTGTCGGCCTCGGCGTCGAATGCATCATCGACCCGAAACCCCTCCGCACGTACTACAAAGAGTATTTTGAGATGCTCCGGGACCTTCCGTAAGCACAAAACAAAACGACCTCCGACAGATGTCGGGGGTCGTTTTTGCATGGTCAGGCTTGCTTTTTGTGCCGACCAGTTATCCTGTGACACGTTTCTTGATCGCATTGCCGGCCTTATGGATCATGTGTTTCCCGGAAATAAGAGAGAGGTCCTCATAGCGGTCCGGGCCCCACGCGTCGCGGACCTTGGACAGGTGGATCGCGTCGAAGTTGCAGCGAGTCGTGCAGACCCCGCACCCGATACAGGCGACCGGATCGACCTGGGCAGCGCCGCAGGACAGACAGCGATTGGTCTCGATCCGGACCTGTTCCTCGGTGAAGGATTCCCTCTCGTCGGAGAAGGTGAGTTTCTTGGAGCCGTCAATCTGCGGGATCTGCCGCGAGGCATGGTCGTAGCTGGAGATGACCATGTTGTCCTTGTCGAGATACTTGAATCGGTCGCGGCGCATCCGGCCGAGGGTCAGGCTGTGCCCTTCCCAGACGTACCGGTGCAGAGATTCGGCGCCTTCCTTGCCTGCCGCGATGGCATCGATGGCAAATCGCGGACCGGTGAAGACATCGCCGCCGACGAAGACGTCTTCCTGAGCCGTCTGATAGGTCCAGGCATCCGCCTTGGCGGTGTTGCCGCGGCCAAGCGCGACGTTCTCGCCCTTGAGCAGATCGCCCCAGACGATGGACTGGCCGATGGCCGCCAGCACGAAGTCCGCTTCCACATGCATGATGTCGTTCTCGTCATACCGGGGGTTGAACTTGCCGGAGGCATCCAGGACGGCAGTACACTTCTTGAAGTCGACGCCGCAGACCCGACCGTCCTTGACAAGGATCTCCTTCGGGCCCCAGCCGCCGCAGACGTTGATGTTCTCGGCCTCCGCTTCCAGGACCTCATCCTCGGACGCGGGCATCTCATCTCTCTGCTCGAGGCTCACCATGGTGACTGATTTCGCACCGAAGCGGAGCGCAGTCCGGGCCACATCGACGGCCACATTGCCGCCGCCCACGACGATGACGTCGCCGTGGAGTTTTTTGGTTTTCCCGAAGGCCACATCCCGCAGGAAGTCGATGCCGGACACGACCCCGTCCGCATCTTCTCCGGACACGCCGAGTTTCCGGCCGCCCTGGGCGCCGATGGCGATGTAGAAGCCCTTGTACCCTTCGGCACGAAGCTCGTCAAGGGTGATGTCCTTGCCGACTTCCACCCCGCACCGGATCTCGACACCCAGTTCGCGGATGACGTCGATCTCGGCTTTGACGATGTCCTTCTCCAGACGGAAGTTGGGCATGCCGAACAGCATCATGCCGCCGGGTTCGTTCTCCTTCTCAAAGACGGTGACGTCGTGGCCGTCCACCGCCAGATAGTAGGCGCAGGACAGACCGGCGGGGCCGGAACCGATGATGGCGATCTTGTGGCCTTTGTCATACCGTTTCTTCGGGACGAAGCGGTTTTCTTCCCGGAGTTCCCTCTGCGCAAGGAACTTTTTGACTTCGTCGATGGCGATCGGCGCGTCCACGTCGCCCCGGGTGCAGACCTGCTCACAGAAACGGGCGCAGATGCTGCCGCAGACGGCGGGGAACGGGTTTTCTTTTTTGATGAGTTCGAGTGCTTCGCGATACCGGCCTTCGTTGGCCATCCGCAGATAACCCTGGACAGAGATGTGGGCCGGACAGTTCGTCTTGCAGGGGGCGGTCCCGGTCTCCGGAACGACCCATTTCTTCTCGGTGAGGAGATCTCTCTGGTAGTGGTCTTTGGTGTAGACGAAGACCTCGTTGGAGTCCTCCATGCCTTTGACTTCCACCGGAGTTTTATGGCAGAGCTTCTGACCGAGTTTGACGGCGTTTTCCGGGCAGACCTCGACGCAGCCTCCGCAGGCGACACAGTTGTTGGGGTCAACGGAAGCCCGATAGTTGGAGGCGGACAGATTCGGCGTAGCGGTATACCAGGAGGTTTTCAGCGCCATACAGGTGTCCCAGCTGCAGTTGCACAGATAGAGGCTGAAGTCTTTGCCGTCGATGTTGGAGACCTGATGGACATAGCCCCGGTCCTCCGCTTCCTGAAGGATACGCTCGGCCTCTGCGCGGTCGATGCGTCTTGCCTTGCCGGCCTTGACGCAGCTGTCGGCATACTTCCCGATGAGGACACACCATTCTCCCTCCAGGTCGCCGGTACCTTCACCGACCATTCGGCGAGCTTTCCGGCAGTCGCACTGCGCAACGGCAAGGTGGTCCTCGTATTCATCCAGCCACCAGTGCATTTCTTCATATTTGACTCGGCGGGTATCGTTCTCGATGGCTTTTTCGATGGGCAGCGCTCTCATCAGGGCGGAACCCATCGGGAACATGGCCGGCCCGTAGAGCTGCAGATTCAGAATATAGTTGAGGAAGGCCGGAGCCACTTCGGGGTACCGGTCGGTCATGCGGTTGTCGCAGCAGACATTTTCCATACAGCCGGGGGCAAAGACGGGGATCTTGACCCGGTCTTCACCGCTCTCGTCGAGGTCATACTCGAAGAGACCGATCGTGGCAAGTTCCTCGACCATCTCTGCCGCTTTCTCCGGGGACATATGGTTCATCTCCGCCAGTTCCCGCACGGTGTATGCCTGTCGCAGTTTCATGGTCAGGGCAAAGTCGACCTGTTCATCGGTCAACAGACGGTTCCAGAACAGGTACTCCCAGGAATGCCGGGTGGGCACCGGATCGAACATGTTGATGTGCCGGATCAGCTTCAGCAGGTTTTTCCGGGTCGGAGCATCGCCCACTTCATCGAGGTAGGGCTGCATCGCCTTCTTTTCCCCTTCGGTCAGATCTTTGACTCTGTAATTCCAGGTTTTCAGTTCCATAAAGAGATCTCCTTTCCCAAAGAATGATCATTTATACCTTTCAGTACTATTCTTTCTCATGACCCGGTTATTCCGAAGTTACGAATTGCTCGATTCGTAATGTTATGTTACGATTGACTTGATTCGTAAAGGCGCGGAGGGAAGAGCCATGAAGAACCAGACCAAAAAACACATTCTGGCATCCTTTAATGAATTGCTGGAGAAAAAGGACTTCGACAAGATCACGGTGGAGGAAGTCTGTGCCAGAGCAGAGATCAGCAAGCCCACGTTTTACCGGTACTACCGGGACAAGTACGACGTTATGACCTATAACTTCCAGCTGCTGTTTGAAGAGTACTTCGTCCTGACCGAAGAACTCGACCTGCATTCCTTCCTCGAGCAGATGTACCGGGCGACACAGGAGAACTTTCTTCCGATCAAGCGGACCTTCGACATTCTGGGGAGAAACTCCATGAACGAGGTCATTTACTCTCTGGTCGTAGGTGCGCTGGTCGACCGCCTGGCGGGGCTGCAGGACGGCACCATCACCCGAGAGCAGCGGATCCAATGTGATATCCTGGCCTACGGCATCAGTTACATCGGAGAGAACTGGGTCTCCGGCCGCTATGAACTCACCCCGGAAGAGGCGGCGAGAGCGACCTACCAACTGTTGACGGAGGAGATGAAATGACGTGTGTTCTCGTGTCGCCCGTAAGGAGGGTGAGAAGAACAAGACCGTCCGGTCACCCGGACGGTCTTGTTTTGTGATTTGTCAGCGGTCTCAGACCTTTTTTCTCGCCTGGCGCTCTCGGAGCGTCTTTTTGATCTGCTTCTCCGTGGTCTTCACGACTTTGGAAGCCATGGATTTTGCGCCGGCCTGGATGAACTGTTCATAGGGGACGCCCCACTTGTTTGCCTCCCTGCTGAGGTGGATGGCATCGAATTTACACCGTGTGGTGCAGACACCGCACCCGATGCACAGCTGATGATCCACGCGCGCGGCACCGCATTCGAGGCAGCGCGCCGTTTCCAGTTTGACCTGTTCTTCGGAGAACGGGAGCCGGTCGTCGTCGAAAGAACGGACTTTCGTCGGGTCGATCCCGGGTTTCTGACGTTTCGAATCGTTGTAGGATCCGATGATCAGGTTTTCTTTATCGATGCCGTCCCGGTAGTCGTCCCGCTTCACGCGTCCGAGTCTCAGGTCATGGCCTTCCCAGACAAAGCGGTGGAGGGAATCGGCCCCTTCCTTGCCGGCGGCAATGGCGTCGATGGCGAATCGCGGGCCGGTATACACATCTCCGCCTACGAAGATGTCGGGTTCGGCGGTCTGGTACGTCCAGCGGTCTGCCTCTGCCGTGTTGCCTCTGCCCAGTTTCACCTTCGTGCCCTCCAGAAGGTCTCCCCACTGGATGGACTGGCCGATGGACAACAGCACCTTGCCGCAGTCCAGCGTCATGGTGTCGACCTCATCGTACTGAGGAGCGAATTTGTGGTCCTTGTCAAAAACGGAGGTGCATCGCTTGAACACCACCTGCTTCACGTTTCCGTCAGCATCTTTGAGGACTTCTTTCGGGCCCCAGCCGTTCTCGACCCGGATGCTCTCGGCTTCTGCCTCTTCCACTTCCTCGTCTGCGGCAGGCATTTCATCGCGCTGCTCCAGGCAGACCATGGTGACAGCGCCTTTTGTCAGCCGGGCTGCTGTGCGAGCCACGTCGACTGCCACATTCCCGCCGCCGACCACGACGACATTCTCTTCTCCAAGCGCCGGCTTCCGGTCGGACTCTGCCTTCCGCAGGAAGTCGATGCCGGACCAGACGCCTTCCGCGTCCTCTCCCGGCACGCCGACGGCACGTCCGCCCTGGGCGCCGATGGCAATATAGAATCCTTTGTAGCCTTCGTCCCGCAGGGACTGGATGGTGACATCTTTCCCGACTTCGACACCGCATTTGATGTCTACGCCAAGGGCGCGGATGACGTCGATCTCGGCATCCACCGTCCGTTTGTCGAGCCGGAAAGAGGGCATGCCGTAGGTCATCATGCCGCCGGGCTTCTCGGACTTCTCAAAGACGGTGACGTCATGGCCGAGCACGGCAAGGTAATAGGCACAGGACAGTCCGGCAGGGCCGGAGCCGATGATGGCGATCTTCTCGCCTTTGTCGTTGATTTTCTCCGGGATGAAGCGGTTGTCGGAGTGGATCTCCAGGTCCGCAACATACTTCTTGATCTCATCGATCGCGACCGGGGCATCCACGATGCCGCGCGTGCAGTTCTCTTCGCAGAACCGGGCGCAGATGCTGCCGCAGACCGCAGGGAACGGGTTCTCTTTTTTGATCAGTTCCAGCGCATCCCGGTACTTGCCGTTGGCGGCCATCTTCAGATAGCCCTGGACCGCGATATGCGCCGGGCACGCACTCTTGCAGGGCGCGGTCCCGGTCTCCGCGACCACGTTTTTGCGCTCGGTCAGCAGGTCCGTTTTCCAATACTTCTTTCCGTAGAGAAGATATTCGTCGGGGTTCGGGGTCTCGGGGATCTCGACCGGGTTCTTCTGGCAGATCTTCTGGCCGAGCTTGACGGCGTTCTGGGGACAGACCTCCACACAGGAGCCGCAGGCGACACAGTTTTTCGGGTCGACGGTCGCCAGATAGTTGGAGCGGACCATGTTGGGGGTCGAGGTGTACCAGCTGGCTTTCAGTGCCATACAGGTGTCCCAGGAGCAGTTGCACAGGAACACCGAATGGTACGGTCCGTCGATGTTGTTTACCTGATGGACATAGCCGCGTTTTTCGGCGTCTTTGAGGATCTTCTCGCATTCCTCCCGGGTGATCCGCCGGGCTTTCCCGACCCGGATGCAGCTCTCCGCGAATTTGCCCATGGAGATGCACCATTCCCCTTCCAGATCCGCCGTGCCTTCGTCGCACATCGCACGGATCTTGCGGCATTCGCAGGGGACGATCCCGATGCTGTCTCCGGCTTCGTCGAGCCAGTGGGACAGTTCTTCGTAGTGGGCACGATGACCTTCGTGGGCGATGGACTCTTCGACCGGGATGACCCTCATGATGGCCTGCCCCATGGGGATCGCGCTGCCGACGAGTTTCTGGACGTCAAAGATGTAGTTCAGGAACGCGGGGGCGGTCTCCGGGTAAGCATCCGTGATCCGCTTCTCCATGATCGTCGATTCCATGCTGCCCGGTGCGAAGACCGGAAGCTGGACGCGATCGACCCCGTTGTCGTCCGTGCAGTACTCGATGATGCCGATGCGCACCATGTCATCGGCAAGCTTTGCGCAGCGTTCGACGTCCATGCCTTGGATCTTTGCCAGCTCATCGATGTAATAAGGTGTGCGGATCTTCATCTTCAGCGTGAAGTCGATCATGTCATCGGTCAGCTGACGGTCGTAGAAAATATACTCCCAGGAATGATCGTTCGGCATCGGATTGAACATGTTGATGTGACGGATCATTTTGATGAGGTTTTTCCGGGGTTCCGGATGCGCTTTCCGATACTCCCAATAGTCTTCCATGCAGCGTTTTTCGCCGTCGGTGTAGACGTGGTTCGTATCTTTGATCATACTTGTGCTCTCCTTCCCATAACGTGATCGATGGTTGACGTAATGCCTCGATTCCATTATAAAAAAGGAAGAACCGACAAAACGTGACGATATTGCCTTTTCGTTCCAAATTGTTACAATATAGGAAAAGAGTCATTTTTGAGGAGGTGCGGTCCTTGAAAAAACACATCCGGGAGGATATCCAGATCGCATTTCGGGATCTGCTCCATGAGAAGGGGTTCGAGCACATCACGATCCGGGACATCTGTGAACGGGCGGAGATCAGCAAGACCACCTTTTATCGCTACTTCCATGACAAATATGAGGTGATGAACGCCCATTACCAGGACCTTCTTCTGCAAGTCGTCCTGGAGGGAGAATGCCACGATTTCCGGGAGATGTTCTGTCACCTTCTGACGACCGCTTCGGAACAGTGGCCATCCATCAAGAAGGCCTTCGAGTCCACCGGGTACAACTCTCTGGAAAACTACATCAAGATGTATTCTTTCGATTTTTCGGAAGCCATCGTCAAGGCCTGTCGCGGCGGGAAAGGGTTTTCGGAAGAGGAGCGGTTCCAGTGTGAACTCTTCGATGCCGGAGTGGCGCATATCGCCCTGAAGTGGATCGAGGGGGAATACCCGCTGTCGCCGGAGAAAGCGTCCGATTTGCTCCTCGCCATGCTTCCGGAAAGCCTGAGAGACCTCGAATGGAATGACATCCGCTCGATTCTGGCATATAATGGACAGGATCGAACATAGGGCGCGTTTCCACGCCACAAATCAAAAGAGAGTACGGTACGGACAAGAAAGGAGCGCAATGAACGTGAAGAAAAAGATCCTCGTCCTTGGCGCGGGGCAGGGCGGCATGGTGGCCGCCATCAAACTGGCGGAGGCCGGCTGCGATGTCACGGTGCTGGAGGCTGCAAAAAAGGCGGAGTCAGGCTACCCCTGGTATGACGACATCCGTCACGACATTTTTGAACTCGTCGACATCCCCGAGCCGCCCCGGGAGGACTACTGCCAGAAGAGCAAATGGATCTTCTGGTCCCCGGACAACAAAAGCAATCTCATCGTGCCGCCGCTGCCGCCCATGGAGGAGATCTCCGTGTCCCGGCGGGGGCTCACGAAACATCTGACGAAACTCGCCCGGGAGGCCGGGGCCGAAGTGAAGTTCGGCGTAAAGGTCAAAGAACTCATCGTCAGGAAGAACAAGGTCGTCGGAGCGAAGACGTCGAAGGGGAAGAAGTACGAGGCGGACCTCGTCATCGATGCGTCCGGTCTGCGCTCGCCCTTCCGCGGTCAGGTGCCGAAGAAGTTTCACATCGAGGCGCAGCCGAAGGACTCGGAAGTGCTCGCCGTGTATCGCGGATTCTTCGAGCGCGTCCCCGGTTCTCCGACCCCGGACCCGGAGAGCGTCCTGACCCTCTTCCACATGGACCGCTGCGGCATCTCCTGGTGCAACCTCAACGAGCGGGACGAAGTGGACGTGCTCATCGGCACGTTCGGCGGACAGACGAAGGCGCAGCAGAAAGAAGCCATCGAGGACCTCCGGAAACGCAACGCGGTCCTCTCCGATAAAAAGATCGTCGACCGGTGGGTGGACCTCGGTGTCCGCTGCACGCTGTCCGTCCTCGTGGCTGACGGCTATGCCGCCGTCGGCAACAGCGCCTACATGACCATGCCGTTCCTCGGCTCCGGCATCGAAGCCGCCATGAAGGCCGGCAATATGCTGGCGAAAGCGGTCATCGACGCGGGGAAGAAGAAAGGCACTCTGACCGCAAAGGAACTGTGGCCTTACCAGGTCGCCTACTACAAAGAACTCGGCAACATTTACTACGCCATCGACCTCGCCAAACGCTGGGTCCTCACTCAGACGCCGGAGACCGTCAACTATCTCCTCGGCTGCGGCGCCGTCACCAACGAGGACATGAAGCTCCTGTCGACCGACTCGAGCGGCGAGTCCCAGAACTACAAGATCACGCTGCCGGACATCGTCCGACGCATCAAACTCATCACCGCCGTCGACGGCCTCATCCCGGGCCTCTTCGGAGCCCTCGGCACCGCCGGCCACGGCCTCGTCATCGCCCTGCGCATGCCGAAGAAGTACAAGGCGCGCAAGGTGCGTAAATGGCAGAAAAAGTATGACGGGATGCTGAAGTAAAATGAATATAGAACATGAATTCGAAACGCATCTGCCGTTCTGGCCTCACCTGACTGCGGACCAGAGAGCGCTGCTCGTGTCCGGAACGTCCCGCAGGTCCTTTCGCGCCGGCGAGAACGTCCACGGCCGGACCGGGGACTGCACCGGCATCCTGCTGGTCCTCTCCGGAGAACTGCGCTCGTATTTCCTCTCGGAAGACGGGCGGGAGGTCACCCTCTACCGTCTGCTCCCGGGCTCCCTCTGTATCCTCTCGGCGTCCTGTGTCCTGGAGACCATCACGTTCGACGTCTCTATCGACGCCGAGGTCGACACGGAACTCCTCGTCGTCCGGGCAGACGTGTTCAACCGGCTGACGAAGGAGAACATCTACATGGACCGGGATGTCCACAAAGAGGCGTTCGCCCGCTTCTCGGACGTCATGTGGACCATGCAGCAGGTCCTGTTCATGAAACTGGACCGCCGCCTCGCCATCTTCCTCGCGGAGGAGGTCCTCGACCGGGGCACGGATACGCTCCGCATGACCCACGATCAGATCGCCCGCCATGTGGGGAGCGCACGGGAGGTCATCACCCGCATGCTCAAGTACTTCGCGGCGGAAGGCCTCGTCGAACTGGGCCGGGGCACGGTGACTGTGACCGACCCGGAGGGCATCCGCGCCCTCGCCGGCGTGGACGACGGACCGGGAGGCGTCTGCCCGGTCTGAACGATGCACATAGATAAAAGACCACCGACGTTAGGTCGGTGGTCTTTTTTTGTTATGGAACGTTTATAGTCCGGATCGTTATTTCAGAAGGTCCAGATACTCGCCGTACCCCTCTTCTGCCATTTTGTCTTTCGGGATGAAGCGGAGGGACGCCGAGTTGATGCAGTAGCGCAGTCCGCCGGCTTCTTTTGGTCCGTCGGGGAAGACGTGGCCGAGGTGGGAGTCGGCGCCGGCACTGCGCACTTCGGTGCGGATCATGAAGTGGGAGAGATCCCGTTTTTCCGTCAGGGCTTCTTTTGCGATCGGCTTCGTGAAGGCCGGCCATCCGCACCCGGAGTTGTACTTGTCTTTCGACGAAAAGAGAGGCTCTCCGCTGACGACATCCACATAGATGCCCTCTTCAAAGAAGTCATCGTACTCTCCGGTGAAGGCGTACTCCGTCGCCGCGTTCTGCGTCACCTCATAGGCGAGGTCTCCGATGCGCGCTCTCAGCTGTTCCTGCGTCTCATGTGTCTTGCTCACAGTGTGCCGCCTTCCTTTCTGCACCTCATAGTCTTTGCCTTTCTGCTGATCAATTTCCATTTTTACTATATCAGACCTTTGTGTCTTCTGTAAGACCATCTCTCCGCCAAACTGAAATTTGTCGAGTTCAGCACTTGCCTGACTAAGCTCTATTTGTGCGCCTGCGCACACCGTTCGACGCAGGCGGGTGCAGTGAACGGTTCGAGAGCCCGGGCACTGGCAGCCCGACCTCCGAACCTGCGGCGTTC
>JAFRHS010000006.1 GCA_017433225.1 Clostridia bacterium
CTCTTCGACTTCTTCGTCGGAAGCAGGCATGGTCTCGCGGGACTCGAGGCAGAACATCTGGACGTCTTCGCCGCCCAGTCTTGCGGAGGTGCGGGCTGCGTCGACCGCAACGTTACCGCCGCCGACAACGACGACTTTCTTCGGAACGCTGAAGTCTTTCTCGCCGTGGACTTTGGCAAGATGATCGATGGCGGAGATGACGCCTTCCGCGTCCTCACCTTCGACGCCGGCTTTTCTGGAGCCCTGGCAGCCGATGGCGATGTAGAAGGCCTGATAGCCCTGATC
Organism: Clostridia bacterium; assembly: GCA_017433225.1. Lineage (GTDB taxonomy): Bacteria > Bacillota > Clostridia > Oscillospirales > Acutalibacteraceae > RUG420. The sequence continues at coordinate 286 of JAFRHS010000006.1, forward strand.
TCTCAGTTCCTGGATGGTGACGTCCTTACCGACTTCGACGCCGGTGCGGATCTCGACACCGAGCTCACGGATGACGTCGATCTCAGCAGCGACAACGTCTTTCTGGAGCTTGTAGGACGGGATGCCGTAGACCATCATACCGCCGGGTTCGTCATGTTTCTCGAAGACGGTGGGTTTGTAACCCTTGGTGGCGAGGTAGTTGGCAGCGGACAGACCGGCAGGACCGGCGCCGATGATCGCGATCTTCTCGCCCCATTCGGTGTACTGGTTGGAAGTCAGAACGACTTCGGGGATGAAGCGGGTCTCTTCGAAGAGGTCACGCTGAGCGATGAACTTCTTGACTTCATCGATGGCGACGGCTTCGTCGATGGTGCCGCGGGTACAGGCTTCTTCGCACTTGCGGTTACAGACACGACCGCAGACTGCCGGGAACGGGTTCTCTCTCTTGATGAGCTCGAGAGCCTCGTCATAGCGGCCTTCCTTGGCCATCTGCAGGTAACCCTGGATGGCGATATGAGCCGGGCAGGCGGACTTACAGGGAGCGGTACCGGACTCATAGGTCTCTTCACGGTTCTCGTCTCTGTAGTTCGGGGTCCAGCGATCCTTGAGCCAGATGTGATCGGCGGGATCGTCACGGAATTCATAGGTCATCTCGGAACCGTCTTTGCACTTCAGCTTCTGGCCAAGTTTGACAGCACCGGCCGGGCAGAACTCGACGCAGCGGCCGCAGGCAACGCAGTTCTGCGGGTTGACCTTCGCGGTGTAAGCGGAAGCGGAAAGGTTCGGAGTGTTGAACAGCATGGAGGTACGAAGGGCGTTACAGATCTTGACGTCGCAGTTGCAGAGAGCCCAGATCTTGTCCTGGCCGTCGATGTTGGAGATCTGATGGACGAAACCGTTGTCTTCAGCGACTTTCAGGATGCGCAGGACTTCTTCCTTGTCGATGTAATAGCCGGGCTTTTTCGTCTCGACCATGTAGTCGGCGAAATCGCCAAGGCCGATGCACCAGTGGTTCGGGTCGTCAGCACAGCCGACGCCGCGCTCATGGCGCTCCTGGCGGCAGGAACACGGAGTGACCGCATATTTGCCGTCGTATTTGTCGAGCCAGTAGGAGATGTGCTCGAGGTCGATGGAAGTGTTCTCGGACTCGATAGCCTTCTCAACGGGGATGACGTGCATACCGACGCCGGCGCCGCCTTCGGGGATCATCTGAGTCAGACCCATGGCCTTGATGCCCATCATGGCGCCGTCGAACGGCTGATAGGTCATGAGCTCGAAGTGCTCGGCCAGCTGCGGATACTCTTCGTACCACTCACGGTGCTCGTTGAGCATTTCGGAGATGCCGGGAACGAAGGACTTGATGGAGTACTTCTTGATCTTCTCGGGGTTCTCTCTGTCAAATTCGGCAAGGCCGAGATAGGACATCTCTTCGAGGACGTCTTCCAGATGAAGCTTGTCGATGTCGGTCTTGCAACCCATCAGTTCGGCGATCTCATCGAGAGACTTCGGCTTGCGCCATTCCATCTTGAGGGCGATCTGCGCCATCTCGGGGGTGGCGACCGCTTCGATACCGATGGTGTCGTAGTCATGAGCTTTGGCTTTACGACGAACATGGGTGATCATGTTGGTCCAGTCGAGGACGCCCTGATCGGGGGTGTCGGAACCGTAAGTTCCCATACGACCGCCCAGCATCTGAGCAGCAGTAAACTGTCTCTGTTCCTTTTTCTTCGGAATGTTAGGCATAATTTCCCTCCCAAAACAAAAATAGAATCAATGTATACCTATGAATATAAATTCACACTTTAATTTTAGTGTGACATAGTCAGAGATTCAACAAGATTACCTTACGCTAACCGAGGTTCATGAGTTATGACAAAAACTACATATTGTGCCGTGTCAAAATGTATAGTATAATTCCACTGTGGTCTGTGGTACAACCAGAGCCAGAACAGACCAGACTTCATTTTGTTAGAAAAGAGCAACGAATCTTATGAAACTTGAACAACTGACAGCCCCCTCTCTCCGGGACCTGTTCGTCAAGACCATCCAGGACGCCATCATCTCCGGAGAGCTCAAGATCGGCGAGGTCCTCCCCACCGAGCGCGAATTCGCCGAGCAGATGAACGTCTCCCGTTCCGTCGTCAACAGCGGCCTCAACGAACTGAAAAACCGCGGCTTCATCGAGATCAAGCCGCGAAAAGGCGCCGTCGTCGCCGACTACATCTATACCGGCAATATCAACACGCTGACCGCCCTCATGGAGTACAGGGGCATCGCCTTCACCAAGGAATCGGTCCGCTCCATCCTCGAGATCCGCAAGTTCGCGGAACTGATGGTCGTCGACCGCATCTGCGAACGCGTCACGGAAGACGATCTCGACGTGCTCGGCAAACTGCTCGGCGAGATGGCGGCCGCGAAAACTCCGAAGGAGGCGGCACTCATCGCCTTCGAATTCTGGCACGAACTCGCCTACCGCAGCGGCGACATCATCGTGCCGCTCGGCATCCAGTCGTTCAAGGCACCGGTCATCACGCTCTGGGAGCGGTACTGCACGAAGTACGGCATCCACGAGATGGTGGAGAACAACCGGCAGCTCTATGACTACATCGCCGACCGGGACGTCGTCAGCGCCCGCGCCTGCGTCATCGACTACATGGACAAGTCCATCGAAGGCGACCTCGAGATCTACGACACATAAATAAAGAGTCTGACCGGATCAGTCAGACTCTTTTTTACATATCGAGTTTTACTTATCAAGGGCGGCGATGAAGTTGCCGAGGTCCAGGATGTACTTTTTGTAGACCTCCGGGTCGACCTCCTCGCCGATGTAGAAGTTGTGGTCCTTCGGCTGTTCCACCGGGAAGACGTTCCAGACGCCTTTCTGTACGGGCCCGCGGTAGGAGAACCCTTCACCCGGGTCGAAGTCCTGCCAGGGCTCATTCTTCGGATGCAGAGCCGAGGCCAGTGGGACCCGCCCGTCGTTCGGCCGCCACTCGGGACCGTAGTACTTCGAATGCATGCTGCCCATGATGATGGCAGACGAGCGGTGGCGTTCGACAAGGACGTCAGTCGGCCACTGGGCCTCCCCGCCGAGGATCGGCTGAGTGCCGACCGCCGCGATCGAGAAGTAGTAGACGTTGTCATACGGATGAAAGTCTCCGGTGAACTTGTCGGCACCCGAAGGCGTCAGTTCATAGAAGCAGTTGTCTTCCTTTTTCCGCAGATAGGCGCGGATCTTGTCGGGCGCATAGCGGAGCCGCAGCTTGTCGCTCGTGAAGCCGAACCGGTCGAGGTCGTACTTGTCGGCATTCTCTTTCGTGGTGCCGCTGTTGATGTTTGCCTTGGAGAACTCCATAAAGTAGGACGTGTAGATGTACCCGCCGGCCATGGTCAGGACCGTCGTGCCGTTGTGGGGCGCCGCCAGTGTGAAAATGGAGTGGATCCAGTTCTCATGGCCACCCTGAAACAGCGGATGGAGCTGGTCGGGAGGCGTCACGGCTTTTTCCCGTTCATCGCCTTCGACGAGCAGGTGCAAAAGGAAGCGGATGGTCGCGCCGCCAAAACTGTGGCCGAGGAAATTGGCCTTGACCCTCTCCCCGTTTTCATCGAGTTCGCCCCAGCGCTTAAAAGTACCTTCAAAGGTCTTGCCGTAGCGGCCGTGGCCGCAGCGCTCCGAATGGGCGATGCCGTAGTCGACCGTGCCGCCCTTCAGAAGAGCATACAGTTCACAGCAGCGGTCCCAGAGACCGGTGAACGGGCCGATGTGAGGCGAATAACACTCGTATCCGGCTTCGGTCAGGATCTCTCTGGCCGGAGCAAAGGTATCATCGAAATTGTTGTAACCGTGGATGAAGACGAACGGATAATCGTTTGGCATGATTCCTTGGTTTTTCCTTTCCATTTGTTAACGCTATTATCGCCCTTTTCGGCGATGAACGCAAGATAAAACTTTATACAATCGACAAATCGGCAAATCTGTCAAACAAAAGCGCCCGGAGGGAGACCGGACGCTGTGTTTGATTGGAGTCACTGCTCTTCGACGAGTCGTTTGGTATCTCTCGCGATCGCCAGTTCCTCGTTGGTCGGGATGACCCAGACTTCGACCGCAGAGTCGTCGGTCGAGATCCGGATCTCTTTGCCGCGAACGTCGTTCGCCTCTTCATCCAGACGGATGTTGAGCCAGCCGAGTTCCCGTACGACCGCATCTCTCGTATGGACCGAATTCTCTCCGATGCCGCCCGAGAACAGGATGGCGTCAACGCCGTTCATGGCAGCGACATAGGAACCGATATATTTGCGGATCTGGTAGAACAGCATGTCTGTGGCGAGTTCGGCGTTCTTGTCGCCCTCTTCTCTGGCGGTCATGTTGTCCCTCATATCGCTCGAAGAGCCGGAGACACCGAGCAGACCGCATTTCTTGTTGAGGAACTCGGACGTCTCTTTCGGCGTCCAGCCCTCGCGCTCCTGCAGGAAGGTGACGGCAGAGGCGTCGATGCTGCCGGAACGGGTGCCCATGACGAGGCCGTCGAGCGGGGTCAGGCCCATGGACGTATCGATGCATTTGCCGTCTTTGACCGCCGAGACGGAAGAACCGTTGCCGAGGTGGCAGGTGATGATCTTCGTGCCTTCGAGCGGGATGCCCTTGATCTCGGCATAGCGTTCCACCAGGTATTTGTGCGATGTGCCGTGAGCGCCGTACTTGCGGATCTGGTGTTTCTCCGCAAGGTCCTGCGGGATCGCAAAACTGTAGGCATATTTCGGCATGGTGCTGTGGAAGGCGTTGTCGAAAACGACGACCTGGGGTTTCTCTTCGCCAAAGACTTCCGTGCAGGCGTTGATGCCCTGGATGTGTGCCGGGTTGTGCAGCGGGGCCAGCGCTGAGAGGTTGTCGATCTCCCGGATGACCTCCGGAGTGACGACGACACTGTGGTCGAAGACCGCGCCGCCCTGGACGACCCGGTGGCCGATCGCTGCGATCTCATCGAGCGAATCGATGACCTTGCACTCACCTTCCAGAAGGGCATCCTTGACCCGCCCGAACGCGACAGTATGGTCCGGAAGATCGATCTCTTCCGAAAACTGTCGTCCGTCGAAGGTCTTTCCTTCGATATGGCCGCCGGCGATGCCGATGCGCTCGCAGAGGCCCTTGGCGATGACATGTTCGTTCTCCATGTCGATGAGCTGATATTTGAGGGAGGAGCTCCCGCAGTTGATGACTAAGATTTTCATTGTTATTCTCCCCTGTTCAAGATTACCGGAATCATGGGATTTGCCAAGTTCATTTTAACAATAATCGGGAAAATAAGCAAAGAAAAACAGATCACAGTGTTCTGTGATCTGTTTCATGGTGGAGACGATCGGGATCGAACCGACTACCTCTTGAATGCCATTCAAGCGCTCTCCCAGGTGAGCTACGCCCCCAAAGGTACGTCCCAGCCGTGGCTGCGACTTTGATATAATAGCACGCACCTTACAAAAAATCAACACCTAAATCGCCGTTATCAAAAATAAATCTCACGTTGTTAGCGCATCCTAATTTATGTATAATGGAAACGTAAGTAGTGCATTACTCTGAAGGGAGAAAAGCAATGAGTAAAAAGAAAGAATACTCACAGGCGGAACTCGAATATCTGCGTCTGCTCGGGAAGGAATACCCGACCGAACAGTCTGCAGCCACCGAGATCATCAACCTCAATGCCATCCTGAACCTGCCGAAGGCGACGGAGCATTTCATGTCGGACGTCCACGGCGAATACGAGCCCTTCGTCCATGTCATGAACAGCGCTTCCGGTGCCATCCGGGAAAAGATCGACACCCTTCTTGCCGATGAGCTGACGGTCGATGAGCGGGACACCCTCGCCACCATCGTCTATTATCCGGAAGAAAAGATGGCCGAGCTGCTGGAAGGCGTCGAGGATGAGACCGCATTCTACCACGAGACCCTGCACCATCTCATCGAGCTCACCCATGTCATCACCTCGAAGTATACCCGGTCGAAAGTCCGTAAAGCGCTTCCCCCGGAGTATGCCTATGTCATCGACGAGCTCATCAACATCGACTTCGATCTCCACAACAAGAAAGAGTATTACGACAACATCCTCAATACGATCATCGAGATCGGCAAGGCGCAGGACTTCATCGTCGCGGTCTGCGGCGTCATCAAGCGCCTCATCGTCGATCGCCTCCATCTGGTCGGCGACATCTTTGACCGCGGCCCCCGTGCCGACATCGTCATGGACGCTCTGATGGAGCACCACTCCCTCGACATCCAGTTCGGCAATCATGACGTCGTCTGGATCGGCGCCGCAGCGGGTTCTCCCATCTGCATCGCCACCGTTCTGTCGAACTCCATCCTTTACAACAACCTTCCGGTCCTGGAGATCGGCTACGGGATCAGTCTTCGTCCTCTCTCGCTCTTCGCGAACGAATACTATTCCCTTACCGACCTGTCCAGCTTCGCGACCCGCATCCTCGACAAAGAGGAAAAGAAACACACGAAAAACCGCGACCTCCTGCTGACTGCCCGGATGTCCAAGGCCATCACCATGATCCTCTTCAAGCTGATGGGCCAGGTCGTCAAGCGCAATCCGGACTTCGATATGATGGACCGCGCATCGCTCGAACACATCAATTATGAAGACTCCACGGTCGAGATCGACGGCAAGATCTACCCGATGAAGGACTGCGACTTCCCCACCGTCGACCCCGAAGACCCGTACACCCTGACACCGGAAGAGCAGGACATGATGAACGAGATGATCAAAGCGTTCCGCGGGTCTGAAAAGCTCCAGAAGCACATCCGCTTCCTGCTTGACAAGGGTTCCATGTACAAGTGCTACAACGGCAACCTGCTCGTCCACGGCGGCGTTCCGATGAACGCGGACGGCACCTTCAAAGTGTTCAATTTCGAAGGAAAAGAGTACAGCGGCAGAGCGCTTCTCGACTACTGCGACAAGAAGGTCCGTGACGGCTACTTCGCGACGGACACCGACCCGAAACGCCAGAGCGGACAGGACTTCATCTGGTATCTGTGGTGCGGCAAGTGGGCTCCCACCTTTGCCCGGGAGAAGATCACCACGTTCGAACGCCGATTCATCGCCGACAAGTCCACCTGGAACGAAGCCAGAGACCCGTACTACCAGATCACACAGACCGCAGAAGGATGCAAGATCATCCTGCACGAGTTCGGCCTCGACTCCGAGTTCTCCCACCTCATCAACGGCCACACCCCGGTCAAGACGACCAAGGGCGAGACTCCCATCCGCGGTGAGGGCAAACTCTTCCTCATCGACGGCGGGTTCAGCAAAGCCTATCAGAAAACGACCGGCATCGCCGGCTACAGCCTCATTTTCAACTCCCACGGCATGCGGATCTCCGCCCTCGAACCCTTTGAAGGGTTTGAAGATGCGGTCCGGTACAACAAGGACATCATCCCGGAGACCGTGCTCATGCAGCCCTGCGACCACCGGATGAAGATCTACGAGACCGACATCGGGAAAAAGCTGCAAAAGAACATCGATATGCTGACCCGGCTGATGGACGTTTACCGCCGCGGCATCCTGCCGGAACACCCGGACAAACTGGACTGACAGAAATTGACAACCCTATAAAAGTACAGTAAAATAACACTAATCTGGGTTTGAAGGAGAATTGACAATGAAAAAGACATCAGACGCCATCGGATTCTTCGGGCAGTCGAAACCCGTCGCTTGCCCGCACTGCGGCAAAACCGTCAACATGCAGATGCTCCGTTCCTCCAACGGGATCGGCGTCTTTGGCATCAGTGTCCTCAACTATAAGCATGACCTGTTTGCCATCTGCCCGGAATGTTCCGCCCTTTATGGCGTAGACCGCAAAGTCTCTCGTATCGAAGCGAGAAACACGATGGACCAGTATGCCGATATCCCGGCAGATAGTCTCATCTTCCAGCAGGTCCTTCCCATCAAGGAATGATCCCGGGCATCTGACATCTGACAGCAACAATAGAGCATTCCACCGGCAACGCTGTTGCCGGTGGTTTTTTTGTTTTTACTGAATATCTTAACCGAATAATTTAACTGAATATTTTATCGAAAGATTTTTTTATAAAGGGATTTGGCGACAAACGATCGAAATACAGCAACAATTGTGCAATTTTTATACAAGGAAAAAAATGAGGCAGGATTCCAGCATTTATCCCATTTCTGACAAACCTCCGACAAAGAATAGACAAATGTTAACTTAATGCTTCCAAAAGTGTTCGGCTATGTAAAGCGATCCACTTGTCGAAATCGTACGAAATCCCTTGTCATTATTCAGAATTGTTTAAGATTATCTCGCTATATTTGAGCCATAACATACACTGTTTGTATGGTTTGTGCGAGAACTATTCGTCCATCGCACAAACCGCAAAAAAAGTGTGAGAAAGCGAGTGTATCTTAATGTGTGCGAAGGAAACCGTCAAACGGCTCCCCTCTATCGAAAGACCCTGGATGCAGTTCTTCAGTGAAGAAGCACAGAAGGCAGAAATCCCGAAAGAGACGATCTACGAAGCGATCGTCCGCCGCAACAAAGGCTACGAAAACAATGTGGCCATCAATTATTTCGATCGAAAGATCACTTATCGCGAGCTGATCGATCGGTCAAACAACGCCGCGGCAGCGTTTGCCGCCCTCGGCGTCAAGAAAGGCGATATCGTCGCATGTGCGACCGTCACGTTCCCGGAGCCGGTCTACTCCCTTTACGGACTCAACAAGCTCGGCGCCACTCTGATGACCCTCGATCCGCGGCTGACGGCCGACCAGATCAGAGAATTCGTCGAACGGTCCGGCGCAAAGATCCTCATGATGGTCGATCTCTATTATGAAAAACTGAAAGAAGACCTTCAGAAGATGGATCTCGAACAGATCATCATCATCTCTGCCGACACCTCCCTTCCGAAAACCATCCGTTTCATCAAGCAGTTCAAAATGCCTGCTCCGAAGATCAAAGAAGAAGGGAACGTCATCACCTGGAACACGTTCGCGAAGAAGGGCAATCCCGATCCGAACGCCACCTACACGGCAGCTTACGGTGAGAACGATTGCGCGGCGATCACGCTGACCGGCGGTACGACCGGTATGCCGAAGGGCGTCATGCTGAGCCATGACGGCTTCAATGCGATCGCCACCTCTTTTGAAAACTGCGGTGTCTCCTACACGAGAGACCAGCGGTTCCTGAACATCATCCCGATGTTCTCCTCTTACGGCATCGTCTCCAGTCTCCATATGCCGTTCTGTCTCGGTCTGGAAGATGTCGTCATCCCGAAGTTCGATCAGGAAAAGGTCGGACACTATGTCAAAAAGTATCGCCCGGCCCATACCCTGATGGTCCCGGCGCATTACGAAAAGCTCATGAACAGCAAGGAGATGGCGAACGGATTCGACCTCAGCTTCTTTGAGACGGCCGGGTCCGGCGGCGACACCATGAATGCCGGCACCGAAGCGAAGCTCAACGGGTTCCTGAGAGATCACGGCAGCCGCTTCCCCCTGTCTCAGGGATACGGCATGAGCGAAGTCAGTTCCGCCGGTTCCTGCTACTGTAACGGAAACTTCCGTTCCCTCAGTGTCGGCTATCCTCTGCTCATGAACACCATCTCCATCTTCAAGCCGGAGACCGATGAAGAACTCGGCTACGATGTGGAAGGTGAGATCTGCATGACCGGCCCCTCCAACATGCTCGGCTATCTCAAAGACCCCGAAGAGACGGCAAATGTCATGCGGAGGCATGCGGACGGCAAGGTCTGGATCCATTCCGGCGACGTCGGCTACATGGATGAGGACGGGTTCCTCTACATCAAGGGCCGCATCAAGAGAATGATCACCCCGTTCAACGGACATAAGATCTTCCCCGCCCAGGTCGAAGGTATCATCGGCCGTCATGACGCCGTCAAGAGCTGTGCCGTGGTCGGTGTCAAAGACTTTGACCACGTCCAGGGCGAATGGCCCGTTGCGTACGTCGAGCTGAAAGAAAACGAGAACCCTGAGACCGTGATCGAAGAACTGAAGGCGATGTACGTCGCGGAACTCGACGACCTCGCCCGCCCGGTCAACACCGTCGTCATCGACGAGATGCCGAGAGAAGGCATGGGCAAGATCGCCTACAAGAAACTGTCCGAGAAGTACAACGCGGAAGAAGAAGCAAAACGGGCACAAATGGTCAGCTGACCATCCTCAAATACCTCGAAAGAAAAAGACTGCATCGGCAAATGCCGGTGCAGTCTTTTTTCAGGAATATGGTTTCACCGGCAGTCGCCGATGGAATCATGCTTTCCGTCTGGCAGGCGCATAGCCTTAGCCGAAATATCTCTCGAGGAGACCCTTGAACGCTTTGCCGTGGCGGGCTTCGTCGCGAGCCATCTCATGAACAGAATCGTGGATGGCGTCGAGGCCGAGTTCCTTGGCTTTCTTGGCGAGTTCGGTCTTGCCTTCGGTGGCGCCGAATTCTGCGTCGACTCTCATTTCGAGATTCTTCTTGGTGGAGTCGGTCAGGACCTCACCGAGCATCTCGGCGAAACGGGAGGCGTGGTCTGCCTCTTCGAACGCTGCCTTTTCCCAATAGAGGCCGATCTCCGGATAACCTTCGCGGAAAGCGACACGGGACATGGCAAGATACATGCCGACTTCAGAGCACTCACCGTTGAAGTTCTCGCGAAGACCTGCTTTGATCTCTTCCGGGACATCGGAAGCGATGCCGACCACATGCTCGGCAGCCCAGTTCATGTCGCCGCCCATCTCGTTGAACTTCGAAGCGGGAGCTTTACAAATGGGGCATACGAAATCGGCCGGAAGGGACTCGCCTTCATAGACATATCCGCAGATGCTGCAAACAAATTTTTTCATGATGTTTACCTCCAAAAAAGTGATTTCAGGACGAGACCCCAGATGATCAAGATACCATATTCCCAAACAGGTCCGTCCCGTTACCTTAATCGTAAATGTTCAGGCCTCGGTTTGTCAATGACAACTGTCAAATAATCTCAGTCGCCGAGCAGGGACTGCAGGATGGCGAGGCCCTTGTCGATCTCTTCAATGGTGATGACGAGAGGCGGCAGGAATCGCAGCACGTTGCCGTGCGCCGTCAGCGTCAGAAGGCCGCGGGTGGCGAGCGCCTGCGAGATCTGGCCGGCGTCGGCGCCGATCATCTGGAGGCCGATCATGAGACCCTTGCCTTTGATGGCGGCGATGTTGCCGGAACGCATGTTGTGGATGGCCGCGGCGATGTAGTTCCCCTTCTCGCGGACTTCCAGCAGGAACTGGTCGTCCAGTTCGGAGAGGACCTCCAGAGCCGCGCTGGCGGCGATGGGGTTCCCGCCGAAGGTGGAACCGTGGGTGCCGGGACCGAGAGCTCCGCGGGCCTTTTCCGAGACGAGGAAGCCGCCCATGGGCAGACCGCCGGCGATGCCTTTGGCAAAGGAGACACCGTCGGGCTCGATGTCGTAGTCCTGGAACGCGAAGAGCGTGCCGGTCCGGCCGACGCCGGTCTGGACTTCGTCGATGAGCAGAAGCCAGTCGTTCTTTTTGCAGTATTCGGCGACCGTCTTCACGTACTCCTTGTCGAGGACGTTGACGCCGCCTTCGCCCTGGACCAGTTCCATCATGACCGCGCAGACCGTGTCGTCTGCCGTCATGACAAGGTCGGAGAAGTCGTTGGCTTTAACGTACTTGAACCCTTCCGTGAACGGGAAGAAATACTGGTGGAACATGTCCTGTCCGGTGGCGTTCAGTGTCGTGATCGTCCGGCCGTGGAACGAATCCTTCAGCGTGAGGATGGTGGAACGGCCTTCGCCGTATTTGTCAAAACTGTATTTCCGGGCGAGCTTGATGATGCCTTCGTTGCCCTCCGCGCCGGAGTTGCCGAAGAAGACCGCGCTCATGCCGGTCCGCGTGCAGAGCTGTTCCGCGAGTTTCGCGCAGGGCTCGGTGTAGTAGAGGTTCGACATGTGGCCGATCTTGAGCGCCTGATCGTAGATCGCCTTCGCCCATTTCTCGTTGCCGTAGCCGACCGAACTGACGCCGATGCCGCTCGTGAAGTCGATGTATTCGTTGCCTTCTGCGTCGTAAACCGTGGCACCCTTGCCGTGCGTGATGGCAATGGGGTTTCTGCCGTAGGTCCCCAGCACATACTGCTGGTCGAGGGCCATGAGTTCTTTCGTGGTCATGTGTTGTCCTCCCCTCTCCAGACCATGGTCCCGATACCCTTGTGGGACAGGACTTCGATCAGGATGGAATGCGGGATGCGTCCGTCGAGGATATGCGTGCGGGCAACGCCGCTCTTGACGGCGAATTCACAGCACTCGACCTTCGGGATCATGCCGCCCTGCAGGACGCCGGACGCCTTGAGTTCCGGGATCTCATCGAGGGTGATCCGTCCGATGAGGGTGGACTCGTCGTCCTTGTCTCTGAGGACACCGGTGATGTCCGTGAGCAGGATGAGTTTCGACGCATGACAGGCGATGGCGATGCGCGCCGCGGCCGTGTCCGCGTTGATGTTGTAGCACTTGTTGCCGTCCGTACCCATGGCGACCGTCGAGATGACCGGGATCATCCCGCTGCCGATGGTATGGAAGATGACTTCGGGGTCGATGTCCTCGATCTCGCCGACGAGGCCGTAATCGAAGCCGTCGCCCTTGTCAAGCTTGACCGCCTGGATCATGTTGTCGTCCATACCGGAGAGGCCGACCGCTTTGCCGCCGGCGTCGTTGATGAGCTTGACAAGGTCTTTATTGACCTTGCCGCAGAGGACCGACTGGACGATGTCCATGGTCTCTTCGTCGGTATAACGCAGGCCGTTGACGAATCTGCTCTCCTTGCCGGTCTTCTTCAGCATGGCGGAGATCTCCGGGCCGCCGCCGTGGACGACGATGACCCGGACACCGATGAGAGACAGCATGACGATGTCGTCGATGACCGCTCTGCGAAGCTCTTCCGAGATCATCGCGTTCCCGCCGTACTTGATGACGATGGTCTTGCCATAGTACCGCTGGATGTAGGGCAGCGCCTCGATGAGGGTCTGTGCCCTCTGTTCCGGCGTGATGTTCACGTGGTTGATGTTGTCGAACGTATCCATAGTGTTATCTCCTAAAGGCGCTGTCAGGTCCGATAGTCGCCGTTGATTTTCACATAGTCGTAAGTGAGGTCGCAGCCCCAGCAGGTGGCCTCCGCGTCCCCTTCGCCAAGTACGATGTCGATGATGACCTCCTCTTCGCTGAGGACGCTCTTGGCCGTCTCTTCGGAGAAGTCGACGCCCCGTCCGTTCTGGCAGACCAGGACGTTCCCCGCCTCAGAGACGAAGGAGATGCTGACCTTGTCGGGGTCGAAGTCCACGCCGGAATAGCCCATGGCGCAGAGCACGCGGCCCCAGTTGGCGTCGGCGCCGAAGATGGCCGCCTTGGTCAGGGAGGAGTTGATGACGCTCTTGCCGAGGACCTCCGCGTCCGCCTCGCTCGCGGCGCCGGAGATTTTGCAGGTCATGAGGTGCGTGGCCCCTTCCCCGTCCTTTGCCATCAGCCGGCAGAGGTACAGGCAGACTTCGTACATAGCCGCTTTCAGGGCCTCGAAGTCCTCGCCCTCGTTGGCGATACACGGGTTCTCCGCAAGACCATTTGCGAGGATGATGCAGGTGTCGTTCGTCGACATGTCGCCGTCGACCGAGATGCGGTTGAACGTCTTGCCGACGACCTCCCGCAGCGCTTTGTCGAGCATCTCCGCCGAGGCACAGGCGTCGGTGGTCAGGTAGCAGAGCATGGTGCCCATCTGCGGATGGATCATGCCGCTGCCCTTGGAGATGCCGCCGATGTGAGCGGTCTTTCCGCCGACTTCGAACGCGTAAGAGATCTCCTTTTTCACCGTGTCCGTCGTCATGATGGCGCGGGCGACCGCGTCGGAGCCTTCCGCAGAGTCGTTGAGTTTCGACACCAGTTCCGGCAAAGCCGCTTCAATGGCCTCGACGTTCAAACGGACGCCGATGACGCCGGTGCTGGAGACCAGCACGTCCGAGGCTTTGACATCCAGAGCGTCGGAGACCAGCGCCATCTCTTTCCGGCAGGTCTCTTCCCCGTCCGGCGCACAGGCGTTGGCGATGGAGCTGTTGGCGATGATGACCTGCGCGGTCCCGTCCGCCAGCTGCTTTTTGTCGAGCCAGACCGGCGCGGCTTTGACGCGGTTGGTCGTAAACACTCCGGCAGCGGCGCAGGGGACGCTCGAGACGATGAGTCCGAGGTCATTCTTGTCTGCGGGAGACGTCGGCTTGATGCCGGCCCTGAGCCCCGCAGCCGAAAAGCCTTTTGCGGCACAGATGCCGCCGGGGATTAGTTTCATAAAGATCTCTCCTTAGAAATCGAGCTTGTCGTAGAATTCGGTGCCCTCGAAGGTGGCATAGTAGTCTTGGGCGGTCTCGGCGCGACGGATGAGGTCGACGGAGCCGTCCTCCTTCAGGAGCAGTTCGGCACACTTGAGTTTGCCGTTGTAGTTGTAGCCCATCGAGTAGCCGTGGGCACCGGCGTCGTGGATGAAGAGATAGTCGCCCATCTCGATCTCCGGCAGTTCGCGGTCGATCGCGAACTTGTCGCTGTTCTCGCAGAGAGAACCGGTGACGTCGTAGACATGGTCGGCGGGAGCGTTCTCTTTCCCGAGGACCGTGATGTGATGGTACGCGCCGTAGATCGCCGGACGCATCAGGTTGACGGCACAGGCGTCGACCCCGATGTACTCCTTGTAGATGTGCTTCTCGTGGATGGCCTTCGTGACGACCGCGCCGTAGGGCGCCAGCATGAAGCGGCCCATCTCGGTGTAGATGGCGATATCGTCCATGCCCGCCGGGACCAGGGTCTCCTCATATGCCTTGCGGACGCCTTCGCCGATGACGAGGATGTCGTTCGGAGTCTGGTCGGGCCGGTAAGCCACGCCGACACCGCCGGACAGATTGATGAAGGCGATGTGCGCGCCGGTCTCGTTTTTGAGGTCGATGGCCAGTTCAAAGAGCTCTTTCGCGAGCTTCGGATAGTATTCGTTGGTGACCGTGTTGGACGCGAGGAACGCATGGATGCCGAAGTGTTTGACGCCCTTCTCCATCAGGGTCTTGTAAGCCTCGATCATCTGCGCTTTGGTCATGCCGTACTTCGCGTCGCCGGGGTTGTCCATGATGCCGTTCGAGAGCGTATAGACCCCGCCGGGATTGTACCGGCAGCTCATGGTCTCCGGCAGTTTGCCGCCGCAGGCCTCTTCGCAGAAATCGATGTGCGTGATGTCGTCGAGGTTGATGATGGCGCCGAGTTCGTTCGCGTAGGTATACTCCTCAAACGGCGTGTCGTTCGAAGAGAACATGATGTGGTCTCCGGACAGGCCGAGGGCTTTCGCCATCATGAGCTCCGTTCTGGAGGCGCAGTCGGTGCCGCAGTCATACTCCGCCAGCAATTTGACGATGCTGGGGTTCGGCGTCGCCTTGACGGCAAAATACTCCCGGAAGCCCGGGTTCCAGGAAAACGCCTTTTTCACGTTTTCCACATTGCGGCGGATGCCGGCTTCATCATAAAGATAAAACGGCGTCGGATAGGTCTTGACGATCTCTTCGACCTGTTCTTTCGTCACGAATGCTTTCTTTTCCATGTTCATAATCCTTTCGATTCTTCAAAGCCCAGCATCAGGTTCATGTTCTGGACCGCGGCGCCGGAAGCGCCTTTGCCGAGGTTGTCGAGCAGAGCCGTGATGGTCACGCGCTCGTCGTTGCCGGTGACGTTCAGCAGGATCTGGTTGGTCCCGGCCATGCGGTTCGCGTAGAACTTGCCCTCCTGCACGAGTTCCGGGTTGACCGAGACGTTGCAGGTATTGCGGTAGTAGGTGTAGAGCATGTCGTGGATCTGTTCGACCGTGAAGCCGTTCAGGAACTCTTTGTGAAGCGGGACCGCCACTTCCATGCCCTTGTAGTAGTCGTCGACGATCGGGTTGAAGACCGGCTTTTTCTCGAGTCCGCAGATGATCTGCATCTCGGGGATGTGCTTGTGGTCGCCGTTCAGCGCATAATGGCTCGGTGCGAAGAGCGCTTCCCCTTTTTCGTCGGACTCATAGTCCGCGATCATTTTCTTGCCGCCGCCCGAGTAGCCGGACAGGCCCCAGGAGGTCAGCGGGACGGACTTGTCGACGATACCGAGTTTCACGAGCGGATAGACGATGCTGATGAAGCCGGAGGCATAACAGCCGGGGTTCGCGACCCGTTTGCTATTGATGATGTTCTCCCGGTGTTCGAGCGACAGTTCCGGGAACCCGTAGTCCCAGGCAGGATTCGTGCGGTGAGCGGTCGACGCGTCGATGATCTTCGTCTCGGGGTTCTCGACGAGCTTCACGGCTTCGATGGCGGCCGCGTCCGGCAGACACAGGAACACGAGGTC
Source organism: Clostridia bacterium (assembly GCA_017433225.1). Taxonomy (GTDB): domain Bacteria; phylum Bacillota; class Clostridia; order Oscillospirales; family Acutalibacteraceae; genus RUG420. Next base: position 16,688 of record JAFRHS010000006.1, read on the forward strand.
TGCCGCGTTCATGAACTTTTTCCGCTCCTCCACATCCCGGTGGAGTTCATCGGAGATGATGAGCAGTTCGATGTCGTCTCTCTGTCCGAGACGGTCATAGATCTGCAGGCCCGTGGTGCCTGCCTGACCGTCGATGTAGATCTTAGGTTTCATGGGATCCTCCCTGGATCGATGGATATTTGTTACGTATTATAATGCATATTTATGCATAAATCAATAGATTATGCGAATATTTATTCATAACATTGACTCGCATAAATCGCATGAATGGCAGTACAGGGCCGGAAGGGTCCCGTACTGCCATCTGTTTTATTCGTTGTGTCGTCAGCCGAGGCGGACTTTGTGATAGACCTTCTTCCCCTTCTTGACGACGACGCCTTCACCGGAGAGCTGCTCCGCAGCGAATGTGGTATTCGGCGCGGTGACTTTCTCACCGTCGACCGAGACACCGCCCTGCGTGACGAGGCGGCGGGCTTCGCCGTTGGAAGAAGCGAGGCCGGCCTTGACCATGAGGGTCAGGATGCCGATGGAGCCGTCGGTCAGGTCATCGGCGGCCAGAACGGTCTCGGGGATGTTTTCAAAGTTTCCGCCCTGGAACGCGGCGCGGGCCGTGGCCTGTGCCTTGTCGGCCTCCTCCTTGCCGTGGACGAGCTGCGTGAGCTCATAGGCGAGGATCTCCTTGGCCTCGTTGAGCTGGGCGCCTTCCCAGGTGTCCATCTCGTCGATCTTCTCGAGCGGAAGGAAGGTCAGCATACGGATGCATTTGAGGACATCGTCGTCGCCGACGTTTCTCCAGTACTGGTAGAACTCGTACGGAGTGGTCTTCTTCGGGTCGAGCCAGACAGCGCCGTTCGCGGTCTTGCCCATCTTCTTGCCCTCGGAGTTCATGAGGAGCGTGATGGTCATCGCGTAAGCGTCTTTGCCGAGCTTCTTGCGGATGAGTTCGGTGCCGGCCAGCATATTGGACCACTGGTCGTCGCCGCCGAACTGCATGTTGCAGCCGTAGTTCTGGTACAGGTGGTAGAAGTCGTACGCCTGCATGATCATGTAGTTGAACTCAAGGAAGCTGAGACCCTTCTCCATCCTCTGCTTGTAGCACTCGGCGCGAAGCATGTTGTTGACGGAGAACTGGGCGCCGACTTCGCGGAGCAGTTCGATGTAGTTGAGCTTCAGGAGCCAGTCCGCGTTGTTGACCATGACGGCTTTCCCTTCACCGAATTCGATGAAACGCTCCATCTGAGCTTTGAAGCAGTCACAGTTGTGCTGGATGGTCTCGGGCGTCATCATGGAACGCATGTCGGAACGACCGGAGGGGTCGCCGATGTAACCGGTGCCGCCGCCGACCAGGACGACCGGCTTGTTGCCCGCCATCTGCAGTCTCTTCATGAGGCAGAGTGCCATGAAGTGGCCGACGTGGAGGCTGTCCGCCGTCGGGTCGAAGCCGATGTAGAACGTGGCTTTTCCTTCGTTGATGAGTTCCTTGATTTCGTCTTCATCCGTCACCTGGGCAATGAGGCCGCGGGCAACGAGTTCGTCATAGATGGTCATCAGACCCAACCTTTCTTATAAAAGAATTCTTTATATCTTAAAGCATTGCTTAATAATTTAGTCGTTTCTTGCCGCAAAGTCAAGCATTTCCGCGGCATTGCGGAGCTGAAGTTCGCTGACCTGTTCGCCGCCGATGATGCGGGCGATCTCCGCTTCCCTGCCCTTCCGGTCCAGAGCCGTGACCCGGGTATAGGTCTTCCCGCCCTCCACGGTCTTCTCGATGAGGTAGTGGGCATCGGCAAACGCGGCCACCTGCGGGCTGTGGGTGATGCAGAGGACCTGGCGGTCGCGGGACACTTCCTGCAGCTTTCTGGCGATGCGTTCCGCGGCGCTTCCGGACACACCCGTATCGATCTCATCGAAGATCATGGTACCGACGTTCCCGCCTTTGGAGAGGACGTTCTGGATGGCCAGCATGATCCGTGAGAGCTCACCGCCGGAAGCGATCTTCGAAAGCGGTTTCAGGGCTTCGCCGGGGTTCGGAGAGATCAGGAACTCGATGACGTCCGCTCCGGTGGGATTCAGCTTGCAGCGTTCGAACGACGTGCCGAGTTCCACATAGGGCATGTTCAGGAATTCGAGTTCCCGCTTCACCCGTTCTTCGAAGGACTTCGCCGTCTCCTTCCGGGCGTTCGACAGGGCTTCCGCATCGGCGAGGAGCACGGTCTTCTTCTGTTCGAGGACCTCTTCGAGCGCCTTGCGGTCCGCGTCGGACACTTCGATCGACCGCAGTTCCGCCCGTTCCTCCTCGAGCTTCGCGAGGATCTCCTCCTCGGTGTTGCCGAAGCGGGAGCGGAGCTTGTTGAGCTCGGCGATGCGGTCTTCGACCGTGTTCTGTTCCGCGGGGTCATACTGACAGGCGTAGAGCGCGTCGGTCAGTGCATCGCGCACGCCCTGCAGGGCATAGGCCGCGTCCGTCAGCTGGGTCTCCGCTTCCCTCGCCTCTTCCATGTGCTGCGCCGGGACCTTCAGGTCCGAGAGCGCGTCGAAGGCCAGGGTGACGGCACCGTTCTGTTCGTCGTCATCTGAGAGGGCTGCAAGGGCATTGTTGAGCCCTTTCAGGATCTTCTCGGAATTGCGGAAGAACGTGCGGCGGTCCATGAGCTCGTCGTATTCACCGACCCGGATGTTCGCGGCTTCGATCTCTCCGATCTCGAACTTCAGGAAGTCGATGCGCCGGAGCAGGGCATCTTCGTCGGTCGAGAGCTGTTTGTAGCGGCGGTACAGGCCCGTGAACTCTTCATAGTGTTCCCGGTAGGTGTCGAGGAGCGCGCCGTAGCCGCCCATGGCATCGAGGTACCGGTAGTGGACTTCCGGGTTCAGGAGGTCCTGGCTGTCATGCTGTCCGTGGATGGAGATGAGGCTCTGGCCGAGCCGTTTCAGCATGGCGACCGTCACCGGGGTCCCGCCGATGCGGCAGTTGTTCCGCCCCTCCGCGAAGATGGTCCGGGTGACGAGGAGTTCTCCCCCGTCGGTCGGTTCAAGATCCATCTCCTTCAGAAGATCGTCGATCTCCGGCGGAAGACCGGTGAACACAGCGGAGACGCGGGCGCTGTCGGCCCCCGTACGGATCAGCTCCCGGGACGTCCGTTCGCCGAGGACCGCGCTCAGGGCATCGACGATGATCGATTTGCCGGCGCCGGTCTCACCGCTCAGCACATTGAAGCCGGGACCGAACGCAATGTCCGCCGACTCGATGACCGCGATGTTCTGGATATTCAGTTCCGAGAGCATAGGATCGCCCCTTTACCGTCCGATGAGTGTATTGATGGCATCCCGGAAATTCCGGGCCTTGGTCTCTGTTCTGCAGAGCACGAACACGGTGTCATCTCCGGCGATGGTGCCGAGGATGCCGTCCCAGTTCATGCTGTCGAGGGCCGCGCCGACCGCGTTCGCCATGCCGGCGTGGGTCTTGATGACGCAGGTGTTCAGCGCAAAGTCCGTCGAGGTGATGGCGCCGGGCAGGATGGATTCTGCGCCGTTCGGGTACCCGTCCGGTTCCCGGGCGCCGGCGCTGTAGATGGACTTGCCATCGAGCCCGATCTGCTTGATGAGCTTCAGGTCTTTGATATCTCTGGAAATGGTCGCCTGAGTCACTTCATAGCCGTGCTCCCTCAGTTTCGAGATGAGCTCGTCCTGAGTGGCGATGGGCTCATTGGCGATCAGTGCCAGGATCTGGTTCTGTCGGTCTTTTCTTGCATTCATTTCCCTCAAACCTCCGTTCCGGCAAGCTTGTTGTTCAGGATCTCGAAGAAGGGGTCGTTCTTGATACGGATGAACTTGGCCGCGTATTCGGACCGTTCGACCGAGAGGATGTCCCCTTCCATGACTTTGATGGAGTCTCCGCCATCGAGCGACAGGACCACATCTTTACTGCGGGATTCCCGGTTGATGGCGATGGAGAGCTTGTTGTCCGCGCTGAAGACGATGCTTCGGGCGAACAGGCTCTGCGGACAGATCGGTGTGACCACGATGCCCTCCATGCTGGGGTTCAGCACCGGGCCGCCGGCCGCCAGACAGTAGGCCGAAGAACCGGTCGGGGTCGAGACCACGACACCGTCCGCACGGTATGTATTGATGAGCCGGTCGTCGCAGAAGACATCGAGGTCGATGATCTTGACCTTCGAGCCGCGGCAGACGACGACGTCGTTGATGATGTTCTCTTCCTGAAGGACCCTGCCGTTTCGAATGAGACGGACCGTCAGGAGCATGCGGGGGTCCAGCCAGTATTCTCCGTCGATGAGTGCTTTTAAAAGGTGCAGTTCATCGCGCTCGAGACCGGCCATGAACGCGAGGCGCCCCGCGCCGATGCACAGGAGCGGTTTTCCGTATGTAACGGTCATTTTGGCCGCCCGCAGCATGGAGCCGTCCCCGCCGACCGTGATGATGGCGTCGCACCACGGGATCAGGTCTTCAAAGCGGAGCACGTTCATTGCGGGCACGGTCTCAAAGACAGACCGGTCCTCCTCCTGGCAGGCGTATTCCGCGCCATATGTCCGGAGCCAGTCACAGATCTCCTTCGTGATCTTTCCGCCCGAGTCCCGGGTCAGGTTCGGCAGCAATGCGATTTTCAAGGGAGGTCCCCTCCTCGTTCAGATTAGTGATCCAGCGCTTCGTGAGAAGCGTCCGCCAGTTCGGCGGCGGTGACAGCGGTCCGGCGTTCCGGCGCCTCTGCCTTCTCGAGATACATGAGATATTCGATATTCCCCTCCGGCCCCTTGATGGGTGAAAACGTGAGGCCGAGAAGTGTGAAGCCGTTCTCCAGGGCAAACGTCGTGATGGCTTCGATGACGTCTCTGTGGACGGACTTGTCCCGGACGACGCCCTTCTTCCCGACGTTCTCCCGTCCGGCTTCGAACTGCGGCTTGATGAGGCAGACGGCCTGTCCGCCGTCCGCGAGCCGTTCTCTCAGCACCGGCAGGATGATCCGCAGCGAGATGAACGAGACGTCCACGCTCGCGAAATCCACCGGTTCCGGGACCTGTTCTTCGGTCACATAACGAAAGTTGGTCCGTTCGAGATTCACGACCCGTTCGTCGGTCCGCAGTTTCCAGGCGAGCTGGCCGTAGCCGACGTCGATCGCGTAGACCTTGACGGCGCCGTTCTGGAGCATGCAGTCCGTGAAGCCTCCGGTGGAGGCGCCGATGTCCATACAGACTTTGCCCTCCAGTGTGAGGCCGAATTCGTTCATCGCCTTTTCCAGCTTGAACCCGCCGCGGCTGACGTAGGGCATCTTTTCGCCCCGGACTTCGATGACATCGTCCTCCGTGACGTTGGTGCCCGCCTTCAGCTGCTTCTGGCCGTTGACGTACACCGCGCCGGCCATGATGAGGGCCTTGGCCTTTTCCCGGCTCTCGGTGTGTCCCCGCTCGAAGACGGCGAGGTCCAGCCGGGTCTTCTTCGGTTTATTCTGACTCATGGTCTCCGCCTTTCACGTCCCGCACCATAGAAGCCGCGTCGATGCCGAACTCGGCACGGAGCGCATCCTGCTTGGCGTGGTGGACAAAGGTGTTGTCGACGGCGATGTACCGGTACTTGCCTTCATATTTGTCCTGAAGGAGCTGGTACCCGTAGTTTTCTCCGATGCCGCCGGACTTCGCCCCCTCTTCGTAGAAGAAGACGCGGTCACAGTCGAGGGCGGCCTCGACAGCGCCGGGGTTGATGGGCCAGACTTTGTTGAGCTTGATGATCCGGACCCGGTATCCCTCTTCCTTCAGCTCATCCCGGGCCTTCGCGGCCTCCGGGAACAGGCTGCCGAACGTGACGAGACAGGCATCCGGTCTCCGGCTCTCAAGGTCTGTGCCGGCATAGTATTCCTCACCGTCGAGAACGGTGTAGTCGTCGTAGGTATTCTGGTTGAAGTCGTCCGGGATGTAGCCCTGCTTCCCTCTCGGGTAGCGGACCGCGATGACCTTTCCGTCATCGTAGAGAGCGCGGTACAGGAACTGTCCGACACCCTTGTAGGTGGACGGCGAATAGATGACGCTGTTCGGGATGGTCCGCAGGAACGCGAGATCGAAGATGCCCTGGTGGCTGCGCCCGTCGTCTCCGACGAAGCCGGCGCGGTCGACGGCCAGGACCACTTTCTGGTTCTGCATGGCCACGTCGTGGACGATTTCGTCATAGGCGCGCTGCAGGAACGTCGAGTAGACGGCGAAGACCGGGATGAGCCCGCCCTTGGCCATGCCGCCGGCGAAGGTCACCGCGAACTCTTCCGCGATGCCGACGTCGAAGAAGCGGTCCGGGAACCGTTCCGAGAACTCTTTCAGTCCGGTGCCGAGAGCCATGGCGGCCGTGATGGCGACGATGTGCTCATCCTGCTCCGCGAAGGTGCAGAGTGCTTTCCCGAACTCTGCGGAAAAGTTGGTGCCGCTCTTCGGCGATTCACCGGTCACCTTGTTGAAGCTGCCGATGCCGTGGAACCGGGACGGCTCCTGTTCGGCGAACATATAGCCTTTCCCCTTCCGGGTCATGACATGGAGCAGGACCGGTCCGTCGATGAACTTGCAGGACTGGAACGCGTAGCGCAGCGCCCGCAGGTCGTGACCGTCGATGGGGCCCATGTAGTTGAAGCCCATGTCTTCGAACATGTTACTGGAATAGAGCCGGTCTTTCAGTTCTTTCTTGATCTGCACGATGGCGTGGACCGCTGCATCGCCCACGAGAGGCAGTTTCTGCAGGGTGTTGCGGACTTCTTCCTTGAAGCCGTAGTACGCGGGGTTCGTGCGGATGCCGGCGAGGTACATGGCGAGCGAGCCCACGTTCTGCGAGATGGACATATCGTTGTCGTTCAGGACGACGATGAGCTTCGTGTTCTCGTGGCCCGCGTTGTTGAGCGCTTCATAGACGAGGCCGCCCGTAAAGGAGCCGTCGCCGATGACCGCGATCGTATAGGACGGGTCGCCCTCGAGGGTCTTCGCCACGGACAGGCCGTAGCCCGCCGCGATGGAGGCGCCGCTGTGGCCCGCCGCGAACGTGTCGTGGTCGCTCTCCTCCGGGTTCGGGAAGCCGGAGAGGCCGCCGTTCTGCCGGAGTGTATGGAACTGTTCATAACGGCCGGTCAGGAGCTTGTGCGTGTACACCTGGTGTCCGACGTCCCAGACGAAGGAGTCCTTCGGGGACTGGAACTCGAGGTGCATGGCGAGCGTCAGTTCCACCGCGCCGAGGTTCGACGCGAGGTGGCCGCCGTTTTTGGAGACGGTATCCACGATCGTCTCCCGGATCTCTCCGGTCAGTTCCTTCAGCTGCCGGTCGTCCAGCGAGCGGAGGTCTTCCGGAGAATGGATCTGTTGCAAGAGTTTCATTTCCATCGATATCCTTTATGATTCACGGGTCAGGAGGGACTCGGTGAGGTCCCGGAGAAAGTCGTTTTCCTCAAACGCTTCGAGTGCCTGATAGGCCTGGTCCGTGTAGTCTTTCGCAGTGTTTTTTGCCCCGTCGAGACCCAGCAGGGTCACGTACGTGGCCTTCTCCTCCTCCTCGTCGGAGCCGACGGGTTTGCCGAGGAGCAGTTCGTTGCCGGTGACATCGAGGATGTCATCGCAGACCTGGAACGAGAGGCCGAGGTATTTCCCGTACCCGACCGCCGCTTTGCGGAGTTCTTTGGAAGCTCCTGCGGCGATGCACCCCAGTTCGCAGGCGACGCGGATGAGCGCGCCGGTCTTTTTCTGATGGGTGGCCTCGAGGCGGTCGAGCGCGACGTCGTCCCGGGACTCGTTTTCCACATCCATGACCTGTCCGCCGAGCATGCCGTACGGGCCGGTGGCCTTCGCCAGCAGCTTCACGGCTTCGACGACGGCTTTCGCGGGAAGGTCCGCGCCGGCCGCGACTTCAAAGGCATATGCCTCGAGGGCGTCGCCGGCCAGCAACGCCGTGTTCTCGCCGAACTTTTTGTGGCAGGACGGCTGGCCCCTGCGCATATCGTCGTTGTCCAAGCAGGGCAGGTCGTCATGGATGAGCGACGAGGTGTGGATCATCTCGAGCGCGCAGGCGAGGTCCAGGGCGTGGTCCGGGTCTCCGCCGCAGACACGGCAGAATTCGAGGACCAGGACGGGACGGATCCGTTTGCCGCCGATCATCGTGCTGTATCGCATGGCGTCGGTCAGGTCCTGCACGGCCTTCTCCTGTCCCTCCAGCAGCACTTCGAGGCGGCTGTCGATGAGGTCGGAATAAGACTCGAGGATGAGGGTGTTCAGTTCGTTCATGCTTCCGCTTCCCCGCTGTTCAGTTTCGTGATCTTCAGCTCTGCCTCGTCGAGGGTCTTGTTGCAGAAACGCGCGAGCGTCGTGCCTTCCTCAAAGAGTTTCAGGGATTCGTCGAGGCTCAGCGTGTCGGTCTCCAGCATGGAGACGATCTTTTCGAGCCGGGTCATCGCTTCTTCGTAAGTGAGTTCTTTTTTCTCTGCCATAGTAGTCACCTGTTATTTTGGTTCGGTGCTCTCGACGACCGCATGGATGGTGCCGTCGGAGACACGGACTGTAAGTTTGTCGTTTTTTTGGACATCGCCCACCGTTTTCACGAGTTTGCCCTCGTCGGTTTCGGCGATGGAGTATCCCCGCGCGAGGACAGCGAAGGGGTCGAAGGCTTCCATCTTGGCGGCGGCCTTCGAAAGGCGGGACCGTTCCGCGTTCACACGGTCGGTCATCGCATGGTCGAGCCGGATGGCGGCGCGGTCGAGCCGCATGCCTTCCCGCCGGGTCTGTTCCGCGACGTACCGTCCCATCCGCTCGGTCAGCTGGTCGATCTTCAGCCGCTTCTCGTTCATGAGAGAGTCGAAGCTGCGAAGGACGTTGCTGGTCTCCAGGTTCTGAAGACGGGTCCGTTCGCCGTTGAGCCGGTTCTGGAGCAGGGACCGCATGTGGTTGCCGAAAGCAAGGACGCGGTCGGACTCTTCGAACCAGTCGGGCGTGCACAGTTCTGCGGCGGCCGACGGAGTCGGAGCGCGCAGGTCGGAGACGAAGTCGATGATCGTGAAATCGGTCTCGTGGCCGACGCCGGAGACGACCGGGGTGTCACAGGCGGCGACGGTGCGGGCCACCGCTTCATCGTTGAAGGCCCAGAGGTCCTCCATGGAGCCGCCGCCGCGGGCCGCGATGATGACGTCGACGCCGGCACGGTCCAGCAGCTGCAGAGCCGACGCGATCTGCGCCGGGGCATCCACCCCCTGGACCAGGGTCGGGCTCAGGACGACTTCCGCCATGGGCCAGCGGCGCCGCAGGACGTTGCAGATGTCCTGGAACGCGGCGGCTGTCGGGGACGTCACGACCCCGATGCGTTTCGGGTAGACCGGCAGCGGTTTCTTCCGCGCCGGGTCGAACAGTCCCTCGTTCGCGAGTTTCTCCTTCAGCTGCTCGAAGGCGAGGTTCAGAGAACCGAGGCCGTCGGGCTGGAGGTCGGAGAGGTACATCTGGTACTGGCCGCCGGCCTCATAGACCGAGACGGAGCCGAACGCGATGACCTTCATGCCGTTCTCCGGCCGGAACTTCAGGCGGACGGCGCTGCCCCGGAACATGACGGCCTTCAGCGCGGACTTGTCGTCCTTCAGAGTCATGTAGAGGTGTCCGGACCGCGCCTCGGTGAAGTTGGAGATCTCACCGGTGACGAGGATGTTCCGCAGGCGGTAGTCCTGGTCGAACACGGACTTGATGTATGTATTCAGTTGGGAGACCGTCAGCATCTGTGGTCTTGCCGTTTCCATAGGTCTCCTCCTTTTCGGTTATTCTGCGTGTAAGGCTGCCAGCACGGCGGCGCCGGCGGCGTTGTCGGCGGAAAACTCCGGTGCGGCGAAGCTGCAGTCGTACCGGGCCTCAAAGTCTCTGCGGAGGATGCCGTTCGACATGACTCCGCCGGAGAAGACGAGGTGCGTTCCGGGGTGCCGTTCGAGCAGGGCGTCCGCCATGCTCTGCAGCGCCGCTTCGACGGACCGGAGACAGAAGAGCGCGATGTCTTCGGGCGCCTCCCCGTCCGCGAGCATCTTCTGACACTTGTTTTCCACGCCGGACAGACTGACGTCGAGGCCGGCGGCGGAGGGTCGGATCCGGAACGTCCGGTCGGACTTCAGCGCCAGCTGCTCGAGCGCCGGCCCCGCCGGGAACGGCAGGCCCAGCATGACGCCGGTGCGGTCGATGGCCTGTCCCGCCTTGAGGTCGGTGGAGGTCCCTTCGAGCCGGGCTTCCAACAGACATTCCGTCCCGGGCAACACGAAGAGCGACTCGGTCGTGCCTCCGGAGACGTGGAATGCGCAGAACCCGGTGCCGACGAGGTCGAGCCTCCCGGCGGAGTACAGAGCCGCGGCGATGTGCCCTTCCTGGTGGGAGAACTCCGTCACCGGAAGGTCCAGCACGGCGCCGAGGTCCTTTGCCTGAGTCAGGCCGACCGTGAAGCAGGGCATGTACGAGCCTTCGACCCGTCTCGGCCGCGACGAGACGCCGATGCCGGCGATCTCAGCGGTCAGCTGTTTCCGGGAGAGGTGCATCGCCTCCGCGGCCTCCGAGAGTGTCGTCTCGAGGAGTTCCGGCAGCTGCTGCGTATGGTGGAACACGGCGTCCGACTGGCGGATGCCCTTCTCGCCCGGCTTGACCGGCAGCAGCCGTTTCGCGTGCCACACGCGGTCCTGTTCCGGGTCATAGAGAGCGACCGAAGTCGTGTAATTGCTCGTGTCGAATCCGAGGTAAAGGCTCATTCGCGTTCTCTCGCTATGGTGCCGAGGACACCGTTGATGAACCGGCTGTCCTGTTTGCCGGCGTACTTCTTCGCGAGCTCCACCGCCTCGTTGATGGTGACGCTGACGGGGATGTCGTCAAAGTACATCATCTCGCAGAGCGCGAGGCGCAGGACGGCGAGGGACACTTTCGTGATGCGCTGGATGGACCAGTCGATGGCGTGGGCCTCGATCTCGGTGTCGATCTCGGCGCCGTGCTCAACGGTGGTCTCCACCAGTTTCCGCGAAAAGTCGGTCTCCGTGAAGAAATCGGATTCTTCGGCCAGAGAGAAAAGCTCTCCGACGGTCGTGTCAGGGTGGAAAATGGTCTCGAACAGGACGATGAATGCCTGTTCGCGCTCCTGACTTCTGTTCATGGATGTTCCTCCGTTTCTAAAAAAAGACCTGCCGAGACAGTGTGGCTATTCCGGCAGGTGTCTCTAAGCTATTCGATGTTCAAGGTTCGAGGGCTGCCGTGACGTCGGGTTGCTCTGACGGTGCGGGCGGTTCCGCAATGCCGGTCACAGAGACATCGACCCGGGTGACGACGCGTCCGGTCATATTCTGGATGGCTTCCTTGACGGCAGTCTGGACATTTCGACAAACCTCCTGGATCTTCGCGGTGTGGACGAGGTCGATGTAGACATGGACACGGATGTCATAGTCGGTCATGGTGACTGCGACCTTCTTCGAAGCATCGGCTCCGATCTTGAATGTCGTGTAGAGGTCTGCCGGACGGTTCCCGAGACGGGCCACGCCTTCGACGTCCTTCGCCGCGTTGGCAGCGATGGTGGCGAGCACCTCTTCCGAGATGACGTATTCGGATGAGAAATTCCCATGTGTGTTCTGAGGCATAGTTTGGGTTCCTCCCTTTACTTACTTATCGGATATTTTACCATAATTGGCTTTCGTAAACAACCTTCATTGAAAGAACGGAAAAAAGTTGCTATACTTGTTCTCAATAGACTTGAAAGTCAGGAGAAGCGTCTTTATGGACATGAAAATCAACGCAAAACCGGTGGCAAAGCCCGCAGAGGGCACATCGCCGCAAAAGGAACCGGACAAGCTGCAGAAGCTGCTCTGGGAGAACCGCTATGTCCTGCTGTCTTTCGGCGGGTCCATCATCGTGTTCATCCTCATCTGCATCGCCTACCGCATGATCCCCTTTGGCGATGTAACGATCCTGCGCATGGACCTCTACCATCAGTACGGACCGCTCCTCGCGGAGCTCTACGACCGGATCACCCACGGCGGCAGTCTCGCCTATTCCTGGCAGACCGGCGGCGGCGGGAACTTCCTCGGCAACCTGTTCAACTACCTGTCGAGCCCCATCTCCATCCTGGTCATCCTGCTCCTCGGCCACAAGAACATGCCGGTGGCCATCGGCGTCATCATCATGCTGAAGGCCGCTTTCTCCGCCGCCTTCTTCACGTACTACCTGAAAAAGTCTCCGCAGTTCCGCAAACACAACCCCATCACCGCGGGCTTCGGCCTCCTGTACGCCTTCTCCGGCTATTTCGTCGCGTACTACTGGAACATCATGTGGATGGACGGCATGATGCTGCTGCCCCTCATCGTGCTCGGTGTGGAGCGCATCGTCGAAGAGCGCAGACCGCTCCTCTACTGCCTGTCCTTTGCGCTGCTCCTCGTGTCCTCGTACTATATGGCGTACATGACCGCCATCTTCCTGGTCCTGTACTTCTTCACCTACTATTTCGGCCACCACTCGTTCTCCGAGTCCACTCTGGGACTCCCCGTTTCAGAGGGCACGAAACTCTCCGTCTGGAAACGGATCCGGACGAACCGGTTCGCGGGCGCCCTGTTCTCCTGCATCCTCTATGCAGCCATTGCCGGTCTCCTTGCCGCCTTCGCGCTGCTGCCCACCTATTTCGCCCTGGAGACCTGCTCCGCCACCTCCGGCACGTTCCCGGAAGAGTTCCAGAGCTATTTCAACTTCTTCGACTTCCTGTCGAACCACTTCGGCAACCTTGAACCCACCATCCGCTCGAGCGGCGACGTGGTCCTGCCGAACGTCTTCTGCGGTGTCGGTACGCTGATGCTGGTCATCCTGTACTTCTATGTGAAGTCCGTCCCTCTGAAAGAGAAAGTCGCCTCCATCCTGCTCATCGCGGTGCTGGCCGTCTCGTTCAACTTCAATTCCCTCAACTACATCTGGCACGGGTTCCATTTCCCGAACGATCTGCCCTATCGCCAGTCCTTCGTCTACGTCTTCTTCCTGCTGACCCTGGCCTTCCGCACGGTCACGAAACTGCGGGAACTGTCCCCCAGAGACTTCCTGACCATCGGTCTTCTGACCGGCGGGTTCGTGCTGCTGGCGGACAAGCTCGAAGTCCAGAATTTCCGTGACGGCACGGTCCTCGTGAACCTGTGCTTCATCGCCCTCTATGTCGTGCTGCTGACTCTCATCAACAACAAGTCCATGCGGATCCGCACCGTCGCCTACCTCATGTTCCTCGGCATGTTCGCGGAGGTCGTCGTGGCCGATATCGACAACTTCGACATCGACGTCACCAACGAGTCCTACACGAGCGAGTACGACGGCATGAAAGCCGTGAACACGTTCCTCGACGAGTACGACGAAAAGGGAGACTACCGCGTCGAAACCACCTACCCCATGCTCTGCATGAACCCGAGCTGGTACGGCTACAACGGTATCTCCGAGTTCTCGTCGATGGCATATGAGAAATCGTCCAACCTCTACTACAACACCGGCATCGCCGGCAACTTCATCAACAGTTACACCTACCGTCCGCAGACCCCGGTCTTCCACAGCATGTTCAACCTGAAGTACCTCGTGGACAACGACCCCGATGTCACGCTGGACCCGAAATACTTCACGAGCATCGGGGACATCTCCGGCCTCACGGTCTACAAGAACAACTACTACCTGCCCCTCGCTTATGGTGTCAGTGAAGACATCGTCAACTGGGACCACGCCACCGGCAACCCGTTCTATGCGCAGAACGACTTCATCCACAGAGCCGCCGGCATCGACCAGGATGTCTTCACGACCGTGACGTTCACGGACATCAGTTACAGCAACGTCGCCCCGTTCAGCGACGTCCTGAACGCCGGCTCCTATCAGTACACGAAGAGCAACCCGGATGCGGAAGCGTCCTTCACGATCACGTTCATCCCCGATGACACGGCCCGGTACTACATGTACTGCCGGACGCCGAACGCGGACACCGTCTACCTCTCGGCCGACGACGGCTACAGCGCGCAGGCGACCGTCACGACGGACAACCAGTACGTCTATGACATGGGGACCCGCACGAAAGAGATCCCCATCCGCATCGAAGTTCCGGTCAACGACGCCGAAGGCAACGTCGAACTGTTTGTCGTCAAGCAGCACGACGACGTGTTCAAAAAGGCCTACGACAAGCTGTCGAAGAACCCGATGGAGATCACGAAGTTCGAAGACACCGCCGTCGAAGGCACCGTCACCATCGGCAAAGATCAGATGCTCTACACCTCCATCAACTACGACGAGGGCTGGAGCGTGACGGTCGACGGCAAACCGGTGAACTACTCGTCCGACGAGGTCTGCCGCATCGGCGACGCCCTGACGGGCATCCACCTCGCCCCCGGCAAGCACACCATCGCGTTCAAGTACCACGCTCTGGGACTCCGTCCGGGTCTCCTGCTGACCCTTCTCGGCATCCTGACGCTGTGTGCTCTGACGCTCCTCCCGGCTCGGCTCCGGAAGAAGGAGACGTCATCTTCAGGTCATATGGAAGCGGATAATGAAACCGTTGAATAAATAATTGCTTAAAAAGGAGAAATTCACATGAGCATCGCTGTCCGTTATTACACTGAAAGCCACAACACCGAGAAACTCTGTAAGGCCGCAGCAGACGCCATCGGCGTCGAAGCCCTCACCGTCGACACGCCCCTCGATGGCCCCGTCGACAAACTCATCCTCGGTTCCAGCCCGTACAAGTTTGCCATTCCGGAGCAGGTCAAGAGCTTCCTCGAGGCGAACAAAGACAAGATCGGTGAGATCTACCTCATCAGCTGCCCGGCTCTCTGGGAGTCCAGCATGAAGTATGTCAAAGAGTTCTGCACGCCCCTCGGCCTGACCGTCAATGACAACGACTTCCACTGCAAAGGCGAATTCCTGAGATTCCACAAAGGCAAACCCGATGCCAAAGACATCGCCGCCTGCGCCGCCTGGGCAAAGAAGACGTTCTGATCCCGTCCACACAAATAAAAACGGACCCCGTTCGGGGTCCGTTTTTTGTTATGGATTCGTTTTCGGCGGCTGCAGGATCGGGTCGTGCCGGCGGCCGAGGACCGGATCCCGATGCCCGACCGTCGGGTCGAGCCACTCCGCTTTTTCACTGGCCCAGGCGGCCCAGGTCGGGAAATAATCGCGGTACTCGAGTTCTCCGGTGGAGAGCTTTTTCTGCACCGCTTTGAGGAGCGTCCGGATGCGCTGCGCATCTTCGTAGTCCCTTGCCTGCTGGACGAGTTCTTCGGTCCGTTCGAGTTCCCGGTTGAAGGAACCGAGTTCCTGCCGCTCCCCGTCTCCGGCGCGGTTCTGCGACAGCTGGAAAGCCGTCAGGAAGAGCAGTTCCAGTGCATCGCCGAGGCGGTCTTCGATACGATCTTTCCGCCGGTCCCGGATGGAATAGAGGTACCCGACGGACAGGGTGAGTTTCCCGGTGAACTGCATGGTCCACTTCTTTCCGCCCTCTCCCAGCACTTCGTCGTGGACGGAGGGCTCGACCGGCACTCTGGCGCGGGACTCAGTGAAACGAAGCGCCACGATCTGCTCGTGCAGAGCGATCGAACCGTCTTCCAGGACACTGCCGCCGAGGAGTTCGACGGAGGCATAGAGACTGTCGAGGATCGAGAGGACCCGTTCGATGTTCTCCATCGACACCCGGTCCACGAGGTGCGGCTTGTTCAGGACCGCATTGACGATCTCCTCGTTGCCGAGGATGTCCACCTGCGCCTGCCAGGCGGCGATCTCCTTTTGGAACTCCAGCACTTTCGGGTGCAGCGGCGCCCCCGTGCGGATGGCGATGACTTCGGTCTCCCGGATGACTCTCCGCCGCTCTGCCTGTGTCAGGAAGTAGAGGCTCGACCAACGCGGGTGATTCTCGTAGTCGATGAGTGCAGGCGCCTCGTCCGGGACCGGTTCCTCCTCTTCCGGTTCCTCCGGGGACGCCGTTTCCGCGTTCTTCCCGGGTCTCTGTTTTTTTGGCGATGTACTTCCCATCTCCACCAGAGGCTCCGCGTCCCGCCGCCGGGTGAGTTTGACCTCTTCGTCCGGGTCGCCGGGCAGTTCGGGACGATGGATCGCCCGCAGCCCGTCTTCCCCCTGCCGGATGAAGAGGATCTCCTTTCGGGACGGCCGCGGGATGCCGGCCTCTTTGATTCGCCGCAGCAGGATCGGATAGTTGAGACGGTAGTCGTCCGCGAAGCCCTGCACCGTGCGGGTCCAGATGTGGTCATAGATCTCCTTGCGTGTCATATACATGTTCGTTCCTCCTTTTCGCCCCCTTATAGCACAAAACCCCTTCCGGTGGGAAGGGGTTTTCGACGAACGGTCGAAAATTCGAACCGAACGGTCGTTATGATGTCATTTTTTGGATTATTTACGACCGTTCAGGACAAAGACCGGAGCGGTGCGTTCGTTCTCATGGGCCACGATGATGCGGTCGTCCGCGGCCATCCGGAAGAGGAAACCGTGGAAGACCCCGTCGTAGGTGTAGAGGCCCGGCATGTTGATATACGGATGCCAGGTGCCGTCTCCCCAGGCAAAGTCGATGTTCTCGGTGAGGTACTGTTCGCAGTACTCCTGACAGATCATCCCGGTGCCGTAGAGTTCCCCGGTGACTCTGTCCCATTCTTCCTGCGTGCACTCTCTGCCGGAGGCGTAGATGCCCTTGGACGCGTAGGCATCCATCGGCTTCAGCATGTACCGGTCCTTGTTCGCCCGGACCTCTTCAAGGGAGATGTACTCCTCGGCGAGTTCGACGGTCTCGGGAACATGCGCTTTGACGAATGACCACTCCTCGTCGGTGAGGATAGCCTTTGTCTCCGGGCGGTGCAGGACGTAGAACAGCCACTTGTTGTGGATGACCTGTGTGGCGAAAGCGCCGGCGAAGAAGACGTCGTCGTTCTTTGCGGCGGCGATGAAGTCGGCGCAGGCGTCGTAGTGTTCCATGACGTCCGCGGTGACGGCGCGGCGGTAGACGGCGTCGACTTTCATTCCGGAGGGCGACCAGAGCGCGTGTTCTCTGTACTTAAGGTCCCGGATGTCGACGATCTCACAGTCCACGCCCGCAGCTTTGAAGCGGCGTTCGAACTCTTCAAAGTCTCCCATGGTCGCGTTGTCGAGGATGTCGACGATGGCGACGTTTGGCTTTTCCACATGCTTCGGATAGGTCCGGTACAGTCCCAGGAACGTTTCGACCCAGCTGTCGAAAACTTCGAAGGGCTCGAGGTCGTACATCGCCGTAACGGCCTGGTGCGCGGGGTTTTCAGCAAGTGCCTTGCGGTACTCGAGGTCCCGGACCATGGCGGCGGTGCCGTCCGTGTTGATTTCACAGAACTTGAAGTCCCCGGTGTCCTCGTAGTAGAAGAGATCGAAGCGGGCCATCGGGAGCTTGCTGTCGTACGGGATAGGCAGGCACATCAGCTCTTCGAGTTCCTTCGGGAACGGGAACAGCTTCCGGTATGAAGGGTCGGTCTGGTACGCGGTGATGACCTTTTCGAAAATGCGGTGGGTCGTGCCGGCGATCTCCCGGAACCGGTCGATGGTCTCCCGGTCGTACACCTTCGGGATGTGGACGGTCTTGTCAAAGACCCCGTTGTAATTGACCGGCGAGGCGGCGAGGATATCGCGGATCTTCAGCGCGGCTTCGCGGTTTTCGTCGTAGTGTTCGTCCACCTGGCGGCGGTATTCGCGGCGGACTTCTTCGAGTAATGTCATGCTTCTTCTCCTAAGATGGTTTCCAGCATCGTCTTGCGGGGCTTCATGCCCATGGTTTCGTAGAACTTCCGGGCACCGTCATTCCCCTCCCAGACATTGAGGGTGATATTGTAACAGCCCAGGCGCTCCGCCTCCGCTTTGACGTGCTCATATAGGCGGGTGGCGACATGCTGTCCGCGGGCCGCTTCATCGACACAGATGTCGTCGATGTACAGGGTGCGGTGCGGGTGCAGGTTGTTCGACGGGACCGGTTCTTCCAGGACGCAAAACGCGTAGCCGAGGACGGTGTCGTTCTCGTCCACCGCCACATACACCGGCGTCTTTTCGTCGGCAAAGATGGCGTGCAGTTCCTCATCCGTGTACTTCGTGGTCCCGGAGATGAACAGATCCGGCCGCAGGTCCGCGTGGACTTCCAGCACCTGGTGCAGGAGAGCGAGGACTTTCGCGGTGTCTTTGTTTTCTGCTTTACGGATGGTCATTTATTTGCTCCATTCTGTCGGGACGGTGTAGGTCCCGTCGTGATATTCTGTGACATAGACGGCGCAGTTGCCGATGAAGGTCGACCAGTAGGCGCCGTTCGATTCCGGGGTCAGATACTCGAGGAGACCCTTCATGGCAATGGCGTGGGTCGAGAGCAGGATGTCGCGATGGACCGCTTCCGCTTTCAGACGCTCGAGGAACGCTCCGGCCCGCGCGACGACGGAGGACAGCTGCTCCATGCCGTCCGGCGCGGGGTGGTTCGTGAAGTCCCTGAAGAACTCTTCGACTTCGGGCGGGAGGTCGAAGAGGTCGATGCCTTCATAGGGACCGTAGTCCATCTCGATCAGCGCTTCTTCGACATCGATCGGCACGTCGCCGGCGATGAGCTCCGCCGTCTCGACGGCGCGGCCCAGCGGGCTCGTGTAGACCTGGTCGAAGACGATGCCGGCATCGCGGAATGCATCGCCCACGGCGGATGCCTGTTCCCGGCCCAGTTCGGTCAGCGGGTAGTCGCTCCTTCCCTGCAGCTTCTTTTTGAGGTTCTGTTCGGTCTGCCCGTGGCGGACGATGTAGATCATAGTGCTTCTCCGTTTTGAAGGTTTGAGCTATTATAACACAAATCATTCCCCGTGAGGGATTCGACGTGCTTTCGCTTCGCGAAACCACTCCGAGCTGCTGCCGCAGCTCCTGCACCTACAAACAGCCCACTGGGCTGTTTGCTTTACGGCGCAGCCCAAGGGTTCGAATCCCCTTCGGGGAAACAGAAAGAGACATCCGGATGGATGTCTCTTTCTGTTGGTACCCCATCGGGGATTCGAACCCCGGACACCTTGATTAAAAGTCAAGTGCTCTGCCAACTGAGCTAATGGAGTATATATCAGCCGCCCTCAGACGACTGTTATATATTAATAAAGATTGTTGTCAAAGTCAAGGATAACTTTAACCGTGGAACTGCATGAACAGCGTGTAGCCGACAGCGATGATGACAAAGATGACGGACAGGATCTTGGTGATGTTCGCCAGGGTGTCGTCTTTGGCGTGACCGCTGGTCTTGTCGAAGAATTTATTGTCGTTCATCTGGGCGCTGCTCTGGCCGGTCATGGCAGAAGCGTCCGCTTCACGGTTCTTCTGAAGCAGAATGACGACGGTAATGAGAATGCCGAGGACGATGAGTACGATCGCAAATGCCATCTGTAAACCTGTCATGTTGGTTCCTCCAAATAAAAATTAATAGAAAGCTTTAGAATAATAGCATAAAGCCCGCTGTAATGCAAGGAGAAATCCGCAAAACAGCGGGACTTTTTGTTATAACATCAGTTGGTCGCCTTCGGTGTCTTCCGCGGACGGCAGAGCGCCGAGCGCCGGCAGAGACTTCGTGCGGTAGCGGGACGGTTTGTTGAACTCGCCCTCCTCGTAGAGGCGGACGCCCATGACCCGCTGGCCCTTCTTGAGCCGCATGACCGAAACACCCTGGGTGTTCTTCGTGGTCTTGGCGGCAAGGACCGCCGTGTTGATCAGCAGCATACGGCCGCTGGAAGCGGTCAGGATGAGGTCTTTGTCCTCTTCGACGTAGATCGCCCCAGCAAGCGGAGCCTTGTCGGAATAGGCCTTCAGGAGCTTTTTACGGCGGGTCTTCGTGTCATACTGCGACATCTCGACCTTGGCGACCTTTCCGTTCTCGTAGACGAAGATCATGTAGCCCTTGAACTTCTTCGTGATCGCCATGTAGACGGCGTTCTCCCCCTCCTCGAACTCGAGGACGGTCGGGACGTAGTCGCCGAGGACCGAGGCCTTCGTGTACTCGAAGTCGTCGATGCGGGACTTGTAGACCTGGCAGCGGTCGGAGAAGAACAGCAGTTCGAGGTCGTTCGTGGTCTCGACGACCTGCTGCATGGAGTCTCCGTCCTTCAGCTTCTGTTCCCCGCTCATGCGCAGCGACTGCGGGCTGATCTTCTTGAAGTAGCCGGCATTCGTATAGAAGATGGTGCAGGGCGCGTCGGAGACGACCTCTTCCTCTTCCTCGTCCTCGACAAGGTCCATCGCGTAGATGATCTCGGACCGGCGGGGCTGGCCGTACTTCTTGATGACATCCTTCAGCTCTTCGACGATGATCTTCTTGATGCGGCTGCGGCGCTTCAGCGTGTCTTCGAGGTCTTCGATCTGCTTCTGCAGGTCTTCGACGTCCTTCAACCGCTTCAGGATGAACTCCCGGTTCAGGTGACGCAGCTTGATCTCCGCGACATACTCGGCCTGGATCTCGTCGATGCCGAAGCCGATCATCAGGTTCGGCACGACCTCCGCTTCCTCTTCGGTCTCGCGGACGATCTTGATGGCTTTATCGATGTCGAGCAGGATCTTCTCGAGACCCTGTAACAGGTGCAGGCGGTCTTTCGCCTTCTGCAGGTCGAAGTAGACTCTGCGGCGGACGCACTCTTCCCGGAACGCGATCCACTCGAGGAGCAGGTCTTTCACGCCGAGGACTTTCGGCATGCCGGCGATGAGCACGTTGAAGTTGCAGGGGAACGACTCTTCGAGCGGGGTCATCTTGTAGAGTCTCCGCATGAGCTTGTCGGGGTCGGTCCCGCGCTTCACGTCGATCGTGATCTTGAGGCCGCTCTTGTCGGTCTCGTCGCGGATGTCCGCGATCTCCCGGAGCTGACCGGCCTTGGCCTTCTCGATGATCTTGTCGATGATAGCCTCGGACACGGTGGTCGGCGGGATCTCCGTGATGTCGATGCAGTGGTTCTTCTTGTCGTAGGTATACCGCGAGCGGACCGTGATGCCGCCCCGGCCGGTGTCGAAGACGTTCGCCATCTGGTCGCGGTCATAGATGATCATGCCGCCGCCCGGGAAGTCCGGCGCCTTCAGGTAGTCCATGATGTCGATGTCCGGGTCCTTGATGAGGGCCATGGTCGTCTCACAGATCTCCTGCAGGTTGAAGGAGCAGATGGAGCTCGCCATACCGACGGCGATACCGACGTTGTTGTTGACGAGGACGCTCGGGAAGGTGACCGGCAGCAGGGTCGGCTCCTTCATGGAGGCGTCGTAGTTGTCGACGAAGTCGACGGTGTCTTTATCGATGTCCCGGAAGAGTTCCGAGGCGATCTTTTCGAGTTTGGCTTCCGTGTATCGCGAAGCCGCCCAGGACATGTCGCGCGAGTAGGTCTTACCGAAGTTGCCCTTCGAGTCGACATACGGGTGCAGCAGTGCCTCATAGCCGCGGGAGAGCCGGACCATGGTGTCGTAGATGGCGGCGTCACCGTGGGGGTTCAGCTGCATCGTACGGCCGACGATGTTCGCGGACTTGATGCGCGGGCCGTTCAGGAGTCCCATCTTGTACATGGTGTACAGGAGCTTCCGGTGGGACGGTTTGAAGCCGTCGATCTCCGGGATGGCGCGGGACATGATGACGCTCATCGCGTAAGGCATGTAGTTGATCTCGAGGGTGTCCGTGATGTGCTGCTGGACCACCTCGCCGGCGCCCATGATGTGAGCGTTCGGGTTCTCGTCGCGTTCGACGGGGGCTTCCTTTTTCGTGCGTTTCGCCATTTCATCCCACCTCCTTTACGACAGGTCCGTCATGTCGAGGAACAGGTGCCCGTCGGTGGCGATGTGTTCTTTTCTGCCCTGGAGGTTGTCTCCGAGGAGCATGTCGAACTGCGCCGCCGTGGCCTCTGCGTCGGTCGGACGGATCTGGATGAGCCGGCGGGTCTTCGGGTTCATGGTGGTGAGCCACATCATGTCGGCGTCGTTCTCACCGAGACCTTTGGACCGCTGGATCGTATATTTCTTGTCCCCGAGTTCTTCGAGGACGTCGGACTTTTCTTTCTCCGTGTATGCGAACCACACCTCGTCCTTGTGACGGATCTCGTAAAGCGGGGATTCGGCGATGTACACCTTGCCCTCCGAGATGAGGGTCGGCATGAGGCGATAGATCATCGTGAGGATGAGCGTGCGGATCTGGTAACCGTCGACGTCGGCGTCGGTACAGATGATGACCTTGTTCCAGCGCAGGTTGTCGAGGTTGAAGGACGTCATGTCCTTTTTCTTGACCGCGACTTCGACGCCGCAGCCGAGGACCTTGATGAGGTCCGTGATGATGTCGCTCTTGAAGATGCGGTTGTAGTCCGCCTTGAGGCAGTTGAGGATCTTGCCGCGGACCGGGATGACGGCCTGGAACTCCGAGTCTCTCGCCTGTTTGCAGGCGCCCAGAGCCGAGTCACCTTCCACGATGAAGACTTCGCGGCGATCGACGTCCTTCGTGCGGCAGTCGACGAACTTCTGGACCCGGTTCGACATGTCCATGTTGCCGGTCAGGGTCTTCTTGAGGTTCTGACGGGTGGTCTCCGCGCGGACACGGGAGCGCATGTTGACGAGCACCTGGTCGGTGATCTTGTCGGCCTCGATCTTGTTCTCGATGAAGTAGACTTCCAGCGACTGCTTGAAGAAGTCCGTCATAGCTTCCTGGATGAACTTGTTGGTGATGGCCTTCTTCGTCTGGTTCTCGTAGGAGGTCTTGGTCGAGAACGACGAGATGACGATATTGAGACAGTCCTCGATGTCCTGGAAGGAGATCTTCTTGTCGGACTTGTTGTACTTGTTGTTCTGTTTGAGGTAGGCGTCGATCTGGGAGACGAACGCGGAGCGGACCGCCTTGTCCGGCGCGCCGCCGTGTTCGAGCCAGGAGGAGTTGTGGTAATACTCCTTCATCTGGACCTTGTTCGAGAAACAGACCGCCGCGTTGATGACGACCTTGTAGTCGTCCTGGTCGGCGCGGTCGCGGCCGGAGGTCTCGGTGTTCCAGAACTGGACGCCGGTGAACGCCTGTTCCTCAACGGTCTCTTTCAGGTAGTCCGTGATGCCGTTCTCGTAGACGTATTCGTAGGTCTCGAAGCAGGACGGCGTGGTGCCCGGCTTGATCTGGTCCTTCAGGATGAACTTGAGACCGTTGTTGACGATGGCCTGACGGCGCAGGATGTCCTGGAAGTACTCGAGCGGGATGTCGATGTCCGTGAAAACCTCGAGGTCCGGTTTCCAGGCGATGCGCGTCCCGGTCTTCCGGCCGGCGAACTCTTCCTTCTTCAGTTTCCCGGACGGTTTGCCCTTTTTGAACTTGACGTCATACCGGAACCCATCCTTGTAGACTTCGGCCTCCATCCATTCCGAGGCGTACTGCGTGGCGCAGAGACCCAGACCGTTCAGACCGAGAGAGAACTCGTAGAGGCCGGCGCTCGAGTTGTTGTCATACTTGCCGCCGGCGTACATCTCACAGAACAGGAGTTTCCAGTTGTATTCTTTTTCATTCTCGTTGTAGTCCATCGGGATGCCGCGTCCGAAGTCCTGGACCTCGAGGCTCTTGTCGAGGTAACGGGTCAGGACGATGTGGTCGCCGTAGCCCTCTCGCGCCTCGTCGATCGAGTTCGAGAGGATCTCGAAGACCGAATGCTGACACCCTTCGATGCCGTCCGAGCCGAAGATGACCGCGGGACGCAACCGGACCCGGTCCGCACCTTTCAGCTGCTGGATGGTCTCATTGGAATTCGTGGACTTTTTTGCCATATTTCCTCCAAAAATACGCTTGCAGATTTACCCATTTGCGCAATATCACAAATACGTATTTTATCCCATATCTTGTGGTTTTGTCAAGCAACGGAGCCCCACCGATGGTGGAGCTCCGTGTTATTTCAGGATGAAATTGTCAGATGATGTCATCGTCGTCCGGGTCGACGGGCGGCACCGGGGACGGGACCTCTTCCGGGACGGGTTCTGCGGGCACATCTTTGATCGCCTCATAGGCTTTCTGTGCCGCTTCGGTCATGGAAGCGCCCTCTTCCATCGCCTCTTTCACCGCGTTGCGGGACATGGCTTTGGATGCGTCGGCGGTCTCACGGACCTCGTTGACATAGGAAGAACCTTCCGGGAGTTTGGAGTTCTCGTAGTCGAAGTCTGCCGGCAGCGGCGCGAAGGTCGGGTCGTTCATGAGCTTCTGGAACTCCGGCGCGTCGATCTTCTCGTTGACGATCAGATACTGGGCGAGCTTGTGGAGCAGGTCCTTGTGCTCGGTGAGGAGCCGTTCCGCTTCGGCATAGGCCTCGCTAATGATGTCGTAGACTTCCTTGTCGATGGCGGCCGCCGTCGCTTCGGAATAGTCTCTGGCGCGGCCGTAGTCCATGCCGAGGAAGACTTCGTTGTTGCTGGAGCCGTACATGACGGTGCCGAGTTTGTCGCTCATACCGTACTTCGTGACCATGGACTTCGCGAGGTTGGTCGCTCTCTCGATGTCGTTGGAGGCACCGGTGGAGATGTCGCCCATGATGAGGGCTTCGGCCACGCGTCCGCCGAGCAGGGTGACAAGGTTCTCGAGCATGACTTTCTTGCTCATGTAGCTCTTGTCTTCGACGGGGACCGACATAGTGTATCCGCCTGCCGCGCCGCGCGGGATGATGCTGACCTGGTGGACCGGGTCGAGCAGCGGCAGGAAGAAGTTGGTGACGGCGTGTCCGGACTCGTGATAGGCCGTGAGTTTCTTCTCGCGGTCGTCCATCTTCCGGGACTTCTTCTCGGGGCCGACCATGACTTTGATGGTGGCCTCTTCGATATCGTCATTGGTGATGGCTTTCCGGCCGTTTCTGGCGGCGAGGAGAGCCGATTCGTTCATGAGGTTCTCAAGGTCCGCACCGGTGAAGCCGGCGGTGGACCGTGCGATGACGTTGAGGTCGACGTCGGGACCCAGAGGCTTGTTCTTCGAATGGATCTTAAGGATGGCCTCTCTGCCCTTGACGTCCGGGTAAGTGACCGTGACCTGACGGTCGAAACGGCCGGGACGCAGGAGCGCCGGGTCGAGGATGTCGGGACGGTTGGTGGCGGCGATCATGACGATGCCGAGGTTCGCGGCAAAGCCGTCCATCTCGACCAGCAACTGGTTGAGGGTCTGCTCACGTTCATCGTGGCCGCCGCCCATGCCGGCACCTCTGTGGCGGCCGACGGCGTCGATCTCATCGATGAAGATGATGGCGGGCGCGCTCTTCTTGGCCTGATCGAACAGGTCGCGGACTCGCGACGCACCGACACCGACGTACATTTCGACGAAGTCGGAACCGGAGATAGAGAAGAACGGGACGCCTGCCTCACCGGCCGTAGCACGCGCGAGGAGCGTTTTACCGGTACCGGGAGGGCCGACCATCAGGACACCTTTCGGGATCCGGGCGCCGAGGGCGTCATATTTCTTCGGATCTTTCAGGAATTCGACGATCTCCTGGAGTTCTTCCTTCTCTTCGTCCGCGCCGGCGACGTCGGCAAAGGTCGTCTTCTGCTCTTCGCCGCCTTTCTTGACACGGGCTTTTCCGAAGCCCATGCC
Source organism: Clostridia bacterium (assembly GCA_017433225.1). Classification (GTDB taxonomy): domain Bacteria; phylum Bacillota; class Clostridia; order Oscillospirales; family Acutalibacteraceae; genus RUG420. The sequence goes on from JAFRHS010000006.1 coordinate 42,239, forward strand.
CCGCTGCGCATCACCCATGATGTTGTTGTTCATGCGCCGCATGAACCAGATGATGATGGCTGCCATGATGAGCGTGGAGAACAGGAGCGGAAGGATCTCGACCATCCAGGACCGGGACGAACCGGCGATGTAGTTCTGCTTGATCGGTTTGTCCGGGTGCTTTTTGTTGTATTCGTGGACACTGTCGTGAACGTCGTTGACGAAGAGTTCCACGTTCGGGACCGTGTACGACCGCGCTTCCTTCTCGCCCTTCAGTGTGTAGACGAGACGGCCGCTCGAGAGGTTCAGAGAATACTGCTTGACCTCTCCCTGATCGAAGTACGAGACGACCTCGTAGTATTCGTCCTTGGTCTTGTTCGCGTTCGAGTTGAACGAGAAGAACATGGACGCGATCAGGAGCAGCGGGATGAGGATCCACATGATGGTCGCCATCACGGATCCTCTCTGGTTCGGGTCCTGATTGCTCGGTCCGAGACCGAAGCCGTTGTTTTTGTTGTTGTCCGGCAATGGATTGCCCTCCTTCTGTGCTTACTTGAGTACAGTGCAGTGAGTATAGGATAAAAAGCTAAGATGAACTTTAAAAGACACGGTTAATCTTCCGGATCGTAGATGCCGACATACGGCAGGTTCCGGTAGGACTCATCGTAGTCGAGACCGTAGCCGACGACGAATTCATCGGGGATGACTTTGCCGATGTACTCCGCGCTGATCTGAGAGACACGGCGGTCCGGCTTGTCGAGGAACGTACAGATCTTCAGAGAGGCGGGGTTCCGCATCTTCAGGATCTCCATGAGTGAGGCCAGCGTACGGCCGGTGTCGAGGATGTCCTCCACGATGAGGATGTCCTTTCCGGTCAGGTCCGTGTCAAGGTCCTTGATGATCTTGACCGTACCGGTGCTCTCGGTCTTGTTGTAGCTGGAGACGACCATGAAGTCGATGGACAGCGGGATGTCGATGGCGCGCATGAGGTCCGCCATGAAAACGACGGCGCCTTTCAGGACGCTGACCAGGACGAGGTTCTTCCCCACATAGTCTTTCGAGATCTGTTTGCCGAGCCGCTCGACGATCTCTTTCGCTTCTTCTTCGGATACCAGTACGCCTTTGACGCGATATTCCAGATCTTTCATCGTATTACCTCCACAATCCATACGAATCGGTCGTTTTCACTCGGGGCGAATCCCTCGGCTGCGCCGAATCCTTCGAGCCAGGCGATCTGCCCGTTCTGTTCCAGGATGACCCGGTCTGCCCGCTTGTCGGCAGAGACACCGGCCTCCTGATACAGCGTCTTCAACTTTTTGGTGACCCCCCTGCCGTTCGGAGCGAACGTGTCTCCGGGCTGTCGGGTCCGCAGTACAAAATTGAAGTTTATTTTATCATAAATAAGGGAATTTTCCAACAGGTAAGCGTCGAAATCCGGATGCGCCGTGCTCCGCTTCGTCAGGCGCACGGTGACCGGAGACGGCGTATCGGAAACAAACTCGAGACGCTCGGCCATCGTGACCGTTCTGCGGAAGGTCCGGGTGACGGTCTCCTCTTCTTCTTTCGGCCAGTGGAAGAGCAGTTTGTCCCCCGCCAGTGTGACGAACGCGCCGCCGGGGACCTGCATCTGCTTGAACTTCTCGCCGGTGCGAATCCAGGAGAGGAAGTCCTCGAGGTGCCGCTGTTCCGCGGACACTCCGGAATACGCCTTCATGGCAAGTGCCAGCGTACGGATGAGGACCGCGTCCGGCGCTTCCCGAAGAACGGAGACATCGAGCGTGTCCTCTCCCCGCCTGCTGCGTTGCAGGAGCCGCTCAGCGAGCTCATCGAAGCAGTCCGCGTCCCGCTGCAGCGTGGCAGCCGTTCTGGCGATGTGCCCCGTCGCTCCGTGATGGATGGCTTCGAGGGCGGGCAGCACTTCATGGCGGATCCGGTTCCTCGCGTACGAGACATCGTCGTTGGTGCTGTCGGTCATATAGGACAGTCCGAGGTCCGCGCAGTACGCCTCGATGTCTTCGCGGCCAAGGTCGATCAGCGGCCGGATGATGCTGCCGCGCACGGGCGGGATGCCGGTCAGCCCGGCGAGGCCGGTGCCGCGCGCGAGGTGGAAGAGGACGGTCTCCGCGTTGTCCGACGCCGTATGGGCGGTGGCAACGCGCACCCCGGACAGGTCCGGGTGCTGCCGGAGGATCCGGTCGGAGACCTCCTCGAAGAACGCGTAGCGCACCTTCCGGCCGCAGGTCTCGAGGGACTCTCCGCGGGCCGAAGCCAGTTTCGGCACGTCGGCATGGAGGGCCGTGAACGGGATGCCCCGTTCCTCACAGAAGGCCCGGCAGAACTGCTCGTCCCGGTCAGCCTCCGCGCCGCGGATGCCATGGTGCACATGACAGGCGTACAGCGGGAACGCCGGTACATCGCCAACGCCATGCGAGAGTTCGTGCAAAACAGAAAGAAGCGTCACCGAGTCGGCTCCCCCGGAAAAGCCGGCCAGGACGGCGGTCTTTGCGGGGAGCATCTCGTAACGCTTCAGTGTGGAAATGACATGGGACAGAACTTCGCTGTGCTGCATGACGGCTTCCTCCTGTCCCATTCGTGATCGTTTTTAAAATACTGCGGTGTCGTCCCGTTTCTCGATGCTCGTGAACAGCGTGTACTCGGAGTTCCACGCGAGGTCGACGGAGCCAACGGGGCCGTGACGGTTTTTCGAGACGATGATCTCGACGGTGTTGATGTCATCGCGATCCATGTTTTCCTCTTCGGAACCGGGTACCTGATAGTACTCTTCCCGGTACAGCATGAGGACGATGTCGGCGTCCTGCTCGATGGAGCCGGACTCTCTGAGGTCGGACATCTGGGGGCGGTGCGCCTTGCCGCGCTGCTCCGTGTTACGGGACAGCTGACAGAGGACGACGACCGGGACCTCGAGGTCCTTCGCCATCAGCTTGAGGCTTCGTGTGATCTGTGAGACTTCCTGGACACGGGACTCGGCCCGTGTGCCGGACTGCATCAGCTGCAGATAGTCGATGATGACGACGTCGATGTCTTTCATACGTCGGATTTTCGCCTTCATCTCGTTGACCGTGATGCCGGACGTGTCGTCAAAGTAGAGCGGGATCTCGTGGAGCGCGCCCGCGACGGTGGAAAAGTTGGTCCAGTCCGTCGGCGACAGGCGGCCGTTCCTCATCTTCTGGCCGTGGATGCGTGCCTCCATGGAGATGACTCGTTCGGCGAGCTGTTCCTTCGTCATTTCGAGCGAGAAGAACAGGACCTTGTGGCCCTTCTTGGCGACGTTGGCCGCCATGTTCAGGGCAAAACTGGTCTTACCCATGGCAGGACGGGCGCCGACGATGATGAGGTCGGACCGGTTGAGTCCGGAGATCATGGTGTCGAGCTCACCCCACCCCGTGGGCGTGCCGAGATATTTTTCCCGGTCCGGTCCCGAAAGGTTCGTGAGGTGCGGGACGACTTTGTCGAGCAGGATCTCACCGAACCGCGACGCGGCGCCGGTGCTCTTGCCCTGACGGATATTGTAGATCTTCTGCTCCGCGGAGTCGAGGATCATCTCAGCTTCTTCGCTGTCTCCCCTGGCTTCTTCCAGGATCTCATTGGCGGTGTCGATGAGACTCCGCTTCATGAACTTGTCTTCGACGACCTTCGCGTAAGACTCCGCGTTCTGGGTCGACGGGAGCAGGTCGGCGAGTTCCCGGATATACTGCCGGACGGCAGCCGGGTCGCCGAACTGGCTCGAATCCTGCAGTTCCGTGATGACGGCAACGGGTTCGACGACATCGCTGCGGGCATCGATGGAGAGCATGGCGTTGTAGATGGCCTTATGCTCCTGGCGGTAGAAGAATTCGGTGCGGAAGCCGCTCGCCTGAATACGGTCGAGGCAGTCCGGGTCCAGAAGCAGGCAGGCCAGCACGGCGCGCTCCGCCTCCAGGCTGTAGGGCAAATTCATCCCGTCCGGGACAAAAGCTTCTGCCATGGCGCGTTTCCTCCTCTTTCAGTCTGTTTCGCGATTTACTCTTCTGTCACTTTGACTTTCACGGTCGTTTCCACGCCCTGGAAGAGTTTGACCGTGGCGTCGTAGGTCCCGAACGCTTTGATCTCGGGGGCGCTGACTTTCCGCTTGTCGACACTGATGCTGTAGTCGGTGCGGATCTTCTGCGCGATGTCCTTCGACGTGACAGAGCCGAACATGTTCCCGCCGGCGCCGGCTTTTGCCTTGAACTCCAGGATCTGGTCGTTCAGCCGCGCGGCATTGGCTTCGGCCGCCGCCTTCTCGGTGTCATATTTGAACTGCTTGCTCGCAGCCGCATTTTTCATTTCCGTGACGTTCTGTGCGTCGGCCGGTGCCGCCAGGTTCTTCGGCAGCAGGAAGTTGCGGGCATAGCCGTCAGATGCGTTGACCATGTCGCCCTTTTTCCCAAGGCCTTTGACGTCTGCTTTCAGGATGACTTTCATTGTTCTTCCACCTTTGTTGCTTATTCCATTTCGAGGTATTCATCGATGGCCGCTTTCAGCTGCTCGATGACCTCCGGTACATGGGTCTCCGTCATCTGGGCCGCCGCCATCGTGAAGTGGCCGCCGCCTCCGAGACGTTCCATGATCCACTGGACGTTCATGTCGCCCAGCGACCGGGCCGAGACAAAGACGTTGCCGTCCTCTTCAAACAGGACATAGGACGCCTTGACGCCGGTGACGCTCAGCAGCTCGTCCGCGACCTGAGAGGCGATGATGCGCATCTCCGGATAGATCTCCGTGGAGACAGCCATCGCGCAGTCTTTGTACTGCGTCGAGGTACTGAGGATCCTGGCCTTGGCCTTATAGTTGTCGATGCTGTTCGCAAAGAGCTGTTTGACCGCTATGGTGTCGGCCCCGGCACCCTTCAGCCAGGCAGCGGCCTCAAAGGTCCGCACGCCTGTCCCGAGGACGAAGTTCCGGGTGTCCAGCATGATGCCGGAGAGCAGCGCATTGGCGCTGACCGGGCTGATGTTGGACTGCAGCGGGATGTACTGGAGGAGTTCGGTGACGAGCTCACAGGCCGACGACGCGTTGGGCTCCGTGTAATAGAGGTCCGCGCCTTCGATGATGTTGGTCGTTCTCCGATGGTGGTCGATGATGGCCACCGAGTCGAACTTGCTCATGAGTTCGGGATACTCCAGCGAATTGGGGCGGTGCGTGTCGCAGACGATGCACAGACAGCGCTTGCCCCGCATCAGGGACTCGGCACCCTTGTCGTTGACGAAGATGTCGTTGCCCGTTTTGTCGATGTAGTGTTCGATGAGGGCCGGCGCCAGGCTCTTCTGCCGGTTCAGCAGAACGAAGCTGGGACGGCCCACGACCTTCGCGAACTCGGTGACACCGATGCAGGACCCGACGGAGTCGAGATCGGAGAACCGGTGGCCGGTCACGAAGACCATATCGGATTTCCGGATGAGTTCGGCAAGGTTCGATGCCATGATCCGGGACTTGACGCGGCTCGAGGTCGTGGTCCGACCGACGAGGCCGCCGAAGAATTCGAGGTTGCCGTCGGTGCTGACCGTTGCCTGGTCACCGCCTCTGGACTGAGACATCTCCAGGGCAGACATGGCAAAACTGTCGCTCTCCGGCAGAGAGCGGCCGCGCCCGGCGCCGATGGAAACGGTCATCTCGACGAAGCTTTCGCCGAACTTGTATTCACGCACCTTCTTGAGGATGTCGAACTTCTTCTCCATGATCTCCTGAAGGCCGCGCTCTTCCATGATGACATAGTAGCGGTCGGAACTGAGCTTTTTCATGATACAGGGATATCCCGCCGCCCAGGTCTCGAAGATGTTCTCGATACCGGACGAGATGGCCTCGCATTCACTGCTCTTGTAGTGGCGATACACGTCTTCCTGGTTATCGAGTCTCATATAGAGGACACAGGGCTTGGACTGCCGGTACTCTCCGGCGTCCCGCTTCAGTTCCGTGTTGTCGAGGAAGAAGAAACAGGCAGAGCCGGTCTTTTCATCGAGTTCTCCGGCATAGACCGTGTACATGCGTCCGCCGAATTCGAGGTCCAGACCGCCGCTGCGGTGGCATACCTCCTCAAAGGGTACATCGCCGATGAACTCGGAGATCTTGCCGGAGGAGATGAGGTTGTTCCCCATCATGCTCACCCGGAAAAGGTCATTGTACCAGACGATGTTGCCGTTCTTCCCGACCACGGCCACGGGCATGGGATAGCTCTCCGCGCCCCCGTGGGTCTCGAAGTACTTTTCCGCAGAGCGGATGACCGAGTTGTAGTAGCGCCGTTTCGAATACCAGAAGATGAAGTATGCGACGATCAGCGCGAGGAAAACGGCGAACTGGATGATCCCGTACAGATGGTGAAAGGAATACAGGACCAGTGTCGAGGCTGTGGCGGCCAGAAGGATCAGGAACGCCAGAACACTACTGATGATACTCAACGAGTCATACCTCCATGATGATGGGAAGGATCATCGGACTGCGCTTGGTCTTGTCATAGACCACATGGGACACTTCGTCCCGGACGCGCTGTTTGATGGTGGACCAGTCGCGGATGTCGTTTTCGAGACAGTTCTCGATCGCCCACATGGCCGCTTCCTGCGAATCCATGATGAGGTCTTCGGACTCTCTGACATAGACAAAACCGCGCGTGATGATATCGGGACCGGACACGACGTCTCCGCTGACACGGTCCATGGCGACGACGATGGTGATGATGCCGTCCTCCGCCAGACGTTTCCGGTCTCTCATGACGACATTGCCGACGTCTCCGACGCCGATGCCGTCCACGAAGACGCGGCCCGCCGGGACGGTGCCGGAGATCTTCATCTCGTCTTCGGAAACTTCGATGGTGCGGCCGATGTCCGTGATGATGATGTTCCCGGACGGGATGCCCATCTTTTCCGCAAGTTCTTTATGTTTCTGAAGATGCTTCTGCTCACCGTGGACCGGTACGAAGTACTTCGGTTTGATGAGACCGAGCATCATTTTGAGTTCTTCCTGATTGGCATGGCCCGAGACATGGATCTCGTACATGCGCTCGTAAACCACTTCCGCGCCCAGTTTCATCAGCTCGTCGACGACACGGCCGACCATTTTCTCGTTGCCGGGGATGGCCGTGGCGGAGATGATGACATAGTCGTTCGGCGTGACCTGGACTTTCCGGTGGTCGGAGAACGCCATGCGGGACAGAGCCGACATCGGCTCGCCCTGGCTGCCGGTGGTGATGAGCACCAGCTGGTCGTCCGGATACCGGGAGATCTGGTCGAGCGGGATGATGAGTCCGTCCGGCACATCGAGGTAACCGAGTTCCTGACCGACGGCCATGACGTGTTCCATGCTCCGGCCGCTCAGAGCGACTTTCCGCCCGGTGGCGACGGCCTGGTTCACGACCTGCTGGACTCTGTGGATGTTGGACGCAAAGGTGGCGACGATGACACGCCGTTTGCCGGCCGCCTTGAACAGCCGGTCGAAACTGTCGCCGACCGAGGATTCACTGGCGGAGTAGCCGGGTTTGACGGCGTTGGTGGAGTCGGCGAAGTAACAGAGGACCCCTTCTTTCCCCAGTTCCGCGAACCGGGCGAGGTCGATCATGCGGCCGTCCACCGGAGTGGTGTCGATCTTGAGGTCGCCGGAGTGGATGACCGTTCCGACGTCTGTCGTCAGCGCGAAGGCCAGGGCATCCGGGATGGAGTGGTTGACGTGGATGGCCTCCACATCGAACTTCCCGAGTTTGAAGCGGTCTCCCGCCTCGATCTCGTGGAGCTTGACGCTGTTCAGGATGCCGTGCTCTTCCAGTTTGCCTTTGATGAGGCCGATGGTGAGCGGCGTGCCGTAGACCGGCTTGTTGACGATCTTCAGAAGGTACGCGAGGCCGCCGATGTGGTCCTCGTGTCCGTGCGTGATGATGATGCCTTTGATCTTGTCCTTATTGCGTTCCACATAGGTGAAGTCCGGGATGACGATGTCGACGCCGAGCATCTCCGGTTCCGGGAACGCGAGACCGCAGTCGAGGATGACCATATCGCCGTCGTACTCGAACAGGGTCATGTTCTTGCCGATCTCATTGAGACCGCCGAGGAACGAGACTTTGAGCGGCAGCCGGAACGTTCCGCTGTCTTTTTTAGACGCGTTCCGCCGCCGATAGTTTTTCGTGTTGTATTTTTTTGCGGGCATAAATTCTCCTTTTAAGCAATGGGTTTTTGCGATCTATGCAAACGCCGGATGTCTTATTGCCGTGCCCATCCGCGTTTATATATAAATAAATAATAGAGCGAGACAACATTGTAATGCCCTTTTGGGCGTATGTCAAACTTTCTCACAATAAATTATACACTTTTTTTCCCGGCTCTCAAGTGTTACTATTATAAGAGCGAACGCGACTTTCCCGACAGAAAGGTGTCTTTGTTTATGGGCGATTTACCTCTTGTGGAACTCTTTACCGACGGAGCATGCTCCGGGAACCCCGGCCCCGGCGGCTACGGTGCCATCCTGCGCTACGGCAGCATCGAAAAGGAACTCTCCGGCGGCGAACCGGAGACCACCAACAACCGCATGGAGCTGACGGCTGTTCTCGTCGGCCTGAAGGCCCTGAAAAAGCCCTGCAGGCTCACCATCTACTCCGACTCCCAGTACTTCTGCAACGGCATCACGAAGGGCTGGGCGGAAAGCTGGCGGCAGAACGGATGGCGCAAGAAAGATAAGAAGCCCGCACTGAACCCCGACCTCTGGGAAGAGATCCTCGAAGAGCTCGCGAAGCACGAGGTCAACATTGAATGGGTCAAAGGCCATGCCGGCCACCCCGAAAACGAGCGGTGCGACCGCCTCGCCGTCGACGCCTATCAGCAGTATCTCAAATGACATAAGACAAAATAAGACCTCCGAACACGGTTCGGAGGTCTTTTGGTTGTTCGATTTACTTTTTCGCAGGAAGCACCGCAAAGATGCGGTCGGCGATCTGCTGGTGTCCCTTCAGCGTCGGATGGTTGTCCGCGCGGTAGATCGGGGATTCGGGATCGTTCATGTGAGAGCTGATGCCCCAGGTGTCGACAAAGGTGTAATAACCCATGCTCGCATACGGGGAGCCGCTCTGCATGTACTGGTTCATGTTCGCGTAGATGCTGCCGAAGATGTCTCCGATCGGGATGCCGATGCCGCCGGACGGGATGGTGTCGTTCTCGGAGGCGTTGTAGAGTCCGACCACGACGACTTTCGCCTTCGGGTTCAGCTCGTGGATGCTTGCGATGATGGCGTCGAAGTTCTCGGAGAACATCCGGAAGGAGTTCAGTTCCGCCTGTGCCAGTGCGGCATAGAACTGTGCGTCGACCGCCAGCTTTTCGAGGTTCAGAAGCGTGTTCTTCACGAAGTTGAACGGGTCGAGCAACGCGAGCATCTGGCTGCCGAGGATGCCGAGGTCTGCCTGCAGGGTCTCCATGGTGATCATCAGCGGCTGCGTGGAGTCGTTGATGCCGATGTTGACCGTGATGAGGTCAGAGTCCCGGATGTCCTGCTGGAACGCCGCGCGAAGGACGTTCAGCTGATCGACATTCAGGTGGCGGGCGTCGTTGTTGACAGACGGCAGGCGCAGCGGGCTCATGCCGTCGCCGTTATAGTCGTTGCAGAGCAGAGCGCGCAGGTCCGTCGAGCGGTAGCCGCTGTGGGCCAGCTGATGGACTTTCGCCTTGGTCGCTTTGCCGACGATGGCGGGGTACGTGCCCGGCACCAGGTTCCATTCGACCTTGTTGTAGTCGTGGTTGATGTCATAACCCGGATGGGAATAACCGGCAGCAACACTGTCGCCCAGTACGGTGTACACCTTGTACTTTTTCACGGTCTTCTGTGTGGCCGCGAAGGAAGACATACTGAGAACGGCCGTCAGTGTAAGGACGGCGATCAGCGCTGCAAGGAGCCGCTTCATGGTTTTTTTCATAGCCATTCTCCCTCTCATTCAAGAATGCTTGTGTGCGTTGTCGTCAAGAATGTGTCGAAATTGTGAATTCGTTTTATTGTACACGATAAATCAGTCTTCGACAAGTCCCAGTTCGTGGTCGAGGACTTCCTTGACGTCTTCCGGGTCGAGTCCGTGGACCATGCAGGCCTCGGACAGGGACTCGTAGAGCGCGGCGCCGCAGGTGACGCAGCTCATGCCGCAGTTCATGAGGACCTGAGCGGCATCCGGGTATTTCTCGATGATATCGATGATGAGCATCTCCGGGTCGATCGGGCCGTCGGAGCTGACCGGCTTCTTCGCGAAGAACGCTTCCACGTCTTCCGCAGGCGTCTTTGCCGTCCGGAGACCGAAGTTCTTTTCAAAGACACCGATGATGCTGTCGGTCATGTAATCGGGATAGGCCGGGAACACGGTGAGGTTCTTGGCACCGATGTAGATGAGGGTCAGAAGCGCGGTCATCGCCCGTTCATCGCCGAGAGAAACGATGTAGGAGATCGGCACGCCGTTGATGTCATATTTGCCGAGGTCGGCCTGGAGCTTCAGGGCCGCCATGCAGAAGGAATAGGTGTCGCTGATGGCACCGATGTCCATGGTGCGCGGCATGCCGCGAAGGGTGCCGAGATACTGGTCGTTGAACCGGAACTTGACAGGGCCGTCGGTCATGACGATCGAGTTCTTCGGAAGAGAAGCGACCAGTTCAGAGGCATAGGAACGGGCCGGGTCGGTGCCGTCCGTACCGATGAGGGTGATGATTTTGGCGATCGACTCATCCTCGATGGCACCGGTCAGCATCTCGCCCATCGTATAGAGCTGGTCGTGACCGAAGCCGGTGACGACCTCTCCCTTCCGGAGCTCGGTCGGAGCGTCACAGGTCTTCGCCTGTTCGATGACCGCGGAGAAGTCGGTGACACCGTCGTTGTCGGTGGTAAGGTGCGGGACGCCGGCAAAGCCCGAGACGCCGGTCGTGTAGATGCGGTCGGCATAGGCTTCCGCCGGTTCCTCCAGGGCGCCGCCGGTAACGACGACAGGGCCGTGGAAATAGGTGAAGTCGGACTTCTGGCTCGCCATGGATCCGCCGTAGTTGCCGGCGAAATGGTCGAGACCGGACAGCTGCGGATAGCAGTGGGCCGACATGAGTTCGTCATGGGTATAGACTTCGACGCCGGTGCCCTTCGCCTGATCGAGCAGACATTCCAGAGCGCGGATGTCGGAGCCGCAGACCAGGATGCCCGGTTTGGTGCGGACACCGAGTTCGATGTTGGTCAGTTTCGGAGAACCGTAACGCTCGATGCGGGCGTTGTCAAGAAGGCCCATGGCACGGTAGCCGAACCCGCCGACCTCCATCGACAGGTTGAAGAGCAGACCGACACTGAGGGTGTACTTGAGGGTCCGCTGCAGGACTCGCTGCAGGAACGGGTCGATGCCCTCATCTTCGTAGCCGATCTGGTAGGCTTCCCAGGCATAGCCGGCAATGCCTTTGAGCCCGGCGAGGACGATCTCCCGCAGGCTGTGGGCGTCGGCATTCTCATTTTCCTTTTCGTCGATCTCCGCGAGTTTGGCGGCGTACTCCTCCGGACCAGCCGGGTCCCAGAGAGAATCGGCGGGAAGAACGCGGGGAGCCGTGACCTCGGCGAGAAGTGTGCGCTTCTGCGCAAAGGTCTCGTCGATGGCTGCGTTCAGGGCAGCGTCATCCGAGTTGACGCCTTCCGTCGTCATGCAGAGGTTCCGGATGATGAGCAGGTCCACTGCTTTCGGAACATCTTTCATTTCGACACGTAATTCCGTTGTCACTGCGGCCAGGCTCTTGGTGGCAAGATCCAGTACCGCGCGAAGTTCTGTAACGGTCATGGTAGTTCGGTCCTCCGATTTATCGTTTTACTTTGATTTTGACTTTCACTGGTTTCGCCGCTTTTTTCACGACGATCGTTTTGACCGCCGGTGCCGGCGGTTCCGGTCTCACCCGTTTTCGGACGACGACCTTTTTCGGCGCCTTCTTCCGCACGACGACCTTTTTGGGTTCCGGACGCGGCGGGGGTGCCGGCGTCGTCTTGATCTGGTGGACGATCGGCGGTGCGGGTCTCCGCGGTTCCTCGACCGGCGAAGCCTCGAGCGGCAAAACCTCAAGGGGCTGCTCCTTCGGGACCACATAGTACTTTGGCTTCGGGTTGATCCCCTTGAACGGGACACCGTCTTCATCGAGGTATTTTCCATACTTCGCGACGATGTCTTCCGGTGTTTCGATCTCGTCGGGATCGAGGACGCTCTCCGCTTCGGGACGAATGCGTCCGGAAGGCGTCCGGGCAGACTCATCCAGACCGGCAAACAGCCGGCCGAATCCTTTGCCCTTTCTGCCCTTCTTTTTCAATGCGATACCTCTTTCCTGACGAGTCTCAGCATTGTTTCGGCTAATTATAACGCAGAAACAAATTGAACACAAGTTATTTTGATGGTTTCAACTGCCAGGCTTCGAGATCTTTGACCTCTTCGTACATCGCCCGGTAGCTGCGATAGCGGGATTCGGCGATGAGCCCCTCCCCGACAGCCGCCGTCACGGCGCAGCCCTTGTCGTTCATATGGGCACAGGACGGGTGGAAGCGGCAGTGCGCGATATACGGCTCGAACTCCGGGAAACAGTCCTCCAGTTCCTCTTTGAGGACCAGTTCATCGCGCGCGAATTCCAGAGAAGCAAAGCCCGGGGTATCGACGACATACCCGCCGCAGACATTCATGAGCGTGCACTCTCTCGTGGTATGACGGCCTCTTCCCAGTTTGCGGGAGATCTCTGCCGTCGCGAGATCGAGGGTCGGGTCCAGCGCGTTCAGGAGCGTGCTCTTGCCGACGCCGGAGTTCCCGGTGAACGCGCAGGTCTTCCCGTTCAGGAGTGCCTTCAGTTCGTCGGTCCCCTCCCCGGTCAGGCCGTTGGTGATGACGACCGGGAACGGAGTCTTATCGTAGGTCTCTTTGAGCTCCGAGACGTCTTTGAGGTCGGCCTTGTTGAGGACGATGACCGGCTCGATCCCCTTTCGTACGGCGATGGCCGTCAGGCGGTCGATGACGAGCGGATTCGGTCTCGGCTCCTTGCTGGCCACCACGATGATGACGCGGTCGATGTTCGCGACCGGCGGGCGGCGCAGTTCGTTTTTGCGCTCGAAGATCTCGTCGATCGTGTTCTCGGTGTCCCCGTCATTGACCGTGATGGAGACGCGGTCGCCGACCAGTGGGGTCACTCCGTCGTTGCGGAAGACGCCTCTGGCCCTGCATTCATAAATCCCGTCGGCGGCCTCTACATAATAGAAGCCGCCGATCCCTTTCACAATGGTTCCGGTAAGTGTTGTCATGTGATCACCAGGGCAGGATGAACCCGCCGTTCGCGGAAGTCGTCGATTCGGACGCATACGGGTAGGTGTGGACTTCAGTCAGCGGGACGGTGCTGCGGGTGAAGTCCGCCTTGGCATCGTAGACCTTGGTCTCGCCGATGTAGATGTCGATCGGGACGTCGGTGCCGTTCCCCTTGATCTCCGCGGTGAAGCCGCGGCCGTTCATGAGGACTTCGGTACTCTTCTGGAGTTCATTGGCCACATAGACGCGGAGCGTCTGGGTGTTGCCGGTGTTCGGAAGCGTGATGAAGACGTGGCCGGTCTTCTGGGCGCCGGATCCGGAGCTGACCGTCAGATTGATGGCAGAGCCCTTGTTGGCCTTCATGCCGCTGCGGACGCTCTGTTCGATGATGGTGCCCTTCTCTTCGATGGAGTCCTTCTCGGTGACGGAGCCCACTTTGAGGCCCTGCTTCGTGAAGAACTGTTCGACCGAGGATTTGTCGGTATAGTAGTTCATCCCGAGGACGTCGGGAACACTGACTTTTTCATTGCTCTCATCGGTGGCGACGATCAGAAGGATGGTCTCGGAGGTGTCCGCTTCCGTACCCTGTGCCGGGTCGGAGCGGAGGACCGTACCGGGGGTCGCCGTGGCAGAGAATTCGGTCTCCGCCTTCAGGTTCGTGAACCCTTCTGTCTGAAGCATCTCACTGGCCTCGATGAGGGTCTTGCCGTAGATCTTCGGGATCTCGGAGGTCGTCCCCTTGGACACGACTTCCAGTTTGATGGTCTGTCCCTTGCGGACTTTCGTGCCCGAGACGGGGTCCTGCTTGATGATCTCGCCTTCGGCCGCGGTCGTCGAGGAGACATAGGTGATGTCGAACTCGAAATCCTCATACCGCTCGTTGCCGTCGATCTCTTCGGCATAGATCTTGCCGACGAAGTTCGGGACGGTCAGGTCGCTGCCCCCGAGGACGTCGGTGAACAGACGCAGGAAGACGAGGACCGCGATGACGGCCGCCACGATGCCGATGCCGACACCGATGCCGATGTTCCGCTTCACGTTGCCCCGCCGGCCGTCGTCCCGGTCCGGGATGACCGGACTCGCTCCGCCGGAAGAGCCGCCGCCCACGTTGGGCGCGCCGGCGCCGTAGACGCCTCCGGTGACGGATTCGCGGTTGATGAATTTGGTCGGTTCTTTATCGACAAAGTAGGTGTAGTCGAATTTGATGGACGGGTTGCGCTTCAGCTCGTCGAGGTCGAGGAGCATCTCGGCGGCAGACTGGTACCGGTTCGCGGTGCTCTTCTCCATGGCATGGAGCGTGATCTGCTCGAGGCCGAGCGGGATCTGCGGGTTGATCTCACGGGGCGGGGTCGCCTCGTTCTGCACCTGCATGATGGCGACCGACACAGCGCTGTCGGACTCGAAGGGCAGGCGGCCGGTGATCATCTCGTAGAGCACGACGCCGACGGAGTAGATGTCCGCCTTGTCGTCGGTCGTCTCACCTCTCGCCTGTTCCGGAGAGATGTAGTGGACCGAGCCGATGGCCGCTTCCGTCATGGTGCGGGTCTCGCCGCGGGAGAACCGGGCGATGCCGAAGTCGGTGACCTTGATGCTCCCGTTCTCGAGCAGCATGATGTTCTGGGGCTTGATGTCCCGGTGGACGATGCCCTTGTCATGGGCATGCTGAAGCGCCCGGAGGATCTGGGTCGTGAAGTGGACCGCTTCCTTCCAGGGGATGACGCCCTGCTGTTCGATGTATTCTTTCAGCGTGATGCCTTCCACATACTCCATGACGATGTACTGGAGTTTATCGCCCAGAGAGACATCGTAGACTTTGACGATGTTCGGATGGGACAGGACGGCAATGGCTTTGGATTCGTTTTTGAACCGTCTGCGGAATTCCTCGTTGGCGAGGAACTCATCTTTCAGGACTTTGATGGAGACCATGCGGTCGTCGATATTGTCGTAGGCCTTGTAGACCACGGCCATACCGCCGACGCCGACGATCTCACGGATCTCGTAACGGCCGTCG
The DNA here is from genome assembly GCA_017433225.1 of Clostridia bacterium. Taxonomy (GTDB): domain Bacteria; phylum Bacillota; class Clostridia; order Oscillospirales; family Acutalibacteraceae; genus RUG420. The sequence goes on from JAFRHS010000006.1 coordinate 57,511, forward strand.
AGCCGTTTTCCCACATAATTATCCATTCACTCAGCCCTCCACAGCGACGACGGTGATGTTGTCTCCGCCGCCATGTTCGTTCGCGAGGTCGACCAGGGTCTCGGCAAAGTCCGTGTTACGGCCTTTCAGGATGGTCTCATGGATCTCCTCGTCCGACACATAATTCGTAAGGCCGTCTGTGCAGATGAGCAGCATGGTCCGCTCTCCGCAGGGCTCTTCGTTGAAGTCGACCCGAAGGTTCTCGTCGACGCCCAGCGCTCTCGTGATGAGGTTCTTGCTGGGATGACGGAGCGCCTCCTCCTCGGTGATCTCACCGTTCTCGATCATCTTCTGAACGAGGGAGTGGTCCCGGGTGATCTGCCGGATGGACGATTTATTGACGATATAGGCACGGCTGTCCCCCGCGTGCGCCACATAGATGTTCGCGTCATCCATGATGGCGGCGACGACAGTGGTCCCCATCCCGGCGAGTTCCGGGTTGGCGGACGCCATGTCGAAGATCTCGAAATTGGCGTTGGTGATGGCAGTTACCAGCAGGTTTCGGATGGAGGAAGAACTCATGTTCTCCCGGTAGGCGGTGGTGATCCGTTCGGAGATGGACCGGACAGCAGTGGAACTTGCGATGTTTCCGCCGACGTTGCCGCCCATGCCGTCACACACGACAGCCCATGCGACACCATTGCGGAATTCACCCGCGGCATAGGAGTCCTGGTTGCTTTTGCGCACCTTGCCGGGGTCTGTCCTTGCAATGATCCTCATATCTCTGACGCCTCCTTTGCGTGGTTTCTTCGGAGTTGACCGCAGGACGCCTCGATATCGGGTCCCAGGGTCCGTCGAACGGTGGTGGTGATGCCGTTCTTTTCCAGGATGTCCGCGAAGGCTTTGAGCCGTTCCGCGGAACTTCTGACGTAGTCGTTTTCCCGCACTTCATTGGCGGGGATCAGGTTGACATGACACAGCATGCCTTTCAGCCGGGAAGCCAGTTCCCGCGCACATTCATCGGTATCGTTGATGCCGCTCATCATCGCGTACTCGAAGGAGATCCTCCGGTTCGTGGCGGCGATATAGTCCCGGCAGGCCTGAAGGAGCACTTCCACGCCCCAGCGGCGATTGACGGGCATGATCCTGTTACGGATGTCGTCGTTCGGCGCGTGCAGGGACACGGACAGTGTGAACTGAGGTCTCAGCTCCATGAGCTCGTAGATCTTCGGCACGATGCCGCAGGTGGACACCGAGATGTGCCGGGCACTGATGTTGGCGCCGTCCTCCCCGGTGATGATGTCGAGGAAGCGGAGCATGTTGTCATAGTTCAGAAGGGGCTCTCCCATGCCCATGAGGACGATGTGGGAGACCCGGATGCCCAGTTCTCTCTGGGCGGTGTAGATCTGCGCCAGCATCTCGGAGGGCCGGAGGCTCCGGGCACAGCCGTCGATGGTGGACGCGCAGAAGGAACAGCCCATGTCGCAGCCGATCTGGGAGGAAATACAGATGGAGTAGCCGTACTTGTATTTCATCAGGACCGTTTCCACGGTGTTCCCGTCATTCAGTTCGTAAAGGTACTTGACGGTGCCGTCGATGGCGGACGTCCGTTTGAGGACGGTCTTCGCGTCAAAGATCTCGTACCGCTCTTCCAGAGAGGCGCGGAGCTCTTTCGACAGGTTCGTCATGTCGGAGAAAGACGCGGCGTATTTCTGGTGCAGCCAGGAATAGATCTGCCCGGCCCGAAACTTCGGAAGACCGAGAGCGACGATGTCCTCCGTCAGTTCTTCCAGTGTCATCGACCGGATATCGTTGCGTTCCGTCACTGTTCCCCCGCCTTCTCGAAGACGGCATTGAAGAAGCCGTCACAGTGGTAGTCCTGCGGAAAATAGGTCTTCATAAGGACGAGTTTCCAGCCGTCGTGTTCCTCTAAAAACCGCTCTGCCACCGCTTCGTTTTCCGCGGGGTTCAGGGAGCAGGTAGAGTATACGAGGCGTCCCCCATCCACTACATATTGTTCCGCCTTATCTAAAATATCATACTGTAAGGCAGGTAAAATGTCAACGGAACCGGGGTCTCTGAAACGGATCTCCGGCTTGCGTCCGATGTCCCCGTAACCGGCGCAGGGCACGTCGCAGAGGACGCGGTCCGCAAGGGGCCGTTCCGGGTCGAATGCGGTCGCATCGCCCACCGCGGGTTCCACGATCGAGAGGCCCAGGCGCTCCGCGTTTTCGGCGATGAGCCCCACCCGCTTCTCATAGAGATCGTAGGCGCGGACGACGCCGTCGTTCTGCATGTATTCCGCGAGGGTGCAGCTTTTCCCGCCGGGGGCCGCGCAGAGGTCGTAGACCGTCATGCCCGGGCCCGCCGCCACGTTCTGACAGCAGAGCTGGGACGCGGCGTCCTGGACATGGAAGAGCCCATCCCGGAACGACGGGAGCGCGGCGAGGTCCCCGGCAGAGGTGAGGACCAGTGCATCGCCCACCGCTTCATGGGGCACGGCGGTCACGCCCTCCTCGTTCAGCCGGGCGATGAGTTCCTCCGTCGTCGTACGGGTCGTGTTCACCCGCACCGTCAGCGGACGGGGGCCCAGCGCGTCTTTCAGGATGCCTTCCGTCTTCTCGGGCCCGTAGGCGTCGATCCACAGGCGGATGAGCGGGACCGGCACGGAGTAGAGCACGCTCCAGTACTCGGGGGAGCCGTCGTTCTCCGGCAGGCAGAGACCGTTGGAGGCGACTTTCCGCAGGACCGCGTTGCAGAGGCCGGACGCGAAGCCCGCCCCGTTTTTGCGGGTCAGTTTGACGGCCTCGTTGATAGCGGCGTGGTCCGGCACCTTTTCGAGGAACAGGACCTGGTACGCCCCCAGCAGCAGCGCCGTGTAGACCTTCGGGTTGAGCTTCTTCAGCGGCTCCTTCAGGTAGAGTGAGAGGTTGTAGTCGAGCGTCAGTTTCCGTTCGAGCACACCGTAGACCAGGTTCGTGAAAAACGACTTGTCGGCGCCCGACAGGTCGGAGGACCCCAGGACGCCGGCAATGGACAGATTGGAATAAGACTGGTGCTTCCAGAGCTTCAGAAGCGTTTCGAAAGCAAGCTGTCTCGGGTCTTTCATATCAGCTGCTCCGACGGCTGTTGCCGAGGAAGATGATGACGAAGCGAAGAAGGTTCGCAAGAGCGGTGGCGACGGCGACGACATATGTCATGGCGGCCGCGGTCAGGACCTTGCGGGCTCCCGTGTATTCGTTGCCTTCGAGCATTTTGGTCTCATCGATGACCTTGAGGGCTCTGTGGCTCGCGTCGAGTTCGACCGGAAGGGTCACGAACTGGAACAGCGCGACGAACGCATAGAGGATGAGGCCGAAATAGACGAGGCCGGAGATGTTGAGGAAAATGCCGATGAGGGCCAGCGGGATACCGGCGGCAGAGCCGATGTTGCAGACCGGTACGATGGCATTGCGCACTTTGATGGGCACATAGCCCTGCGTGTGCTGAGCCGCGTGGCCCGCCTCGTGACAGGCGACGCCGATGGCGGCGATGGACGAATGTCCGTAGGTACTGTCGGACAGGCTGATGATATTGGTCTTCGGATTGTAGTTGTCGGAGAGCTCTCCGGGGATGTGCTGGATACTGACATTGGTGATGCCGTAGTAATCGAGCACCTTCTGAGCGGCCTGTTCCGCCGTCAGGCCCTTGGACGATTTATATTCGTCGAACTTGGCATAGATCGATTTGACGCGGGACGACGCGATCAGGGCAGCGAAGAAGCATACCAGGACCAGGATGTAGGACCACGTGTAGGCGGAGCCGAATCCATAGGCACTGAGATTGCCGAGACCTTGATAACCGTACATAACATACACCTCTCTTAGACAGGAATGGTTGGGTTTGCAGTTTCAATATAAGGATAAAAACTTAAAAATAACTTTATTTTACGAAACACTCTGTCCGGCCTCGACCGGGTGGCCGAGCAGGTAGGACTTCGTGTCCATGGCACGGGATCCGTGGGGCTGGACTTCGAGCAGTTCCACATAGTTCCCGTCCCCGCAGCGGACGAACAGTCTCCCCTGCTCCGCGAACAGTGCGCCGGCTTCGGAACAGCCGGTCATCTCATCGGAACACTCCAGAGCCAGAACGGAGCGGTGGAGCTTCAGCGGAGAGCCATCCCTCGTGGTGAGGGCGCCCGGCCAGGGCGACAGGCCGCGGATCCGGTTGTGGACCTCCTGTGCGGTGCGCGTCCAGTCGACCGGCGAATCGGCTTTCGACAGCATCCCGGCGTAACAGGACTGTGCGTCGTCCTGCGGCGTGCGGGTCAGCGTGCCGGCCTCGATGGCTTCGAGCGTTTTCGCAAGGACCGTGCCGCCGAGGACCGCGAGCCGGTCAAAGAGCTCGCCTGCCGTCTCGTTCTCGCCGATGGCAACGGTCTCGGACAGGAGGATGTCTCCGGTATCGAGGCCTTCGTTCATGAGCATGGTGGTGACACCGGTCTCGGTCTCCCCGTTCAGGATGCAGGCGTTGATGGGCGCTGCGCCCCGGTACTTCGGCAGGAGCGATGCATGCACATTGATGCATCCGTACTTCGGGAAGTCGAGGACATCGGACTTCAGCAGCATGCCGAAGGCGGCGACGACGATGACGTCGGGCTGAGCCTGTTCGAGGATCGGCATGGCCTCGCCGTGCTTCAGGGATTCCGGCTGGTAGACCGGGATGTGGTGGAGCAGCGCGCACTCTTTCACCGGCGGCTGGGTCAGGATGTGTTTCCGGCCCTTCGGCTTGTCCGGCTGGGTGAAGACGCCGACGACCTCATGCCCTTCGGCGATGAGCCGCTCCAGCGAGGAGACCGCGAAATCCGGGGTCCCCATGAATATGATTCTCAAAGGGGAAGTCATCCTCTCTCGTTGTTTTTCTCGGCACGGCGGATCCGGGCCCGTTCTTCCAGTTCCTCACGGTCGTGGGGTTCCGGATTCAGACGGTCGAGGAACAGGATGCCGTTGGTGTGGTCGATCTCATGACAGTAGCAGACGGCGCGGAACCCGTCGACCTCTTCGACATGGTGCTCACCGTAGCGGTCGTCGTATTCGACGGTGATCTTCTCGGGACGGATGGTCTCGTAGTACTCACCGGGAATGGAGAGACAGCCTTCGATCTCGTACTGGATGCCCTCTTCTTTGGTGATGACCGGGTTGATGAGTTCGGTCACGCCCTCGCCGTCCTGCAGGTCGATGACGACCGCCCGTTTGAGGCTCGCCACCTGGACCGCCGCGAGGCCGACGCCTTCATCGGCATACATGGTCTCGACCATGTCGTCGAGCAGTTCCCAGAGGCGCTCATCGAATTTTGTGACGACACGGCTCTGCTTGCGGAGGATGGGGTCTTCTTTTTTGACTACATTTCTGGTTGCCATAACGTTTCTTCTTTCTTATCCGTTCTCGACATCGACAACGGTGGTGATGCTTTTTGCGTCGGAGGTCCTGCCGAAATCTTTCAGGAGTTCGGACAGGAACTTCCGGAACGGGGCCTGGAACCGGCACTTGATCAGGACACGGTACCGGTAGGTCCCGCCGACCCGGACGACCCGTTCAGGCATGGGCCCGAGGGCGATGAGCCGGATGTCGTTCGCGTCGCCGAGCCGCTCTTTGAGCAGGTCGAGGAACGCGGCGGCCGCCTGTTCGACCCGTTCCTGTTTCGCGCCGCAGAACCCGACGGAGACGAGCGTGCAGAAGGGCGGATAGACCATCGCCTTCCGGACACCGATCTCATAGGAATAAAAGGACTCATAGTCCTGGGCCGAGGCGAACCGGATGACTTCGTTCCCGGGGTTCATGGTCTGGATGACGGCCTTGCCGGACCAGCGTCCGCGGCCGGCCCGTCCGACGACCTGCGTGATGAGGTCGAAGGTCCGTTCCATGCTCTGGAAATCGTCATTGTAGAGCTCTTTATCGGCATTCAGGACGCCGACGAGGGTGACGTTCTCGAAGTCGAGACCTTTCGCCACCATCTGGGTCCCTACCATTATATCATATTCGCCGTCCCGAAACGCGCTCAGGTTCCGGTCGTAAGCGTATTTCTGCATGGTCGTGTCGGCGTCCATCCGCAGGATGCGGGCGCCGGGCAGGAGTTCGGCCAGTTCCTCTTCGACTTTCTGCGTCCCGCTGCCGGAGTACCGGACGGCCTCTTCCCCGCATTCCGGACAGACCCGGGAAAACGGGATCGAATAGCCGCAGTAATGGCACATGAGGCGCCGGTTCGCGTTGTGATATGTGAGAGAGATGCTGCAGTTCGGACACGTGACGACGTTCCCGCAGCTCTCACAGGCAACATAGGTGTTGTACCCGCGCCGGTTCATGAGAAGGATGGACTGCCGCCCCTCGTCGAGGTTTTTCTTCAATTCCGCCAGCAGGTAGCGGCTGATGGAGGAGCGGTTGCCGGCCGAACGCTCTTTGCAGAGGTCGACCGTGACGACTTCCGGCAGGACCGCATCGCCGTAGCGGGTGCGAAGGGCGTGGAAGCTGTAACGGCCGGACTGCGCGGCGGCAAACGTGCTGAAACTCGGCGTGGCGGAGGCCAGGACGAGCAGCGCGTCCCGTTCGGCACAGCGGAACTTCGCGATGTCCCGCGCATGGTAGCGGGGACTCCGGTCCGACTGGTACGTGTGCTCCTGTTCCTCATCCATGATGATGAGGCCGAGCTCCCGGACCGGTGCAAACACGGCGGACCGGGTGCCGACGACGATCTTCGCGAGGCCGTCCCGGACCCGTTTCCACTCGTCGAGGCGTTCTCCGGCGGAGAGTCCGCTGTGGAAGACGGCGACGGTGTCACCGTACCGCTGATAGAAGAGGTCCAGCGTCTGGGGCGTCAGGGAGATCTCCGGCACCATCACGATGATGCCCTGCCCTGCCGCGAACACTTCATCGATGAGCCGCAGGTAGACCGAGGTCTTTCCGCTGCCGGTGACGCCGTACAGGAGAGACACGCCTCCCCCGTTCTTCCACTGCGCGGTGAGGCCGTCGAACGCGGCCTGCTGCTCTTCCTGGAGAAGAATCGGTTTCGGGTCGCCCGTCGGCCGGATGTCATACGGCCGGCGATACACTTCCTGTTCGTAGTATTCGATGACGTCTTTGTTCAGAAGGCCCTTCAGGACCGCTTCCGTGACGCCGGTGAAGTAACAGAGTTCTTTGACGGAACACGTGCCGATGCGGAACAGTTCCTCCGCGACCGCTCTCTGTTTTTTCGTCAGTTTCTCCGGCAGCGCGTCGAGGTCCTCTTCACTCCCGATGAGAGATGAGAGGCGGACCATGCGGACCGTGGCGTCTCCGACGGTGCGGACCGCGTCATAGTCCCGCTGCAGGATGCCCTTCTTCGCGAGGTTCTCGAGGATGTCCGAGTCGAGGTCCAGTCCGAGGTCGGAGAGGATGATCTTCTTCCGGACGTACCCCTTCCGGTGCGAGAGGTAATCGACGATGATCTGTACATCGCCTTCGAACTCCGTGCTGTCCCGGTAGAGGTCTGCCACGGCGAAGGAGGCCATGGTCGTGAGGTTGACGCCCGCCGGGAACATCGTCCGAAGGGCATCAAAAAGAGTACAAAAGGTACGGTCCCTCATGTACTCTGCCAATGCGATCATATGTCGATCGATCAGCGGTGTCTTGTCCAGCACCGCCGAGATCGATTTGTACTTGTCCAGAGGGAGACCGGAGCTTTGGACGGCTTCTTCGGCAGGGAGCAGACGGATGACGACTGCCTGGCGGAGCACTGTGCCGCGCCCGAAGGGCACCATGACACGGCAGCCCACCTGAAGGTCGGCTGCGAACGGCTCCGGCACGAGGTACCCGAACAGGTGGTCGAAATGGTACGCCGTGTTCTGCACCGCGACTTCCGCAATGAGTCCCATGTCCTGCATCGGCCCTCCTTCTGGAATAGTGTTGCTTCTTACAGGTCCCGGATCTCCAGAGGCTCTTCGATGGTGTACTCACCGTCGAGCAGCTTTTCCAGCGCCATGGAGACGGGTTTCTCGGTCAGGATCTCGCCTTCCATATTGGCTTCGTCCGAGATCTCACGGGCGAGCTTGGCAGTGGCGGAGACCAGCGAGTAGCGGCTGATATTCTTGTCGCCGTTTTCTCCTTCGAGGAGTTCTTTGAGGTCGGGGTTGAAGGTTTGTTCTTTCATGGTTCTTACTTCCTTTGTTACTCAGTCGAGTTTGCTGGGGTCATCGGGCGTCCCCTCGCGCAGATGGCGGCGGTGGCGGTAGATGAGTTCCAGAATATTTTCCACGGCATTTTCCAGCCGGTCATTGACGATGATGTAATCGTAATCGGTGGCCATCGTGATCTCCCGGCGGGCGATGGCGAGCCGTTCGGCGATCTGATCCTGTGTCTCCGTCATACGGCCTTCCAGCCGGGTGCGGAGCGTGTGGAACGACGGCGGCATCAGGAACATGGTGCAGACGTCCGGCTGCAGTTCCTTGATCTTCGTGGCCCCCTGGACTTCGATCTCCAGGATGACAGTCATGCCTTCATCGGTCCAGGCCTTGACGGGTTCTTTGGGAGTTCCGTAATAGTTGCTGCCGTACTGCGCGTACTCCAGCATCTCGTTGTTCCGGATCTTCTCCTCGAACTCCTCTTTCGAGACGAAGTAGTAGTTGACACCGTCCACTTCTCCCGGGCGGGGCTGCCGCGTGGTCATCGAGATGGAGACGATGATCTTGTCGTCTTTCTTGAGCAGTTCATTGATGACAGTATCCTTGCCGACGCCGGACGGGCCGGACAGGACCAGTACGAATCCGCTGTTCATTGATCTGCCTCCTCGGGTTCTTCACCGGTGAGCCTGCTCTTCAGGGTCTCCGGCTGGAGATAGGATAGCAGGCAGAGGTCGGTATCGGTCAGGATGACGGCCTTGCTCTTTCGTCCGTGTGTGGCATCGATGAGCGTGCCCTTCTCCTTGCATCCCTGGACGATCCGCTTGATCGGAGCGGACTCCGGGCTGACGATCGCAATGATGCGGTCTGCGTTCACGCAGTTCCCGAATCCGATGTTAACGAGTTTCAACGAAACACACTCCATCCTCTGAGGTCCTTATTCGATGTTCTGGACCTGTTCCCGAATTTTTTCCACGTTCCCCTTGATGTCGAGGACTCTGGAGGTGATCTCCAGGTCAGACGCCTTGGAGCCGATCGTGTTGGCCTCGCGATTGATCTCCTGAACGAGGAAATCCATCTTGCGGCCGATGGCGCCGTCGTCCTCAAACATGGACTTCAGCTGATCGATATGGCTGTGGAGCCGGACGGTCTCCTCGTCGACGGCCACTTTGTCGGCATAGATGGCAGCCTCTGTCAGAAGACGCTGCTCGTCGACCTTGACGTCGCCGATGAGGTCGCGGATGCGGCCCTTCAGTTTCTCGTTGTACTCCCGGACCGTTTCCGGAGAACGCTGTTCGATGAACTCCGTCAGTTCCAGGATGTGGTCTGCCTTTTCGCAGATGTCGTTCTTCAGCTGTTCGCCTTCCCGTTCTCTCATGGCGATGAACTTGTCACACGCCTCGGCGAGGACCGGCAGGACCGCGTTCCAGATGGCCTCTTCGTCGGCCGCCACTTTGTGGACGGCCAGGACATCGTTGAAACGGGTCAGGGACATGGCGGAGACGTCGTTGCGGACATCATAGGTCTCGGTGATCTCCTTGAGCGCCGCCAGATAGGCTTTGGCCAGGCCATGGTTCACCTGGACTTCGACGTCGGCTGCATCGAGCTCCAGGATGGAGACGCTGCATTCGACTTTTCCGCGGGCGATGCGGGTCTGGAGGTACGACTTGATCTTCTCCTCCAGAAAGCTGTACTGCCTCGGGCACCGGGTGGAAAGCTCGAAATACCGGTGGTTGACACTCTTCATCTCGACCGAGATGGAGAGTTCCGCGCTTTCCGACTGGGCACGACCGAAGCCGGTCATACTTCTTGTCATATTCGATTACTCCTCTGTAAGGCGATTTAGCGGGGTCTGTCCCGGCTCTTTTTGCCTTATAACGTAACCTTAATTATACAAGAAAACGATACTTCTTGCAAATCTCCCGACTATTTGGAAGCGCGTTTCAGCGACGCCACTTCCTGAGGGGTCAGGTCCCTCCATTTTCCCTGCTGGAGCATGCCGAGTTTCACGGGGCCGATCGCCGTTCTCTTCAGGCGGGCGACCTCCAGTCCGAGGGCTTCACACATCTTGCGGATCTGCCGGTTGCGGCCTTCGCAGAGGGTGACTTCAAGGACGGTGCGGTCGTCATACTTCTGCAGGACCTTGACGTCGGCGGGCAGGGTCTTCTTCCCGTCGATCAGGATGCCCGCCATCATCTGCGCCACCTGCTCATCGGTGATGTCGGGGCGGATGGTGACGCGGTAGATCTTGCTCACGTGCTTCGACGGATGCGTCATGTTATTCGCGAACTCGCCGTCATTGGTGAACAGAAGGAGGCCTTCCGAGTCGCGGTCGAGCCGGCCTACGGGATATACGCGGGTGCCGACGTCAGCCACCAGCTGTGCAACACATTTGCGGTCCATCTCGTCACTCATGGTGGAGATGAACCCGCGGGGCTTGTGCAGCATGATGTAACGGGCCTCCTGATCCTTGCGGACCTTCCGGCCGTCCACGGTCACCTGATCCCGCTTCGGGTCGACTTTGTCGCCGATCTTCGCGGGCTTCCCGTTGACCTTCACCTTCCCGGCGGCGATGAGTTCCTCGCTCTTCCGGCGGGACGCGATGCCGCAGTCTGCCATATATTTCTGTAAACGGACGGTGTTGTCTGCCATACGTCTCTAAAACTCCTTTGAAAAGTTCCGGAAATACAACAATACGCAACCACCCTTTGCAGGGTGGCTGCGCGAATGTCGTTGAAAACGATTATTTGTTGCGGTTGATGAAACCGGTGACCTTGTCGAACATGTCGGGAACAAGGTTGACCATTCTCTCCGCAGCGTTGTCATAAGCCGTGATGTGCTTCAGGGTGACTTCGCCGTTCTGGATGAGAAGGAAAGCGACCGGAGTGATGGTGACACCGGCACCGCCGCAGCCGCCAAACAGTTCCTGGCTGCCCGAGGACGGGAAGTCAGAGCCGCCGCTGGCAAAGCCGTAGGTGACCTTGGAGACCGGGATGATGGTCATGCCGGACTCGGTGTAGACCGGATCGCCGATGATGGTCGAAACATCGATCATATCTTTTACTTTTTCGATAGTTGTTGCAAGCAGTCCTGCTGCAGAGTTCGTCTCTTTACTCATGAAAAGCACCACCTATTAATTATTTTCTTTTAAAGCCGACTCAGCAGTCTGCCTTAAGTATTTTGCGTCTCGTTCTGCGATCATGGCCTTCTTGTTCGCGCTGATGCGGGAGCTGTTGTCTTTGACGACTCCCATCGTCTCCTTGCCGACCTTGCCGAGATACGGCAGGAACGGACCGAGCACGCGAATGGGCCGGAACGCGATCTGATTGTGCAAGGAAGCTTTCTGCTTCGTTGCGAGGAAGTCCGGAGTAAGTTCGATGTCGTACTTGCGGACTTTCAGGTTTCTGGTCAGGAAACTCATGGCCGGGAAAATGACGGATGCGACCTGTCCATACTTGATGGCCGTGTCGGCAGCGTCTTCTCCGGTGACCGTGAAGCCGATCGAAAGCTCTTTGATCGTGAAGCGCTTCCGGATCACCTTGGACAGGGTCCCCTTCGTCTGCGAGCCGATGAAGGCCAGCAGTGCCAGAACGGAGTTTGCATCGAAGCCGTCAATGAAGCTCTTGCCGTTGATATAGGCGCCCTCCAAGTCAAACGTATCAACCTTCTCTTTGATGGTTGCGAGTTTGGAGACCTGAGATTCATCCACTACATCCGGTAACGGTGTACCGGCTGCCTCCGCTGCTTCTGCAGCCTGAAGATAGTCTTCAGCCTTTCTCATTTCAGCGTTGAGTCTTGCTTCTTCTTCCTGTAACCTGGTTGCCTCACCGGCAAGTTTTTCAGCAGTTTTGATCTCGCTCGAGACTGCCATCTTGTCTCTCATGCCGATGGACCGTTCCTGAACTGTCCCCACGACTCTGGGTCCGGCGGAACCGAAGTGATGCCGAACGAAGTTCCACATCTTCCTGAGCCGGTATTTCCGTTTTTCGGTGAACGGCCATACTGTCAGCCCAAGGAAACCGTACTTAAGTTTCATGCCGAGGCCGTCATCTTCATCGTAGTCCACTTTGACGCCGATCTTGACCCAAAGAAGGAACAGTACCAGCAGGACGGTCAGAATGACGAGCACCCAGACGATGTTCATGAACCAAAGGAGTACTTTTAGAAAAGCCAATAGTCAACACCTCCTCATTTATGAAATTTTGAATTGATACCATAAGGTCATTCTTCCGACGCCTCTTCCTCCACCGGTTCCTCAGGTTCCTTTTCCGGAAGCGGCGGGAGTTCGTCGAGAGATTCTATGCAGAAGCACCGCAGAAATGCGGGCGTCGTGCCGTACACGATGGGTCTTCCCGGGAGTTCGAGTCTTCCCTTCTCCTCGATGAGACCCTTCTGGGTGAGGGATCCGATGACGCCGGAGCAGTCGACTCCTCGTACCTGTTCGACGAAAGACTTCGTCACAGGCTGGTTGTATGCGATGACCGCCAGGACTTCGAAGGCGGCGCCGGAGAGCGGCGTGTTCTTCTTCATGGCGAGCACCGTACGGACCGGTTCGGAGAACTCGGTGCGGGTGCAGAGCTGGACCTGGTCGCCGAGGCGTTTCAGGACGAGACCGCTTTCCCGGTCATCCAGTTCTGCGGCAAGTGCCGTGACCGCCTGATCGATCTCGGAGACCGGCAGCTCCAGCGCCGCCGCGATCCGTTTGACCGGCAGCGGATCTCCCGCTGCAAACAGGATGGCTTCGAGCGCCCCCTGCAGCTCTTGCTGGTTCAAACGTTTCAACTCCTCTTGATCTCGATGGTCATGTCATCGCCGTCTTCGGCGGCAACGACCTTTTTGTCCCGGATGAGTTCGAGCAGGGCCAGGAACGTGGCCACCATTTCGGAACGGGACTTGGAAGCCCGGATGAGTGAGGAGAACGTTCGTCTCCCCTTTCCGGAGATACTCGTTAAGATGAAGCTGATCCGCGACTGGACCGAGACGATCTTTCTCTGGACGATCCCGGCGAAGGCTTCCACCGGCGGCGGGAGCTTGCGTCCCTGTTTTCCGATGGCTGCCTGGTAAGCGGACAGCAGTTCGAAGGGTTCGTGGAAGTTCTCGTAAGTCATATCGGCTTCCACTTCGTCGGGCTCTTTCGTATAGAGTTCGAACCCGTTGGCGGTGTCCTTCAGTTTTCCCGCCATGATCTGACAGTCGCGGTACTCGAGGAGTTCGCCTGTCAGTTCCCGTTTCAGTTCCTCCGCCTCTTCGGACTTCGGAAGCAGGGAAACGGTCTTGATGTAGACGAGCCGGGCGGCCATCTCCAGGAATTCACTGGCGACCTCCATGTCGGCTTCCTGCATCTTGCGGACATAGTCCGTGTATTGTTCGACAAGCTCCATGATGGGGATGTCGTAGATATCTAATTTGTGTTTGCTGATCAGGGAGAGCAGCAGGTCCATGGGACCTTCAAAGACTTCCAGCTTGTAATTGATCTGCTCCATGCTCAACCCCCGAAGGGCAGCGCCGACAGCCATGCGAAGAACCGGATGACGAACTGGGACAGTGCCGAGACCGGGTAAGACAGGATGCCGGTGAAGAGCAGAACGATGATGACGATGTACAACGTCCGCTGGTTCCGCCAGACCCATTCCTTCGCTTTGCTCCCGTTCGGGAGGAACCCTTCCAGGATGTGCCATCCGTCGAACATGGGGATGGGCAGCAGGTTCAGCACTCCGAGGAAGATGCTGATGGTGGCGGCGTACTCGAAGAACGTGGCGATGGACATCTGCAGGATGGAGCCGTCAATGGCGCTGATGTGCGTGACCACCGCTTCAATAAACAGGAAAAGCCAGCCCAACAACAGATTGGATGCTGGGCCTGCCGCAGCGACCAGGACTTCGCCCCAGCGCTGATTGCGGAAGTTTCTCGGGTTGACCGGTGTCGGTTTGCCCCAGCCGAACCCGATGAGCGCAATGAGGATGCCGCCGATGGGATCGACATGTGCGAGGGGGCTCAGAGTCAGGCGGCCGGAATTGCGCGGGGTGTCGTCTCCCTGCCGGTCGGCTGCCCACGCGTGGGCGAACTCATGCAGCGGGATGACACAAAAAACTAAAAATGCCGCGGCGAGAAGCGCGATGATGATGTACATCGGTTCTCCGGTCCGAAAGGCTCTCAAAAGCATAAAGTAAACACACTTCCACAAGATATAGCAAAATATTACTTATATACATACTACTAGAATTCCATCAAATCGTCAAGAAAAAACTAGGTCCGGAAACCACCACTCTGGGCAGCCCCGAATAGTCCTTGAAAACCTTGATGTTATCGGAAAAATCGGCAAAAATCGAGGTGACACTTTCACCCTGCTGCTCGCCGATCTCGACGGCGCAGAGACCGTCGTTCCGAAGCACCGGAGACCACTGTTCCGCGATCACCCGGTAGAAGATCAGACCGTCTTCCCCGCCGTACAGCGCAAGGGACGGCTCGTAGCCGACTTCGGTCTGAAGGCTCTCCATCTCCTCTTTCGTGAGGTATGGAGGGTTCGCGAGGATGAGATCTGCCCCTTCGATGCCGAATGCCTCCGGCCCGTGGAAGAGATCTCCCTGCAGGAGGGTGAATCGTTCGGTGTGGTTTCGTTCCATGTTGCCCCGGATGATGGCGCAGGCCTGGTCCGATTTTTCCACAGCGGTCACATCGCAGTTCGGGAAATTTCGCTCAACAGTGATGCCCACACAGCCGCTTCCGGAACAGAGGTCCAGCACACGGGCCGGAGGTCCGTCCATATGGTATCTCTTCAGGAACTGGAGGGCGATGTCCACGAGCAGTTCCGTCTCCGGCCGCGGGATGAGGACCCCTTCCTTCACCGTGAATGACAGGTTGTAAAAGTCCCATTCCTGCAGGAGGTACTGGAGCGGATAGTGCTCGCTGCGCCGTTCGATCAGAGAAAAATAGCGTTTTACCGTCTCCTCATCGAGTGCGCGGTCCCGGTGGACAAGGAGTTCTTTCGGCGATATACCGATCACGTGGCCAAGCAGTTCTTCCGCGTCGTAACGCGCGTTTTCGACACCGGCCGTGCCAAGGGCGCGGGTCCCGCCCTTCAGCACTTCTCCAAGATAGTACTGCCGGCTCATTGGATCTCTGCTGTCTCCGGGTCTTCCGGGAGCACTGCCAGGAATGCGGCGATCCCGCATTCGATCATCCCGTCTTCCGGCTCGATGGTCGTGATGCGCTGCATCCAGAGACCGGGCTGAGACAGGGCGCGGGACAGAACGTTGTCATGGCGTCCCGCATAGCGGATGAATTCATAGCCGAAGCCCATGATGAGCGGGATGATGAGGATCTTGGCGAGGACCCACAGCCAGCGGATGGTCCCGATGCCCGGGAACACCAGGACGAGGATCGTCGAGAACAGGATACTGATGAGCAGCATGACGATCATGAAGCTCGTCCCGCAGCGGGGATGGAACCGGGTCTGGGCGCGAACGTTTTCGACCGTGAGTTCCAGACCGTTCTCATAGCATGCGATGGTCTTGTGTTCCGCACCGTGGTACTGGAAGACGCGTTTGATGTCGTTCATGCACCGGACGCCGGCCATGTAGATGATGAGGATGATGATCTTGAGGATGCCCTCGAAGAGCGGGTGCAGGTTGCGGGCTTCGAGCACATCGTGGGTGACGTAGCGGTCGAACATATCGACGAGGAACGCGGGCAGCCACATGAACAGGACCAGCGCCAGGGCGACGCCGAGGACAACCGCGAGGATCATCAGAACGTCGATGACGCGTTCGGTCAGATGGGCTTCCATCCACTGCTCGAGCTTGCCCGGCTCTTCCTCATAGACGGTCCCGTCGTCTTCCATGGACTTCTCCGCGGAATAGTCGAGGTACCGGTACCCGAACTTCAGGGACTCGAAAAACGACACCATGCCGCGGACGAGCGGCCATTTGGCGAACACGTATTTGTCCTGAAGACGGTGTTCTTCATGGTGTTTGACTTCGATCTCGCCGTTCGGGAGGCGGATCGCGGTGGCCGCATCGTTCGGCCCTCTCATCATGAGTCCCTCGATGAGGGCCTGGCCGCCGATGCTGGTCTTATGACATTTTTTACTCAACTTCGGTTGTCTCCGTTTCTACTTCGGGCACGTCAGCAAGCGATTCGAGGGGAACGTTCTCCACCGGGACGGTGTCGACCGGGAACGACAGGATGACACAGGTGCCGACCCCGACTTCACTCTGGATCTCCATGGTGCCGCCGTGCATTTTGACGATCTCATCGACGACTGCAAGCCCGATCCCGCTGCCGCGTACTGAGATGTTGGATTTATAAAACTTTTTCCGGACTTTCGGCAGTTCCTCTTTCGAGATGCCGCAGCCGGTATCTTCCACAAATACCCGGAGCGTGGACTTCTCCTCCTCCCCTTCCGGAGGAAGCATTTCGGCAAAGACCGTGATCTTGCCGCCCTGCTCGGTATATTTGAAGGCGTTGTCAAGGATGTTGACGAACACCTGATTGATGCGGTTGGGGTCCCCTTCTGCCGGTGCCGGCACGTGGGGGACGTTGTAGATGAGCTCGATGCCCTCCCGCATGGAGCGGTCCTTGAAGACGAAGATGGTGTCGTCCAGTTCCGCCAGAATGTCGATCTTCTCGTACCGCAGCGTCATGCGGCCGTTGACGATCTTCGACAGGTCCAGAAGGTCTTCGACGACGCCGGTCAGGCGGCTCGCTTCATCGATGATGACTTCCATGCCCCGCTTCATGAGCGCCGGGTCCGAATCGCCGACGGTCTGCAGGGTCTCCGCCCAGCCTTTGATGGCGGTCAGCGGCGTCTTCATCTCATGGGAGACCGTCGAGATGAAATCGTTCTTCATCTTGTCGGTCGAGCTCAGCTCGTCGGCCATGAAATTGATGTTCTCCGACAGTTCGGAGATCTCATCGTGATATTCCTGCGGCTCCATCCGGGCAGACAGGTCTCCCCCGGCGATGCGCTTCGTGACCTCATTGATCTGCCGGATCGGCTGGACGATGGAGTCGATGAACGTGATACCGGAGACGATCATGATGAGCCCGATGGCAAGGAGCACGATGAGCAGCGCAAACAGGATGCGGACGATCTGCAGGTTCGTCTGGTGCATCGATACGACATAGCGCACCGCGCCGAGCGGCTGATCGCCCTTCATCAGGCGATGTGTGCTGGCGTTGATCGCCTCTCCGTAGATGTTCCGGCCGCGGAAATCGGCACTCCCGGTGCCGTTTTTCATCGCCTCGTCGAAGTCGGGCATCGCCTGGTCTTTGACCGGGAACCCGGAGCTCGAGACGACCACATGGCCGGAGGGGTCGATGACCCAGACATCCATGACATCCTTGTCTTCAAAGCCCTCGACATAGAGGCGGGCCGCATTTTCGAAGGAAGAATTGTCCGACTCCGCGACGAAAAACTGTCCGACCGAGTTCGAGTACATGTTCTGGACCGCGTTGTCTGCCGCGGAACGGTAATAGTAACGGCCGATCACGAAGACGGCGACAAATACCAGAAACAGGATCGTCATGATGAGCGCCGGACCGGAGGTGAACCAGCGGCGATAGATGCCGGACAGATGGAGCCGTTTTCTGGTCTCTTGTTCGTTCATGCTTTCTCCTCTGTTCAGTTGACCCACTTATAACCGATGCCCCAGATGGTCATCAGGTGCTGCGGCGAGGACGGTACGTCTTCGACTTTCATCCGCAGACGGCGGATGTTGACGTCGACGATCTTTTCCTCTCCGAAATATGAGCTGCCCCAGACCTGCTGCAGGATGTCCGTACGGGACAGTGCGGCGCCGGGATTGTTGAAGAAATACTCCATGATCTGGAACTCCACCTGGGTCAGCTCGATGAGCTTTCCGTTCTTGGTGAGGGTCCGGCTGCGGATATCGAGCGTGAACTCGCCGAGCGTGATCGTGCTCTGCGGCTGTTCCGGAGCGGCGGACACCATCTCGACGCGGCGGTAAAGGGCGTCGACACGGGCCATCAGTTCGGCCGGCGAGAAGGGTTTGGTGACATAGTCATCGGCCCCCACGAGGAGTCCGGTGACCTTGTCCATCTCTTCTGTTTTCGCCGTCAGGATGATGATGCCGACACTGGCGCTGCGTTTCCGCAGTTCCTTGCAGACTTCGATGCCGTCCATCTCGGGCATCATGATGTCCAACAGACAGACATCGAACGCGCCGTCCGCCTCGTCGTAAAGCCGGACCGCCTCTGCCCCGTCGGCCGCTTCGGTCACATCGTAACCGCTGCGCTTCAGGTTGATGACGATAAATTCGCGGATGGCGGATTCGTCTTCCGCTACCAGGATCTTTTTCAAAGTAAACTCTCCTTTAATAGAACACCAGACTGCTCTGGATTCCTTCGTTGGTGAAGCCGGCCGCAATGCCTGCGCTCGTCAGAGTGCCGGCTACAGACCGGTCGCCCTGCGTGGCCCGGAACGTGTATTCACTGCCCTTCGCTTTTGCTTTTGCGCCGTCGGAATAAACCAGACTGAAGAGGGGCTCTCCCCTGACGCCTTCCGTGACGGAATAGGCGGTGATGACGCCGGTCTTCCTGTTCCGGTAGAACCGGATGCTGTCGCGGTGATCGGCATCGATCACGAGCACATACCGGCTCGTCGTATCCATCATGCCGTATGTCTTCGGGATCAGGACACCGGGTTCCGCGTTGCCGGTCACATTCCAGGAGTTGAGGGCGATGCGCTCCTCCTCGTCAGGATCCTGCCGTGAGGGCAGGGTCGCGGTTCCGGAGGACCCGGAATAACCGTATGCCACAGGGATCTCGATCTGACCGTCATTGTCGATATCCCTTACCGGAATAGCAGAAGCCCGGAGCGTGGAAAGATTGGAGTGGGTGGCATTGTCGGTGAACGGTGCCTTCAAAGTCTGTGCCGTCCCGTCCCACCAGAGCACTTCCGTGAACATGGTGTTGTCGTCTTTCAGGGCATCGACAAAGGCGATCGACGTCTGTCCTTCCTGAAGGTGTACGCCGTCGTAGACCGAAGCGGCACTGTCGAGGATGACTTCATCGCCATACTGCTGCAGGCTCTTCCCGGTCATCTTCATGAGCGCGGCGTAATTGTGCTGGACCTTCTGAGAGGTCTCGCCCCACAGGACCAGGATCTCTTTGCTGCCGTCGTTGTCCATATCGAACACGCCCATCGCCTTGTAGGGCATGTTGGAAAGCGTTTTGAACTCCGCTTTTCCGCCGGACAGGTCGATCGTGTGGACCGTCATGGTCCGGGAACTGTCGGTGCCGGAAAGGCTCCAGGAGAAGATGGCCTCCGTGGCGCCATCTTTATTGAGGTCGGCAAAGGTGACGGAGTCGATCTTGCTGCCGTAGCCGCTCTCGTCGAGGACACTGACCCATTCCTCATCGACGTAGTCGAGGATGTGGACACGGACCGTGCTGTCATCGGCGGTCTTTGCGTAGAACACCAGCGCTTCGGACTCCTTGTCGCCGTCGATGTCATAGAGGACATATGCGCTCCGGTAGTCGCCCTCCGCGGGGAACTGGAGCTTGTATTCGGTCCCGGAGCCCACGGCCCGTTCGAAGGCCTGCTGGAGCTGCCGGTTCTCGCCGTTGGGGTTCGGTGGACCCAGGACTTCCTGCGGAGAATGGAGCCTCGTCATGATGAGGAGGAACGCGCCGAGGAGCAGGACCATCGCAATGGCGATGAGTGAGATTCGTTTTTTCAAGGGAACACCTTTCTCTTATCGCGGACTTACGAACGAATGGTGGCGCGGCAGGAATAACTGCCGTAGCACCAGCAGGTCTCGGAGCTGACCGAGGGAGTCAGGGCCAGTCGGGTCGTCCCTTCTTCCACGTTCCGTCCGGTCAGGTCGGCCGTGAAGGTGATGGAAGAGGCGGTCAGTTCAGCGAGGTCGCTTTCGGGGCCGATGAGGGTGACCGTGATCGGCTCCCGGATCGGGCGGACCTCAAGGTCGGTCGCGTTGTTCGTGACTTTGATGGTGGGACGGGCGATCTGGATCGTCCGGGTGGACAGGTTGCCCGTATTGATGGTGACGGAGAATTCATCGGACGGATCCATCGGGATGCCCTCCGTCATGTCGGAGGCCCGCAGAGTCAGAGACGTCGTGCCGGACTCGACCTCGGAGAAATCGATGGTGCCGATGGAGATACGCTTCATGCCCTCGAGCTTGTCCGGGTCCACCGCCACGTGGATGGTGGAGGGACTGATGCTGACTTTCGGCGGATGGTCGATGTAAGCGGCCGGGGTGTTCGAGAAGGCCACTGTGACCGGAAGCGTCGTGATCTGATAGACCGGGACCGTGACGGTGATGTTTTCCGCCGCGTCGGTCGACAGATATCTGACCGGGTCGTCGTTCTCGTCGACGATCTTCAGCGTGGCGTCGAAGGTCTCGGAATTCCTGAGGTTCCCGCTCGTGTCGGCATAGGCATATGCGTGAGAGATCTGTTCGACATAGGTCGCCGGGCCCCGGACCGCCACAGAGGTCTGCGACGGGATGGGATCCTGCGTCAGGAACTTGGAACTGTCGACAAGGTTGCCGGAGGAACGGACGACCGGTTCGACCGGGACATCGATGGTTTTCGGAGCATCGAAATAGACATCGATGGTATCTTTGGATTTGCTGATGATCCTGTAGTCCGGATTGGGGTCTTTCGACGCGGCGCGGAGCTGCAGGGTATATTTGCCGGGAGAGTCGACCGAGGTCGTGACGGCGGTGACCGTCAGATCGTCGGCGGTGAGGACGTTGTCCCCCACTTCATACCGTTTGCCGGAGACCGTGACGTCGACATAGAGGTTCTCGGCGCCAAAGGCCTCGTATCCGAGCTGAGCCGGCATGCTCTCGTCGACCTCGACCTTGACGTCGCGGACGACCCGGTCCACCACCGGCGATTCGTTGATGGAGACAGCAAGCCAGATGACGAGAGCCAGAAGAAAGGCGACGAGCGCCATGACTCTGGTATTTCCGAGGAGCGTGGAGACGCGGGCGCGTTTATTCGTCGTCGGCATCCGACTCACCTCCTCTGTGATCGATCACTTCGATCGTCTCTTCGGTATCATTCGGTTGTTTCCGGTTTTTACGGTTCTTTCTGCGCTCTTCCCGTTCCTCGTCGACATCGATCAGGAAGACGTCGAGGAGCATCTCACGGACCTCGCCGTCGGAGAGGTTCCGGTGGAGGCGTCCGCCTTCCGCCATGGAAATGCTGCCGGTCTCTTCCGAGACGACCAGGATGTAGGCGTCGGACTGTTCACTCATGCCGATCGCGGCTCTGTGACGCGTGCCGAGCTTCTTGCTGACGTCGTTGTGACGGCTGGTCAGCGGCAGGATGCAGCCGGCAGAGAACAGCCGGTTGTTGCGGATGACCGCGGCGCCGTCGTGGAGCGGAGACTTCGGGAAGAAGACGTTCTGGATGATTTGGGACGTGATCCTGGCATCGATGACCGTACCGGTATCGATGATCTCGCCGAGGGGCATGCCCCGTTCAAAAATGATGAGGGCGCCGATGCGCTCATCGCTCATCTCCTGCGCAGCTTTACAGACGGAGTTGATGCAGCGGGACATCTCCTCGTTGTACTGGATGACTTTGGCGGAACCGTTCTTGCCGAAGAGCGACGTGAACTTCAGGTAAGAGCGGCTGGTGCCGAGTTTTTCCAGCAGTTTCCGCAGTTCCGGCGCGAAGATGACCGCCAGCAGGACGAGGATGTTGTCGATCAGCTTCCGGAACAGGAAGATGGACGACTTCATGTCGAGCAGGAGGACGATGACGTACGCCACGATGAAGATGACAAGGCCCTTGGCGAGGGTCAGGGCACGGGAGTCCCGGATGACCTTGAGGAGCGAGTACACCAGCACCGTCAGGAGCAGGATGTCCAGTGTATCACTGACCCAGTCATAGGTGGAAAACACGCTGATGACCCGACTGAAGAGTGTCGAGAGATCAGACCAGACAGACATATAGCAGGTTCCTCCTTAGGCGATTTCTTCGATGAGGGCGACCGCGTGGGCAGAGATGCCTTCCTTGCGGCCGGTGAAGCCCAGATGTTCTTCGGTGGTGGCCTTGACGTTCACTGCGCCGAGGTCCACGCTGCATGCGTTTGCGATGTTTTCCCGCATAGCGGGGATGTGAGGCGCCATCTTCGGTGCCTGTGCGATGATGGTGGCATCGATGTTGCCGACCTTCCAGCCGTTCTCCCGGAGGCGATCGACCACCTGCTGAAGCAGGACGAGACTGTCGGCGCCGAGGAACGCGTCATCGCTGTCCGGGAACATGCCGCCGATGTCGCCGAGCGCGGCGGCGCCGAGCAGGGCGTCCGAGACCGCGTGGAGCAGGACATCGGCATCGGAGTGGCCGAGCAGGCCCTTTTCGTACGGGATCTCTACCCCGCCGATGATGCATTTGCGGTCGTCCGCAAACTGGTGGACATCGTAGCCGTGACCGATACGCATGATGGGTCCCTCGTTTCTTTAAAGAGTTTCGATGTCGATGGACAGGATCTTGATGTCCTCGACGGGCTTGTCCTGGAAACCGGTCGGAGCGTCCGCGATGGCGTCGACGACGTCCATGCCCTCACAGACCTGACCGAAGACAGAGTGTTTGAAGTCGAGCCAGGGCGTGCCGCCGAGGGTCTTGTAGTTCTCGACGACCTCCGGGCCGAAGCCGTACTCGACACCCATCTGTTCCATCTGAGAGAGGAACCGGGGGTCGCAGCTGCTGCACTGGACGATGAAGAACTGGCTGCCGTTGGTGTTCGGGCCGGCATTCGCCATGCAGAGCGCGCCGCGGATGTTGTGGAGGTCCGGATGGAACTCATCTTCAAAGGAGTGGCCCCAGATACTCTCGCCGCCGCGGCCGGTGCCTTCCGGGTCGCCGCCCTGGATCATGAAGTCCTTGATGACGCGGTGGAAGATGATGCCGTCATAATAACCGTTCTTTGCGTGAGTCGTAAAGTTTTCAAAGGTCTTCGGAGTCTCCTCCGGGAACAGTTTGACCTTGATGGTCCCCTTGGTGGTGTGGATGGTCGCAACGGTGTCGCCCGCTGCGGGAAGTGCTACCTGATTCGGCATGGTTTTTTCTCCTTTTCTGTCAGATGACGTCTGTTTCCAGACTGCGGTAAGTGGCTTCGTATCCCTCGCAGAGGTCCAGGAGATACTCATCGACGAGGTCGAGCAGTTCGATGTTGAACGGAAGGGTCCGGCTGAGGACGAGATGGTACCGGGGCAGGACCATTCCCTCCGGAGCAGCTTCCTGTGCGAGGTCTTCATAAGCGAACTCTTTTTCGGAAGCTTCGGCGCTGAACTCCAGTGCCGCTTTCCGGTTCGGGAACACAAAGTGGAACTTGATGGGCCGCGGTGTGGAGCCGTCATCCCCGTACCCTCTGAGTTTCCGGAGGATCTTGTTGTTTTCGACCTGCTTCAGCTGGATGGCGTTCGGGAACAGGTACTCCATGTACTGTGTGCCTTCCGGGTCGAGCTGGATGGTGTATTCGGTGTGGCGGAACGCGTTGCTGAAACTCTCTTCCAGCATTTTGCCGGCGGATTTGGCCCGGCGTTCCGGGATGTAGAAGATGAGGAATGCCATGTTGGCAGAGGCGACGATGCCCTGTCCCACGAACCGGCCGTCGAGGTGCTGACCCAGGATGGAGCGGACGGTGGTGATGTGGTTCAGTTCGGCATCCGAGATGAGGTCCGGATTGGACGGGTCGGGATAGACCTGGATCTGGATCTTCACACAATACGGGATGGCCGTGCAGGGCAGCGATGCCGCAAAGTTGGTGTCGCAGGTGATGCGGACCGGCTGGTCAGAGAACGTTTCGGAGTATTCACAGAAGTTCGGTTCGTTGCTGACTCCGCCGCCGGAAAGGGCGTCAAAGATTCCCATGTACATTTCCCCTTTTATATTAAAAGTCTATTCGTTTAAGTTTAACACAATATAAGGGGTTTCTCAACCGCTCCGGGGCAGGAAATACGCAATATTTTGACTTTTTTTGGGTATCATTCGTCACACAGAGCTGCGATCCTTCTCCGAACGGTCAATCCGGCGGGAGCCGCCCGCTTTGCGCCCGGCTCAGGGCTGTGGGCTTCGGGGGTTGAACGCGAGGAGAAGAGAGCGCAGCTCCCGTCGCTAAAAACAGTCCGCAGGACTGTTTTCTTGGCGCTCCGGCCCGAGGGTTCGAGCCGCGACGGACTGCACTGACGGTGACCGGGCTCGACGCGCTTTCCCTTCGGGAAACCGCACCGAGCTGCTGCCGCAGCTCCCGTCGCTAA
>JAFRHS010000056.1 GCA_017433225.1 Clostridia bacterium
AGACGACCACCCAGAAGGTCAAACGCTATGCCAATATGGATGACAGCGCCACCGAGGCCAGCGGAGAAGTCCCCGGCAGGGAGACGCTGACCCAGCAGGCTGAAAAAGCGACCGGTGTCGCGGTCGAAGCGGTCAAGGAGACCGTCGAAAAGACTGTCGAGGCGGCCGGAAATGCCTATGAGGCGATGAAAGAGTCGCTGGCAGCCGCCGGCAAGGATGCGGCAGAAGACGCAGCGGAGGACGCACCGGAAGAGGCGGCAGAAGAGACGGCAGAAGAGACGGCAACCGCCGTGGAAGACGTCGCGGAAGCGGCTGCGGAAGAAGCTCCCGCCGAAGAAGAGACCGGTGACAAGGAGGAGCAGCAGTGAGCACACTCAACATTTCGCTGCCCCGGTTCGATTACATGTGCCAGAACAACACGTTCTCCGGCAGTCAGGGACGGTTCCGTTACAAGTTCTTCCCGGAAAAGAAGGATGATATCGACACCGTTCTGGTGGCCGCCTGTTACTTCGACAACTGCTACGAAGTGGAAGAGGAAGCCGGCCGCGTGACCCGTCAGGAGTTTGCCTGCTCCGACGAAGGCATCGACGCCGCAGAGTCCTGGATCAGGGCACAGTACGACGAAACACAGAAGTAAATCGCCAAAGGAAGCAGAATGTCAGACTACAGAAACAACATCCGCAACTTCTCGATCATCGCCCATATCGACCACGGGAAATCCACGCTGGCCGACCGCATGCTGGAGCTGACCGAGTCCGTCTCCAAACGGGAGATGGAGGAACAGCTCCTCGACAACATGGACATCGAGAGAGAACGCGGGATCACGATCAAAGCCCGTGCCGTCAAGCTCGAGTACAAGGCGCAGGACGGGGAGGTCTATGACCTGAACCTCATCGACACTCCCGGCCACGTCGACTTCAACTATGAAGTCTCCCGGTCGCTTGCCGCCTGTGAGGGCGCAGTCCTCGTGGTGGACGCCACCCAGGGCATCGAGGCGCAGACGCTCGGCAACACGTACCTCGCGCTGGACCACGACCTCGAGATCTGCCCGGTCATCAACAAGATCGACCTGCCGGCCGCCGACCCCGAACGGGTCAGCGCGGAAGTGGAAGAGGTCATCGGGTTGCCCTGTGAAGAGGCGCCCCGCATCTCGGCCAAGACCGGGGAAAACGTGGAACAGGTCCTCGAAGAGATCGTCCACATGATCCCGGCTCCCACCGGAGACCCGGCAGAACCGCTGCGCGCGCTCATCTTCGACTCGGTCTACGACTCCTACCGCGGTGTCATCGTCTATGTCCGCCTCATGGAGGGCACCATCAAACCGGGCGATACCATGCGTATGATGGCCACCGGCGCCGAGTTCAACGTCGTCGAAGTCGGCTATATGCGGGCCCGTTCTCTGGAACCGGCGAAACAGCTCCGTGCCGGGGAAGTCGGATACATCACCGCTTCCATCAAGACCGTCTCGGAGGCCCGTGTCGGCGACACCGTCACACTGGCCACCCGTCCGGCCGCCGAACCGCTGCCCGGTTACCGCAAGGTCAACCCGATGGTGTTCTGCGGTGTCTATCCTGCGGACGGCGCCGATTACGAAAACCTGAAAGAAGCGCTCGAAAAACTGCAGCTCAACGACGCGTCTCTGACCTTCGAACCGGAGACCTCCGGAGCCCTCGGCTTCGGTTTCCGATGCGGGTTCCTGGGCCTTCTGCACCTGGAGATCATCCAGGAGCGGCTCGAACGGGAATACAACCTGGACCTCGTCACGACGGTCCCCAGCGTCATCTACAAGATCCATATGTCCGACGGCGAAGTCCTGAGCATCGACAACCCCTGCAATTACCCGGACCCCGCGGACATCGACTTCTGCGAGGAACCGATCGCGAACGCTCATATTTTCTCACCGCCTGACTATGTCGGCGCCATCATGGATCTCTGCCAGGAACGGCGGGGCGTGTTCAAGGACATGCAGTACCTCGCCGAAGACCGGGTGGACATCCACTACGAACTGCCTCTCAACGAGATCATCTACGACTTTTTCGACGCCCTTAAGTCCCGCACCAGAGGGTATGCCTCCCTGGACTATGAGATATTGGGCTACCGGGCTTCCGAACTCGTCAAACTGGACGTGCTCCTGAACGGCGAGCAGATCGATGCGCTGTCCTGGATCGTCCATCAGGACAAGGCTTACGGCCGCGCCCGGAAGATCGCCGAAAAGCTCAAGGAACACATCCCGAGAACGCTGTTCGAGATCCCCATCCAGATCGCCATCGGCGGCAAAGTCATCGCCCGCGAGACCGTCAAGGCTCTCCGCAAGGACGTCCTTGCCAAGTGTTACGGCGGCGATATCACCCGTAAGAAGAAACTGCTCGAAAAGCAGAAGGAAGGCAAAAAGCGCATGCGCCAGTTCGGCTCGGTCGAAGTGCCGCAGGAGGCGTTCATGGCCGTCCTGAAGCTGGACGAATAAAGAAGCGAAGGCAAAAAGTCCGGACCGGCACCTGGGGGAAAGCCCGGAGCAGCCTCTGGCTGCGGGGCGCGCGGTTCGGGATGGCAGGTGCCGGGACGGAGCTTTTTGGCGAAGCTGTATCCAGAGAAACACTATGAAACCCATCGGAATCTATCTCCATGTGCCGTTCTGCGAGAGCCGCTGTCCGTACTGCGACTTCTTTACGAAGCGCCCTGCGGAAGGCGAGCCGGAACGGTATGCGGACACAGTCAAAACCGAACTTGAGGCTTACCGCGGTAAGCACATCCGTGCCGACTCCGTCTACTTCGGAGGCGGCACTCCTTCTGTGCTGCCCGGAGATCTGTTCACAGAGCTCCTCGACACGGTCCGGGACTGCTTCACCGTGACAGACGACGCGGAAGTCACCGTCGAATGCAACCCGTCTTCCGACCTCGAACGGTTCCTGCCGGCCGCGGCAGAGACCGGTGTCAACAGGGTGTCCCTCGGCATGCAGTCCGCCGTCGACGCGGAGCGACGGAAACTGGGACGGCTCGCCGACCGGAAGCGGGTCGAAGAGGCACTGTCGATCGCCCGGGACAACGGCATCGACAACTTGACGCTGGACGTCATGCTGGGCGTGCCGGGGCAGACTTTGAAGAGTCTGGACGAGACGCTTGCCTTCGTCGTCGACAGCGGCGTGCCCCATGTGAGCGCCTACATGCTGAAGCTCGAAGAGGGGACCGTCTTCCACAGGCGGGCAGCCTCTCTGGACCTGCCGGACGAGGACGCGGTGAGAGACCTCTATCTCCGGACGGTCGAGGCGCTGGAGGCGGCCGGCCTCCGGCAGTATGAGATCTCGAACTTCGCCCGCCCGGGCTTCGAGAGCCGCCACAACCTCAAATACTGGCACTGTGAAGAGTACCTGGGCTTCGGTCCGTCGGCGCACTCCTTCTTCCGCGGAGAGCGGTTCTATCGAAAACCGGACTGGGACGCCTTCGTGTCCGGAGAACCGGTCGTGCCGGACGGGCCCGGCGGCGGTTTTGAGGAACGGCTCATGCTCGCCCTTCGCCTGACCGAAGGGTACCGGGGCGAGATCCCGGAACGCCTGCGGGAAAAAGCCTCTTCTCCGATGCTGAGACCCTTCGTGGAGATAGGGGACGACTTCCTCCGCCTGACGAGAGAGGGCTTCCTCGTCTCCAACACGGTCATCGCGGAACTGCTCTGACCGTACATCGCGAACAAAAAAAGAAAGAGAGACTCCTCCGATGAGAAGTCTCTCTGTTTTATTGTGTCATTTGTCAGTTGCGGAACGGGTTTTGCAGTTCTTTCAGGATCGCGATGAGGAGTTTCACATGGCTCGGTTTCGCCTTGCGGACGAGGGCGCAGAGTTCCTGCTGGTCCAGTGTCAGATCCTGCTCGCGGAAGAAGTCCGCGGGCGCGATGTCAAGCAGCTCGCAGAAGTACAGGACCTCTTCGAGTTTTGGCTCGAAGCGGCCGTTTCCGACACCGCTGATGTAGTTGTTGCGATGCCCCATCTTTTCGCTGATCTCTGCCATCGAACGGCGGGACTGCTTCGCATATTCCATCATTCGTTTTTGCACAAAGGACTTGTCCATTCGTCAATGTCTCCAAATCGTCGTGATCCTTTCTATAGTCTACCCTAAGGCACTCTGAAAACCGTCTTCTGACAAAAGATATTTCAGAAATAACATCTTCTGTGAGAAGATTTAAAATAGTCTGAGAACCGTACAAAAGCAGAAACAGTGTCGAGGGGGAGAGAAGAGGAAAGTCTGGAAATATCTTCTGGCAGAAGATATAATGGAGTTCCAGGGACGGACAGGGGAACGTCTCGTTCGTTCCCTCCTGGACAAAAAAGCTCCGGCCCGAGAGCAGCCGCTTTCGGACCGGAGTCTTGTTTTTTGCGTTGTCTGGCGATTTATTCGTCGTTCTCGGGATCGGTCGCTTTGTCGAAGATGGCGACGACTTCTTCCGAGGGAGCCTTTGTGAGGAGGGTGACGATGACGGCACAGATCATGCCGACGACGAAACCGGGGAACAGCTCATAGACACCGGTCGTGGTGCTGAGCAGGTTGTACCAGAGGATGTCGACAATGGCACCGCCGAGGACACCGGCCACGGCGCCCCAGTAGTTGAAGCGTTTCCAGAAGACGGAGAGCAGGACGACGGGACCGAAGGCGGAACCGAAGAGGCCCCAGGCATTCTCGACCATATCCATGATGGCCTGAGCGCCTTCTCCTCTGGCGCTGGCAAGGAAGTACGCGACGATGGCGACGATGGCGACGACACCGCGGGCGACCCAGACGAGCTCCTTATCGGAGGCGTTCTTCCGGATGAGCGGCTTGTAGATGTCATTGGTGAAGGACGAGGACGCGACCAGCAGCTGAGAGTCGGCCGTCGACATGGACGCCGCGATGATGGCTGCCAGCAGGATGCCCGACAGGAACGGCGGGAAGAAGCGTCTCGCGAGATGGATGAAGACCGTGGCCTGGAGACCGTCGGGAAGGAGTTCGCCGGCGATGACCATACGGCCAAGATAGGCGATGATGAGGGATGCCGCGAGGGAAATGGTGACCCAGATGATGGCGATGGTGGCAGACTTCCTGATCTCGGAAGGTTTGCGGATGGCCATGAACCGGACCAGGATGTGGGGCATGCCGAAGTAGCCGAGACCCCATGCAAGGCCGGAGACGATGTCCTGCCAGGATGCCGAGAAGACGTTGGCGACAAAGGCGTATTCCGTGCCGTCATTGAGATTGGTGTACACGGTGTTGACCGCGGCCGGGTCGAGGTCTTCGACGAGGACCGTGACGATCGGGACCGCCAGCAGGGCGATGAACATCAGGGTGCCCTGGAAGAAGTCGGTCCAGCTGACCGCCTTGAAACCGCCGAGGAACGTATAGAGAAGGATGACGGCGGCAAAGATGATCATGGCCGTCTCTCTCGACAGACTCGGGACCAGAGACACGAAGACCGTGGTGCCGGCGACGAAGCCGGAGGCGACATAGATCGTGAAACTGATGAGGAAGACGATGGCCGTGATGATCGACAGAACGGGCGTCTTTGCAAGGAAGCGGTTCTGCAGGTACTCCGGAAGGGTGATGGAGTCGTTCGCGGCTTTCGAGAACTTTCTCAGACGTTTCGCGACGAAGATCCAGTTGAGCGCGGTACCGATGGCGAGACCGATGCCGATCCAGGCTTTACCGAGGCCGAAGGCCAGGACGGAGCCGGGAAGACCCATGAGGAGCCAGGCGGACATGTCAGATGCCTGTGCACTGAGAGCAGTGACCCAGGGACCCATCTGGCGGCCGCCGAGGAAATACTGCTTTTCACTGTCGCCGTCTTTTCTGGTCCGAAGGAAGAAAATGATTCCGATGGTCAGAACGAGGACGAAGTAGAGTATAAATGCGAGCATCTCAAGATTCATACTTTATCTCTCCTTAATAATATAGGGTTTGATACACTTCAGCATTTTATCACAGAAAAGCGCAGATGACAAGAAAACCGGCCCCGAATCGATTCGGGACCGGTTTTTGTTTTGAAACAGATTATTCGTCTTCGACGTAATCGCTGTCGGAGAACGCGAAGAACAGGTCGTCGACAGCCGCGATGGCGTCCGCTGCGACGTTGTCTTTCGAGATGTGGCTCGTGACCACCGGCTCGACATCGAGGGGAGCATGGACCGGCATCTGGACGGACTCGGTGGCGGGGACGACTTCGGGCTCCGGTTTCTCGGCGGCCCAGTCGGTCTCCTTTGCTGGAGTGACGAAGAACGCGGGTTCGGAATCGACCGTTTCCGGCTTCGGAGCCTCGCGGCGGGGCGTCCGGACCGGAGTCTCTTCCTTCGGCTTGGCGACCGTCTGAGCGGCCATCTTCGTGACGTTCGGGGCCTCTTCCAGGACGCCCTTGTCGTGGATGAAGTCATCGATGAGACAGATGAGCGTGAGCAGGAAGGTGATGGCCGGGATGAGGAAGGCCAGCGGGTAGGGGAACCATCCGCGCGGCTGACCGAACATGTAGAGGCCAAAGACGGTGGCGATGACGGCGAGGTCATTGTAGATGAAGGCGAGGACCGTCATGAGGGACGGGAATTTCCGGGTGACCTTCGTGATGCCCACGATCATCGTCTCGATGATGAGGAGCACGGCGGCGCCGATCTCGATGAGGAAGAACACCGTTCCGTGGAGGAACGTATTGACGGCTTCCAGACCGTGCGCGGTCAGGAAGTTGCAGACCCCTTCGAGGTTCCCGAGGATGCCGGCGCAGAGGATGAGTTCACAGAGGAACAGCAGGATGAGGATCAGTGCTTTCCACCCTCCGGATACAGATTTTCTCGTCATGACGGATCATCTCCTAACAGAGTTGTATGATAGTCGATTATCATAAAAATACTAACAGATTCCGATTCCGTTGTAAAGGCGGGGATGCCGCTTACAGACCGGTGGAAACGTAGTTTTCATCGTATTGGTCGCGATAGATATAGTTCTTCAGGATCGTCGCATTCTCGTCGACATCGAAGTAGATGACAGCGCCGACCGAGGGGATGCTGCGGTTGGTCCAGGTGCCTCCGCGCGGTGCGGTCGTCTGCAGGATCTCGTAGTGGCGATACAGCAGAAGCGAGCCGATCGCGAGGTTCGTGGTCTTGATGCCTCCCATGTCGGTGCGAAGATAGGGAAGGATGTCCCACGCGGCTTTCGCGAGTTCGGAAGGCCTGGCCTGTTCCGCTTTCTGACGGATGGCGTTGACGACGAGGCGCTGTCGGCGCGTGCGCTCGATGTCAGAATCCAGTTTCCGGATACGGGAGAACATGAGGGCGTGTTCGCCGTCCATGTGGACCGCGTCACCGGATTCGAAATAGATGCGGTTGCCGGTGAGAGACCACTTGTACCAGGTGCTGTTGAGGTAGGCGGCTTCCCGCGCCGTGACCGGGACATCGACTCCGCCGAGGGTATCGATGATGGCGGTGAAGGCCTTGAAGTCGACTTCCATGTATTTATTGATTTTGATTTTGTAGTTGTATTCGATGGTGTCGATCGTCAGCTGGATGCCTCCGAGGGAACTGGCGGCGTTCAGCTTGTTCATGCCGTGGCCGGGGATCTCTACGTAGCTGTCCCGCAGGAACGACGTGAACTTGATCTTCCGATGCAGGTTGTCGATGGAGATGAGCATCATGGTGTCCGCTCTCTGGAAGCCGGTCTCTCCTTCACGGTTGTCGACACCGAGGAGCAGGATGTTCGTGACGAGCGGGCTCTTTTTGAGGCTGAGACCCGAGATGTGCGAGTTGCCTTTGTGCTGGCCGGGCTCATAGTCCATCCGCGCCAGGAAGACCGTGGACATGGCGAGATAGAGGAGAACGAAAACGAGGAGAAGTGAGGTGAACGCGGAGCCGCAGCCGCAGCCGCGTCTTTTGCGGGCTTTTTTTCTCCGGCGCGGTTCGATCTCAGAGTAGTCGTCGTAGTAGGGGGACTCGGCTTCTGCCTTCCGGCGGACTCTGCGGAACTCGGCATCGGACTGCTGCTTTGCCCGTTTGCTGGAAAAGCTGCTGATGTCTTCGTAGTCGTCATCGGGGCGGCGCTTTTTCGGACTCTTGTTGAAATAGACGTCCGGCATGAGATCGCCTCCTTTCATGTTTCCATGATTTTACATGGTTTGCCCTTTATTATCAACCGTATTTTTCGTTTGTTTGACTTTTCTTTGACTTTTCTTTACAATACCCGCGTGACCTGGTCGAGCGGCCGCTGGTGCCTTCGGGCACGAGAGGAAAGTCCGAGCCCCGCAGAGCAGGATAACGGCTAACGGCCGCCGGGGGTGACCCCAGGGAAAGTGCAACAGAAATAAACCGGCTACCGGCGCTTCGCGCCGCGCCAAGGATGGAACGGCGAGGTAAGAGCTCACCAGCATGGTGGAGACATCATGGCTATGTAAACCCTATCCGGAGCAACACCGACTTGTGAGGCCTGCTCGGCCGCTGACACAGAAGGGTGGCTTGAGCCGGTCAGCAATGGCCGGCCTAGATAGATGGTCGCTTTAGAAGACAGAACTCGGCTTATACACCAGGTCACACAAAAGAGGGCAAGCGGGCGCTTGCCCTTTTTTATTATAAAGGCTAAAATGATTTTAGATATGGTTAGATGATGTTTTCGGGCCCTACCTTTTAACATGAGGCGAGGGGAGTTTTTTCGGAACGTTTTTGCGCAGGGGGAAAGAGTGCCCCGCTTTCCAAGCACTCGCGTGGTATGGGATGGCAAGCAAAAACGGACGGAAAAACGGAACCGATCAAGGCCCGAAAACGAATCAGAAGGAGTCTTAACGTGATCGACGAGCAACTGGAAGTCCTGGAAGGCGTGGCGGAGGAACTGGTATTCCGGAGAGAGGATACCGGTTTTACCGTGCTGGACATCTCTACGGAAGACGGCGAACTCATCACCGTCGTCGGCGTCCTGCCGGAGATCTCGGCGGGGGAAGAACTGCGCCTGTCCGGCCACTGGGACTCCCACTCGACCTTCGGCCGCCAGTTCCGGGCGGAGCTGTGTGAGCGCCGTATGCCGGGGACCGTCGCCCAGATGCTGAAATACCTCGCGAGCGGTTCGGTCAAGGGCATCGGTCCCTCGACCGCCGTAAAGATCATCGAGGCCTTCGGGGAAGAGACCTTCGACGTCCTCGGGAACCAGCCGGAGAGACTCGCGAAGATCCGCGGTATATCGCCCAAGAAGGCGGAGCAGATCTGTCAGCAGTTCCGGGAGCAGTATGCGGTCCGGGAGATCATGATGTCCCTTGAGACCCTCGGCCTGTCGCCGTCCGAAGCCATCAACGCCTACCGGGTGTTCGGCGACGACGTGACCCGGATGATCCTGAAGAATCCGTACATCCTTTGTCTGTCGGACATCGGCATGTCTTTTGAACGGGTCGACGCGCTCGCCGACACGCTCCATGAAAAACCGGACCCCGGCTTCCGCATCCGGGCGGGCATCCTCCATGTCTGCAACCACAATCTGAACAACGGTCACACCTGTCTGCCGAGGGAGAAGCTCCTGCGGCCGGCGGCGGACCTGCTCGGGACCAACAACGACACCATCGACATCGCCATCGACGACCTCTGTGACGAGCATCTGCTCCGGGTCGCGAAACTGGACGGCAGAGAGTTCGTCTTCCTGCCGCACATCTTTGACGCCGAATACGACAGCGCGCAGCGGATCCGGATGATGGTCCGTTTCCCGCCGGCCGGCCGGCCCACGCTGGACCGGGACATCGAGCGGGTCGAGCGGAAGTCCGGCATCCGCTATGAAGGGAAACAGAGGGAGGCCATCGTCACCGCGATCGAAAAAGGGATCCTCATCCTCACCGGCGGCCCGGGCACCGGCAAAACGACCACCGTCAACGCCATCCTGCAGCTGCTGGAAGGGGACGGGCTCCATGTTGTCCTGACCGCACCCACCGGCCGGGCGGCACAGCGCATGTCCGAGATCACCGGGAAAGAGGCAAAGACCATCCACCGTCTCCTGGAGGCGGAACGCACCGGCAACGAGCAGATGCGCTTTGCCCGCCATGCCCGCAACCCCATCGAGGCGGACGCCGTCATCGTGGACGAACTGTCCATGGTGGACATCGTGCTGTTCTCGGCCCTGATGGACGCGCTGCCCATGGGCTGCCGTCTCATCATGGTCGGCGACTCCGACCAGCTGCCTCCCGTCGGCGCCGGGAACGTGCTCCACGATCTCATCGACTCGAACCTGCTGCCCGTCGTCAAACTCGACGAGGTGTTCCGGCAGGCGATGGAGAGCCTTATCGTCACGAATGCGCACCGTGTGGTCGGCGGCGAACAGCCGATCCTCGACGTGAAGGACAACGACTTTTTCCATATGGAGCGGACGAACGCGGCCCGCACCGTGCGGGACATCGTCGACCTCTATAAGAACCGGCTTCCGAAAGCCTACGGCTATGACGCCGTCCGGGACATCCAGGTCCTGTGCCCCTCCCGGAAGGGAGACGTCGGCACCGTCAACCTGAACCATGTCCTCCAGGAGGCGGTGAACCCTCCGGCGAAGGGCAAGAACGAGATCAAGCTGCAGACCCGTGTCTTCCGGGAAGGGGACAAGGTCATGCAGATCAAAAACGACTACAACATCAACTGGAGCCGTGGCTCGGAAGAGGGCAGCGGCATCTTCAACGGCGACGTCGGCATCCTGACGTCGGTCGACAAACAGAAAGGCATCGTCGAGGTCGACTTCGAAGGCCGCAGAGCGGTCTACCCGGTCCTGAACCTCAAGGAGCTTGAACTGGCCTACGCCGTCACGGTCCACAAGAGCCAGGGCTCCGAATTCGAGGCGGTCATCCTGCCGGTGATCGACGTGCCGCCCATGCTCTGCTACCGGAACCTGTTTTACACGGCCGTCACCAGAGCGCGGTCCAAGATGATCACCATCGGCCGGCAGACCACCATCGAGGACATGGTCAACAACGACCGGAAGATCCGCCGTTACTCGGCGCTCCGGACA
The DNA here is from genome assembly GCA_017433225.1 of Clostridia bacterium. Lineage (GTDB taxonomy): Bacteria > Bacillota > Clostridia > Oscillospirales > Acutalibacteraceae > RUG420. The sequence goes on from JAFRHS010000056.1 coordinate 10,957, forward strand.
TTCCTGGAGGCGGGCGATGGACTGGACTGATCTCCTCTTTCCGAAAACCTGTCCCTGCTGCGGGGGAGAACTCCCGGAAGGGCAGGATGTCTGCGCCGACTGCGCGCCGAAGATCCGCGTCAACACATCGCCCTATTGTCCCTTCTGCGGCGTGTCTCTCCGGAGCTGTCACTGCGCGAAAAACGAGCGGGCCTACGACCGTATCGTCGCCCCGTTTTTCTATGAAGGCGCCATCCGCGATGCCCTGCTTCGCCTGAAGTTCGGCAAACACGAGGACGTGGCCCGTTACCTTGCGTCTGAATTGCGGGAGGCGATCGACGCCCGGTATTTCGGAGAATCGTTCGATTACCTGACCGTCGTCCCCATGTCCCGTGCCCGCTATGCGTCGCGCGGGTTCAATCAGGCGCGCACCCTCGCGGAATTCCTGATGAAGGACCCGCCGGGACCGCTGCAGGACACGCTCGTCGACTACGGTCTCCTCAAAAAGAGCGGCCGCGGCGGCTCCATGCAGCATCTGCTGGGGGCAGAGGGGCGCAGGAAGAACATCCGGGACACCGTCACGGCGGGGCAGGACCGTCCGCTCGAAGGGAAACGCGTCCTCCTGCTCGACGACATCGTCACGACCGGGGCCACGGTGGGCGAGTGTGCCGCCATCCTCCGGCTGTCCGGCGCGTCCGAAGTCTGTGTGGCGGCAGTCGCTGTCACCCGGTTTCCGGAAAAAATTGCGGGAAACACTATACAAGAAGAGCGAAAACGTTTAAACTTTTAGTATTAACCTACTTTTAAGATAAAAGGGAGAGCATTCATGCTTGGCAGAAATATAGGCATCGATCTCGGGACCACGTCGGTCATCGTCTATCTCGAGGGAAAGGGCATCATCATGTCGGAACCCTCGGTAGTGGCCTACCGGAAAACGACCGGAAAGATCATCGCGGTCGGACGGAAGGCGTACGACATGGTGGGCAAGGAGTCCCGGTCCGTGGAAGTCATCCGGCCCATGCGGGACGGAGTCGTCTCGGACTTCTCGGTCACCGAACAGATGCTCCGCTACTTCATCCGGATCATCTGCAAGAACGAGATCTTCAAACCGAATATCATCGTCAGCATGCCCGGAACGGTCACGAACCTCGAACGCCGGACCATCCTCGACGTCATCACGGCGAGCGGTGCCGGCAAAGCCTGCCTCATGGAAGAGCCTCTGGCGGCCGCCATCGGCGCCGGCGTCGACACCATGCAGCCGAACGGCGTCATGATCGTCGACCTCGGCGGCGGCACCACAGACGTCGCCGTCATCACGATGGGCTCCATGGCCGTCGCCTCCTCCATCAAGGTGGCGGGGAACACGCTGAACGAATCCATCGAGAAGTACTGCCGCCGCGAGCGGAACGTCCTCATCGGCGACCAGACCGCGGAAGAGCTGAAAAAGATCCTGGGCGCCGCGTACCGCCGCAGAGAGCAGGTCGCCATGGTCGCCAAGGGCAAAGACTACATCTCCGGGATGCCGGTCGAATTCGAGATCAACTCGGACGAGATCTACTACTGTATCCGGGAAAACGTGAGAGCCATCGTCGACTCCGTCACCGGGGTCCTCGAACGCACCCCGCCGGAACTCGCCGGCGACATCATGGAGGAGGGCATCATCCTGACGGGTGGTACCGCCCAGCTCCTCGGCCTCGACAAAGTCATCGAAGAGGCCACCCACATCCACACGCGCATCGCCGACGATCCGGTCAACTGCGTGGCGAGGGGCATCGGCGCCGTCCTCGGCGACCTCGACATCCTCGTCAACAACGGCTACCTCTTCATGAGCCGTCAGGACATCAGCGGTGTCACCAACGAGAAGGAGGATTACTACGATGTCTAAGCGCGACCCGAGAGACGCGGTCAGACGGCCGGAAGAGCTCTCTGCCGAGGAGCGCGGCGCCAGAGAACCGGTGTTCGACGCCTTCACCGAAGGCGTGGCCCCCGGCGGCCTCCGTTCGAAGACGGACATCAAGCTCCTCATCCTGTACCTCCTCGAACAGCAGGAACGTCCCGTGCCGGTGCGCATCATCTCCGATGTCATCACCGACCAGGAACTCGCCAATTACTTTGAGGCGATGGACGCCATCAGTGAACTGAAGGAAGACGGCAACCTCGACGTCGTCTCACTCGACGGCCAGGACGCTCTGTCCGTCACGCAGAAGGGCAGCGACGCGGTCGCCTATGTCGAAGAGGACCTGCCGCTGTCGGTCCGCTCGCGGGCACTCGACACCGTCCGCCGGTTCCTGCGCCTCGACCGCCATGCAAGAGAGAACGCCGTGGAGATCACACCTTCCGGCGACGGCTTCAATGTCTGTTTCTCCCTCAACACCGGAGACACGAAACTCATGGAACTCAACATGTATGTCGTGAGCCGGGACCAGGCGGAGCTGCTCAAAAACAACTATCTCGAAGACCCCACACATCTCTATTCCAGCATCCTGACAGCCCTGATGCTGGACTGATCACATCACAGGGAGGACCCCATGAAAGGCAAATATTCCGTACCGCTCAGCAAGATCATCCGTTCGGAGCAGCTGACTTCTGTCTACCTGCCGAAGGACCCGGAAGAGATCCTCATCTACTCGATGGAGGTGAATCGCCCCGGCCTCATCCTTGCGCGGTATGACAACAACTTCATGCCGGAACGCATCGAGCTCCTCGGCAACTCGGAATACCTGTACCTGCGGGAACTGGGTTCCGGGACCCGGTCCGAGAGCATCGACCGCCTCATGCGGGAACAGCCGGCGGCCATCATTTTCTCCGTCGACTTCGCCGACGAACTGGCGCAGGAATTCGTGCCGTTCGCCGAGAAGTATGAAGTCCCGCTTCTGAAAAGCGGACAGGACACGTCCTTCATCATGTCGTCCCTCGTCTCGTACCTGAACGTGGAGCTCGCGGAACGGGAGACCGTCCACGGCGTGCTCGTCGAAGTATCCGGGGAAGGTGTCCTCATCATGGGCGAGAGCGGTGTCGGCAAGAGCGAGACCGTCGTCGAGCTCATCCGCCGCGGCAACCGTCTCGTGGCCGATGACGCCGTCGAAGTCCGGAGAGTCTCGCAGAAGACCCTCGTCGGTTCCGCTCCGGAAAACATCCGGCACTTCATGGAACTGCGCGGCATCGGCATCATCGATGCCCGGCGCGTCTTCGGAATGGGCTCTGTCAAGATGACGGAACGCATCGACCTCGTCATCAACCTGGAACCCTGGGACGACACGAAAGCCTATGAACGCATGGGCATCGCCGATGAGACGATGGAGATCCTCGGCCTGCCGGTCCCCATGTATACGATCCCGGTCAACCCCGGCCGGAACCTCGCCATCATCATCGAGGTGGCAGCCATCAACTACCGTCTCAAGAAGATGGGGCACAACTCCGCGAAAGAACTCCTCGAAGGCCTCGGTATGCAGGAGGACGCGGCGAACATCGACGTGTCGGAAGTCGACACCTGGCATTACAGCTGATTTCAGGGAGGCACAGACTATGGTAAGACTTGGGATCGATCTCGGCGGCACGAACATCGCCGTCGGTGTTGTCAATGAACAGAATGAGATCATCGGAACGGCGAGCGTCAAGACGAACGCGCCCCGTCCCGCGGAAGAGATCGCAGACTCCATGCGAGAGGCCTGCCTGCTGGCGCTCGGCGAAGCGAGGATGACCCTCGACGACGTCGCGTCGGTCGGCGTCGGCACGCCCGGAGCCGTCAACGAGGATGGTGTCGTGGAGTTTTCCGCGAACCTCGGCTTCAACGACACCCCGCTGCGGGAACTCGTCGAAGAGCGGCTCGGCAAACCCACCTTCATCGAAAACGACGCCAACTGCGCGGCCCTCGGCGAACAGATCGCCGGCTGCGGCGGCGGGGTCCCGAACTTCGTGGCCGTCACCCTCGGCACCGGCGTCGGCGGGGGCATCATCCTCGGCGGAAAGCTCCTGACCGGCGTCAACGGCGCGGCGGGGGAGATCGGCCACATGTCCGTCGAGATGGACGGCATCCCGTGTCCCTGCGGACGCAATGGCTGCTTCGAGCAGTACGCCTCCGCGACGGCTTTGGTCCGTCAGACCCGCGAGGCCATGGAACAGGACCGCGAAAAGACCAGCAGACTCTGGGAACTCGCCGACGGAGACCCGGCCAACGTCAACGGCCTCGTTCTCTTTACGGCTGCCCGTGAGGGCGACGGCCGTGCGCTCATGGTCCTCGACAAGTTCACGACCTATCTCGCCATCGGCGTGGCCGACCTCATCAACATCTTCCAGCCGGATGTCCTCTGCATCGGAGGCGGCATTTCGAAACAGGGAGATTTCCTGATCCGGCCCCTCATCCGGAAAGTGGAAGAACTGCGTTACACGAAACACTCGAAAAAACAGACGACGATCTGCGCCGCCACCCTCGGCAACGATGCCGGCATCATCGGTGCGGCCCTTCTGTCGGACGTCAAATAAATCACCCGAAATGAAAGAGAGAACCGTTTATTATGTTTGATTCCATCCTCAGTGCTGCAGCGCAGTACGGATGCAAGACCGAGAAAAACGCCCCCATGAGCCAGTACACCACGTTCCGCGTCGGCGGACCCGTGGAACTGCTCGTCGAACCCAACAGCGTCGACGCGCTGGTGGCGCTCCTGAAAGCCGCGAAGAACGACGGCGTGAAGCCGCTGGTCATCGGAAAGGGAAGCAATCTCCTCGTGCCGGACGAGGGCCTGAAAGGCGTCGTGTTCCATATGGGGGACGCCTTCAGCGACATCACCTATGCCGGCAATGACATGATCAAAGCCCAGGCCGGCGCCACCGTCATCAACCTGTGCCGGTTCGCCCTCGAATACTCTCTGTCCGGCCTCGAGTTCGCCTATGGCATCCCCGGGTCCGTCGGCGGAGCTGTCTACATGAACGCCGGCGCCTACGGCGGAGAGATCGGGGACAGCGTGGTCGTCGTCAACCACATCGACTACGACGGCAACCGCGGCTCCTGGTCGCCGAGACAGGCGGGGTTCTCTTACCGTCACAGCAATTACATGGACAGCGACCTCATCGTCACGTCGGTCGTGGTCCAGCTCGACAAGGCGAACCCGGAAGCCATCCAGATGAAGATGGAGAACTTCATGGAACGCCGGAGAACGAAACAGCCCCTCGAATACGGCAGCGCCGGCAGCACGTTCAAGCGGCCGGAGGGCTACTATGCCGGAGCGCTCATCGAGCAGTCCGGCCTCAAGGGAAAACAGATCGGCGGCGCCCAGGTGTCGGAAAAACACGCGGGCTTCGTCATCAACAAAGACAACGCGACAGCAAAGGATGTGCTCGACCTCATGGCGTTCATCCGCGAGACCGTACAGAGAGAACACGGTGTCACCCTCGAACCCGAAGTCCGCATCCTGGGAGATGCTCCATGGAATTCCTGATCTTGACCGGACTCTCCGGAGCCGGAAAAACCATAGCGGTCGAGATGCTCGAAGATATCGACTTCGTCTGCATCGACAACATGCCGCCGACGCTCCTGCCGGCTTTCGGACAGATCGTCCTGAAGAGCCCGCCGGAGTCGAAGTTCGCGGTGGTCGTCGACGCCAGAGCCGGCTCCGGTATCAGTGAGTTCTCGGGCGCGCTCGACGAACTGAATGAACGCGAAGTGCCGTTCCGTCTCCTGTTCATCGACTGCGAGGACTCGGTCCTCGTCAACCGGTTCAAGGAGACCCGCCGCCGGCATCCGCTCGCCAATGAATTCAACCAGTCCATCAGCGAGGCGATCGCCGCGGAACGGGAGATGATCGCGCCCTTCAAACAGCGGGCGGACTACTCGATCGACACGACCTACCTGTCGGCCAAACAGCTGAAGGACCGCATCGCCGGCCTGTTCCTCGGAAGCGGGGAGAAGGCCATGCGGATCCAGTGTATGTCGTTCGGCTTCAAATACGGCCTGCCGCAGGACGCCGACCTCGTGTTCGATGTCCGCTGCCTGCCGAACCCGTTCTATGTGCCGGAACTCAAGACGAAGACCGGCCTCGACGAACCGGTCAGCTCCTATGTCATGGACTCGGAACAGTCCCGGGAGTTCCTGCAAAGACTCACCGACCTCATCGACTTTTCTCTTCCGCTGTACCGGGAAGAGGGGAAGAGCGAACTCGTCATCGCGTTCGGCTGCACCGGCGGCAAGCACCGTTCGGTCACGTTCGCCGAAGCCATGTCGAAGCACCTGCGGGAGCGCAGGGTCCACTGCAACACCATCCACCGAGATATCCAGAAGAAGTAAGCAAAGGAGGGGCGTCCCTTGTCCTTTTCCCACGATGTGAAAAGTGAACTGGTAGCCTATTCGGCCGAAGCGCGTGAGTCGGGGCAGATGAAGCCCTGCTGCATGCAGACCGAGACGTACGCGCTCTTCCTGTTCTGCCGCTCCTTCAGCGCCAAAGAGATGGGGCTCAAGACAGAGCACAAAGGCATCGCCGACCGCTATGTCTCTGCCGTCCGCGAGATGACCGGCCACAAGCCGAAGCGGGAGAAGACCGCCGGCGGGAAATACCGGGTCATCGTCGAGGACCCCGTCGACCGGCAGGCCATCCTCTCCGAATTCGGGTACAGCGGGAACGAGGTGAATCGCCGCCTCAACACCGGCATCCTGCAGGATGAAGGCTGCCGCTCGGCCCTGTTCCGGGGCGCATTCCTGACGGCGGGCACCATCACGGACCCGGAGAAGGACTACCATATGGAGTTCGTCCTCTCCACGAAGAGCCTGTGCATGGACCTCTGCGACCTTCTGACAGAGGCGGGCCTCAGCCCGAAATATGTCCAGCGGAACGGTGCCCACGTCATCTATTTCAAGGACAGCGAGAGTGTGGAAGACCTCCTGACGCTGATGGGGGCGACCTCGTCCTCGCTCGAACTGATGGGCACCAAAATGTACAAGGACATGCGCAACCGGGTCAACCGACGCCTGAACTTCGAAAACGCCAACTCCACCCGGACCTTCGACGCCGCCTACCGGCAGATCAAGGCCATTGAGTACATCGAGCAGAAACGTGGCCTCGAGTCCCTGCCGCCCGAACTGCGGGAACTGGCGAAACTCCGGGTCGAGAACGCAGACTATTCTCTGAAGGAACTGGGGGAGAACCTGTCGGAACCCATCAGCCGTTCCGGGGTCAACCACCGGCTGCAGAAGATCATGGAGGTCGCGAACGACCTGAAACTCATCGAAAAGAACAAACATTGACTATAGAAAGGGAGGTGTCGTCATGGCATTCACACATCTGCATGTGCACAGTGAATACAGTCTTCTCGACGGCGCCTGCCGCGTACCGGAACTGGTGGCCCGGGCAAAGGAACTGGGCCAGGACAGTCTGGCACTCACCGATCACGGCGTCATGTATGGCGCCGTTGCCTTTTATAAGGCCTGTCAGAAGGCCGGCATCAAACCCGTCCTCGGGGTGGAGGCGTACATCGCCGCCGGGAGCCGGCACGACAAGGCGGGACCGCTCGCCAACGAACGGCACCATTTAGTGCTCCTCTGCGAGAGCAACGAGGGCTACGCGAACCTCATGAAACTCGTCTCGCTGTCGTTCACGGAGGGCTTTTACCGCAAACCGCGCATGGACCGGGAGATCCTGCGCAGGTACTCGGGCGGGCTCATCGCTCTGTCCGGCTGTCTCGCCGGAGACGTCCCGTCCGCGCTCCTCGACGGCAACTACGAAAAGGCGAAGGCCTGCGCCCTCGAATACCTCGACATCTTCGGGGAGGGGAACTTCTTCCTGGAACTCCAGGACCACAGCCTGCCCGAGGAGGCGCAGATCCGTCCCCAGCTCATCCGCCTGTCCCGCGAGACCGGCATCCCGCTCGTGTGCACGAACGACACCCACTATCTGCGTGAGGAGGACGCGAAGACCCAGAAGATCCTCCTCTGCATCCAGACGAACCATACGTTCCAGGAAGACACGGGCATGGACCTCGGCACCGACGAGTTCTACCTGAAGTCCGAAGAACAGATGCGGGAACTCTTCGGCGATGTACCGGAGGCCCTCGAAAACACCGCCCGCATCGCGGAACGGTGCAACGTCGAACTGGAATTCGGCGTCACGAAGCTGCCGCATTTCGAGATCCCGAAGGACAACCCCTACGGGCTCACGGAACAGGACCCCCATGCCGATTATCTGAGAGCCATGGCGGAAGCCGGGCTCGTCCGCCGGTATGGAGAAGACGTCCCGGCGGAATACCGGGAACGCCTCGACTATGAACTCTCCGTCGTCGACCGGATGGGGTACACCGACTACTACCTCATCGTCCACGACTTCGTCGCCTATGCGAAGAGCCGGGACATCCCGGTCGGCCCGGGACGTGGTTCCGGCGCCGGGAGCATCGCCGCCTACTGCGTGGGGATCACCGATGTCGATCCCATGAAATACGACCTGCTGTTCGAACGCTTTCTGAATCCCGAGCGTGTCTCGATGCCCGACTTCGACATCGACTTCTGCTACGAGCGGCGGGGAGAGGTCATCGACTATGTCATCGGGAAGTACGGCGCGGACCACGTGGCGCAGATCGTCACCTTCGGGACGCTGGCGGCCAAACAGGCGGTCCGGGACGTCGGCCGGGTCATGGAGATCCCGTTCAGTAAAGTGGACTCCGTCAATCGCCTCATCCCATGGCCGCTGAGCCATGACCTGGAGCGGGCGGTGAAGATCACGAAGGAACTCTCCGACCTCTATGAGAACGACCCGGAGGTCAGGGTCCTCATCGACAACGCGCTGAAGATCCAGGGCATGCCCCGGCACACCTCGACCCATGCGGCCGGTGTCGTCATCACGGCAGACCCGGTCGACGCGTATGTGCCGTTATCCGTCAAAGACGGGACGACGGTCACCCAGTACACGATGACGGAGCTCGAGGAACTCGGCCTTCTCAAGATGGACTTCCTGGGGCTTCGCACCCTGACGGTCATCAGGGACTGTGAGGAACTCGTCCGGAGAAAGGACCCGTCCTTCTCCGTGAAGACCATCCCGGAGGATGACCCCGCCACCTTCGCCATGCTGGGAAAGGGAGAGACCGAGGGTGTCTTCCAGTTCGAGTCGTCCGGACTCAAGTCTGTGATGATCCGCTTCCAGCCGGAGAAACTCGAGGACCTGATCGCCATCACGTCCCTGTACCGGCCGGGCCCCATGGATTCCATCCCGACCTATATCCGCAACCGGCACAACCCGTCTCTGGTCTCCTATGTGACGCCGGAACTCAAAGACATCCTCGATGTCACCTACGGGTGCATGGTCTACCAGGAGCAGGTCATGCAGGTCTGCCGGAAACTGGCGGGGTATACCTACGGACACGCCGACATCGTCCGGCGTGCCATGTCGAAAAAGAAACACAAGGTCATGGAAGAGGAGCGGGTGAACTTCGTCTCCGGCTGCCGCGCCAACGGTATTTCGGAAGACGCCGCCAACAAGATCTTCGACGAGATGATCAGCTTCGCGTCCTATGCCTTCAATAAATCCCATGCGGCGGCGTATGCGACGCTCGCGTACCAGACCGCGTATCTCAAATGCCACTACCCGGCAGAGTTTTTAGCCTGCCAGATCACGAGCGTGCTCGACTGGACCGACAAGGTCGTGGAGTACATCGCCGAATGCCGCAGGCTCGGCATCGAAGTGGTGCCGCCCCACGTAAATACGTCGGAGGCGCGGTTCGCCATCTCAGACGGCAAAGTCCTCTTCGGACTGCTGGCGGTCAAGGGGCTCGGGCGGAACTTCATCGCCGATATCGTCTCGGAGCGGGAGCGCTCCGGGCCGTACACGAGTTTCTATTCGTTCCTGAAGCGCATCCACGGACGGAACTTCAACCGCAAGGCGGTGGAGAGCCTCATCAAATGCGGCGCGCTCGACGGACTCGACCTGAACCGCCGTCAGATGATCACGGTCCTGCCGGAGATGCTGTCCGGTCTCGACAATGACCGCCGGAAGAACGTGGAAGGGCAGATCGGCTTCTTTGAAGTCATGGAACCGGAGGCGGTCCAGGAAGAGGGCGTCACGGTCCCGGAACTCGCGGAGTTCGACCATCTCGACCTCCTGGCGTTCGAAAAGGAGACCACCGGTCTCTACCTGTCCGGCCACCCGATGCAGCGCTACGCGGCTCAGTCGGACGAACTCGGCTGCGTGAAGCTCTATGAACTGCTGGCGGCCACGGAAGACGGTACGTCGCAGTACAAAGACGGCGATTTAATTAATGTCCTCGTCATGATCTCCGAGATCCGGATCCGCCTCACGCGGAACAACACGACGATGGCCACGGTCCTCGCCGAGGACCTGACCGGCGGCATGTCCATGACGGTCTTCCCGAAGACTTACTCGGAGTACGGCCCGCTTCTGCGGGACGGCGCCGTCCTCTACTGCCGCGTCCGGCTCCAGGTGGAAGATGAGGACCGACCGCGGCTCATCGCCATGGGCCTCCAGGAGTGCCCGAGCGGAGGCTCTGTCCCGGCGGCAGGGAAGACACCTGCTCCGGCGGAAAACGCCCCCGAGGCGCCGAAACAGCACAAGGTCAACGGTCTGTTCCTGCGTTTTGACGGCGAGGACGACCCGAGGATCCCGGAGGTCGACAACCTGATGGAGATCTTCGCCGGCGGCACCGAATCGGTCTATTACTATTTCCAAAGCACCGGACGGTATGTGCGGCAGCAGCGCTTCGGCTCCATTTTCATCAGTGACGGGCTCCTCGGAGAACTGGGACGCATCCTCGGCGACGGGAACGTATTTCGCCGCTGATGGTGCCATAGGACCGGTTTTCGGTTGACATCATTCTGTCAAAGAGTAAAATAACGATATAAATACTATTAGAAGAAACTCCCATGGAGGGATCCATATGAAAACGATCGGTGTTCTTACCAGCGGCGGCGACGCCCCCGGCATGAATGCAGCTGTCCGGGCGGTCGTACGTACCGGCCTTGAGAACGATATGCGCGTCGTCGGCATCTACAACGGCTATGAAGGCCTGATGTCCGGTGATGTCGCAGAGATGAACCTGCGAAGCGTTTCCAATATCGTCCAGCGCGGCGGTACGGTCCTTCGCACGGCCCGAAGCATGGAATTCATGACCGACCGCGGTCAGGAGAAAGCGGCCGACATGTGCCGTCGTCTCGGCATCGAAGGCGTCGTCGTCATCGGCGGTGACGGTTCCTTCCGCGGCGCTCAGGCGCTGTCCCGCAAGGGCATCAACTGTGTCGGCATCCCAGGGACCATCGACAACGATATCTCCTGCACCGACCTCACCATCGGCTTCGACACAGCGGTCAACACCGTCATGCAGATGGTCGACATGGTCCGTGACACGACCGAGTCCCACAGCCGCTGCTCCGTTATTGAAGTCATGGGCAGAAAGGCGGGGTACATCGCCCTCTATTCCGGCATCGCCGTCGGCGCGACCAGTATCCTCATCCCCGAATTCGAGTACGATTTCGACATCGACGTCGTCGAGCGCATGAAGAAGACCATCTCCACCGGCAAACAGCACTTCATCATCATTTTCGCGGAAGGCTGCGGCGACGCGACCGAAATGGCGAAGCTGATCGAGCGGGAGACCGGCGTCGAATCCAGAGCCACCATCCTCGGCCACGTCCAGCGCGGCGGTTCGCCCACCGTCAACGACCGTGTCCTGGCGTCCCGCATGGGCAACTACGCGACCCGGCTTCTGAGAGACGACTGTTCGAGCCGTGTCGTCGCCATCAAGAACGACACCATCGTCGACTACGACATCGAAGAAGCGCTGCAGATGGAAAAAGAGATCGATATCGACATCTACCGCATGGCGCACGAGATCTCCATCTGATCGCCCTCACCAGAAAGAACACTCCTCTGTTCCGGTCATCCGGGGCAGGGGAGTCATTTTTTGTATCTGGTTGAACGGACAACCTTGTGCATTTTGCATAGAAGTTTTCCGTAAAGTTGAAAAATAAGATAAATAATCGTCAAAAACGCGTTGACATTTGGCCGTTATACTGTTAATATGAAGTTGAAGAAAAGAGATCCACACTTAGAAGGGAGAAGAAAACAGCCACAGCGTGCTGAAAAGGATACCCAGGTCAAATGAGTGTCACGAATCTCAATTCTTCAAAAAATAGCAAGTACCGTTTCATGTAGGAATATGAAACAAGAAAGGTACCTTGAAAGGACTGATTCCAATGTACAGTGAAGAGGTAATTTGCCGCTGAACTCCGAAAGCGTTCCGGAATCATCATTACCGGGAAAACAAGTCAAAAAAAGCAAATGAACGACAGAGACCCGGTACAATCAAAGAATGAATTTCTTCTAACGTCGCTTTCGAGAGGGAAGCGAAATCGGTTAAAATAAAATATCGCTGATTTCGAATTCCTCAAAAACAACAAAACCTGAACCACACTTTTAGGTCAATACACTTTTTCATTTCAAAAGGAATTGGAAAGAGGCACCATTCTGACAGAGCCAATCCAAAAAAGGACCGCCATCAGAATGAAGAAACTCCTGAAAACCAAACGCAACAGATCAACTGAAATTATAAAATACAACATTCCTGCAGTAAGGATCGACCAAGTACCGTCTCAAAAGTCAGACCCAAAAAGACGACGTCTTTTGAATAAAGAAAGACCAACGTTGAGCAGATGAACTTGGAAGAGAAACAAGTCAACATCTAACCTGGTGTAGATCGGCAGTCAGACAAAAGGTCAGTATTCATAAGAACGATGGTAAACTTATGAAAGTCTTCTAAGAAGGAAACCCTGAAAAGTTTCGAAGACCTTTTGGAAATGAAGCACAAATCTGAGCTGCAAATGAGACAGAGGTCTTCTGCAAAAGACAATTGTCATTAGAAGACTGAGACAAGCAGATCCAGGCACATTTCAGAGAAGAAAAACGACAGTCGGAGACAGACGTAGTAACTGAAACGAGTCAGGAATGAAACGAAAATCAGATCAACTGGGAACGGTTTTCAAACGAGTTTACAACATCAAAAACAACCTTGAACGTACAAGTAAGTAAATAATAATCGGAAACAAAAAGGGGAAACCAATTAGTTAAAAACGTATCGAAGGAAAATAGGTGAGTCCGAAATACAGTTTAATTGATTTCTGAGATTATTACGAAAGTTCAAAGCAAACCAAGGTTTGTGAGGAAACTCCAATGTTCTAGGTAATCGGAGAGCAGTTCAGAAATGAGCTGCTCTCTTTTTTTGTCCTGCTGCCGGGACACTGTTTCACCAATAAAATATCCACATGCGGACCCCTGCATTTTGCAGGGGTTTTGGCCAATTTGACGTTTTTGTCGAAACTCGAACGGAAGCGATTGTCATTATAACAAAAATTGAGTATAATGGCATTCCACAGGTAACTATATCTAGTGGAGTGAAGAGAAAGACACCGGACATCTTGTGTCTTTGAAATATTGACAGAAACGAAGGTAAGGTTATGGATTTCGTTGTCAACAATGGGGGCTGGGACGGCTTCAAAGCTGGCACCTGGCAGAAGCACATCAATGTGAGGGACTTCATCCTGCTCAACTATACGCTGTATGAGGGCGATGAAAGTTTCCTTGCGGCTCCTACCGAACGGACGACAAAACTGTGGGGAGAGGTCCTCGACCTCTTTTCGCAGGAGAGAGCAAAGGGCGGGGTCCTCGATATGGACACCGACATCGTCTCGACGATCACGTCTCACGGTGCCGGGTACATCGACAAAGACCTTGAGCAGATCGTCGGTCTTCAGACCGACAAACCCCTCAAGCGTTCGCTGCAGGTCTTCGGCGGCATCCGCATGGCGGTGCAGGCCTGTGAGACCAACGGCTATGAAGTGGACCAAAATGTGGTCGACATCTTCTCGAAGTGGAGAAAGACCCACAACCAGGGCGTGTTCGACATCTACACGCCGGATATGAAGGCCGCCCGCCACGCCGGCATCATCACCGGTCTCCCGGATGCCTACAGCCGCGGACGCATCATCGGCGACTACCGCCGGATCCCGCTCTACGGCGTCGACAACCTCATCGCCGAAAAGCAGAAGGAGTTCCGCCTGGCGCCGACCCGGATGACCTCCGAGAATATGCGTCACCGGGAAGAGCTGACCGAGCAGATCCGCGCTCTGCAGGAACTGAAAGAGCTGGGCGCCATCTACGGTCTCGACATCTCCGGTCCGGCGACCACCGCGAAGGAAGCGGTCCAGTGGCTCTACTTCGGTTACCTGGCAGCCGTCAAACAGCAGAACGGCGCGGCCATGTCCCTCGGCCGGACGTCCACCTTCCTCGACATCTACTTCGAGCGCGATCTGAAAAAGGGCATCCTCACCGAGGAAGAGGCCCAGGAACTCATCGACCAGTTCATCATGAAGCTGCGGATGGTGAAGTTCGCCAGAACGCCCGCTTACAACGACATTTTTGCCGGAGACCCGACCTGGGTCACGGAGTCCCTCGCCGGCGTCGGCATCGACAGCCGCCCGCTGGTCACGAAGAACTCGTTCCGGTATTTACATACGCTCGAGAACCTCGGTACCGCACCGGAACCGAACATGACGGTCCTCTGGTCGACCCGGCTGCCGCAGGGGTTCAAGAACTACTGCGCGAAGATCTCCATCGACACGTCTTCCATCCAGTATGAAAACGACGACCTCATGAGAGTCACTCATGGCGACGACTACGCGATCGCGTGCTGCGTCTCCTCCATGCGGGTCGGCAAGGAGATGCAGTTCTTCGGTGCCCGTGCCAATCTGGCCAAATGTCTGCTCTACGCCATCAACGGAGGCGTGGACGAGCGCCTCGGCACCCAGGTCGGTCCGAAGTTCCGCGCGGTCGAGGGGGACTACCTCGACTTCGACGACGTCTGGGAGAAGTTCCTCGCCATGATGAACTGGCTGGCGGAACTCTATGTCAACACCCTGAACGTCATCCACTACTCCCACGACAAGTACAATTACGAGAGCCTGCAGATGGCGCTCCATGACGAACACGTCAAACGGTACTTCGCCACCGGCATCGCCGGCCTGTCTGTTGTGGCCGATTCTCTGTCGGCGATCAAGTACGCGAAGGTCAGAACGGTCCGTGATGAAAACGGCGTCATCGTCGATTACGAGGTGGAAGGGGACTTCCCGAAGTACGGTAACAATGACGAGCGCGTCGACACGCTGGCAGTGGAAGTGGTCCAGCAGTTCATGTACGCCATCCGGAAGCACCACACGTACCGCGAGAGCATCCCGACCATGTCCATCCTGACCATCACGTCGAACGTAGTCTACGGCAAGAAGACCGGCAACACACCGGACGGCCGGAAGATGGGCGTCCCGCTGGCACCGGGTGCCAACCCGATGTCCGGCAGAGATACCCACGGCGCCGCCGCGTCCCTGTCCTCCGTCTCGAAGCTTCCCTTCGACTATGCGCAGGACGGGATCTCCAACACCTTTACGATCATCCCGAATGCCCTCGGGAAAGACGAAGTCTTCATGGGCGACCTGGACCTCGAGCTGGAACTCGATCCGGGCTGCTGCGAAGACAATATCACCATCGAATAAGAAAAGGAGCACCTCTTATGGCAACTCAGTCTCAGGTCGAAAACCTCGTCGGACTCCTCGACGGTTATGCCGAAAAAGGCGGCCATCATCTGAACGTCAATGTCCTGAACCGGGACACGCTGCTCGACGCACAGGCACATCCGGAGAAGTATCCGCAGCTGACCATCCGCGTGTCCGGCTACGCCGTCAACTTTACGAAGCTGACGAAAGAACAGCAGGACGACGTCATCTCCCGCACATTCCACGCCGGTCTGTGAGCACCATGACCGGATATATCCATTCGACCGAGTCCTTCGGCACCGTTGACGGTCCGGGGACCCGGTTCGTGGTTTTTCTGTCGGGCTGTCCCATGCGCTGCCTTTACTGCCACAACCCGGACACCTGGGAGAGGACCCGGGGCACGGAGCGGACCGTGGAGGACATCCTCGCGGAATACGACGGCGTCGCAACGCTGTTGCAGGGCGGCGGCATCACCTGTACCGGTGGTGAGCCTCTGACGCAGATCGCCTTTGTGACCGAACTGTTTGCGGCAGCGAAGGCACGGGGCATCAACACATGCCTCGACACCTCCGGTGTCACGTTCGACCCGGACGACGTACATCGCCTTGCGGAATTCGACCGGCTCATGGACGTGACGGACCTCGTCATGCTGGACATCAAGCATATCGACAACGAGGAGCACCGGAAACTCACCGGACAGCCGAACACGAACATCCTCGCGTTCCTGTCCTACCTCGCAGAGCGGGGGACACCGGTGTGGATCCGCCATGTGGTCGTGCCCGGCATCACCCTCGACGACGAGTGGCTTTTCCGCCTCGGCGCCTTCCTCGGACCGTTTCGGAACATCAAGGCACTCGATGTGCTCCGGTACCACGACATGGCCCGTCCCAAGTACAAAGAGCTGGGCATGGAGTACCCGCTGGGCGATACACCGCCCGCCACAAAAGAAGATGCCCTGCACGCGCGTTCGGTCATTCTCAACGGCATGCGGAGCACCAGAAACTGTACAGAGCCCTGAAAAGCAAAAAATGCTTGAACGGGCTCTGTTCTCTCGTTATAATACGAAAGGATAACTTTTACAGGAAGGGGGCCGCGCCGGTCATGAACTTTTTCCGACATACCGTACTGCCGATCGTCGCGGCATTCATCTGGGGTACCGCATTCGTGTCCCAGGTGCAGGGGTCCGAGACGCTGGACGCGTTCTCGTTCAACATGGCAAGAAGCGTGGTAGCCTCCATCTTCCTGTTCTTCGTCGCCTGGGGCGTGCGCGTCTGGCGCAAACAGGACGCTCTGAAGAAAGGCACATACGTCGAACTGACGCCGGCACAGAAAAAGGACCGGTGGAAGGCTCTCCTCACGAGCGGACTCATCTGCGGCACCATGCTGACCATTGCGGCCAACCTCCAGCAGGCAGGCATCGCGCTGAGCGGCGCGGGGAAGAGCGGGTTCATCACCGCCCTCTATGTCGTTCTGGTACCGGTGCTCGGCATCTTCCTCAAAAAACGGGTGCCGGCCCGCGTGTGGATCAGCGTGCTCATCGCCGTCATCGGCCTGTACCTCCTGTCGATCAAACCCGGCGAGTTCACCGTCACCCGGGGAGACTTCCTCCTCATCCTGTGCGCGCTGGCGTTCTCGTTCCAGATCATGACCATCGACCGGTACTCTCTTTTGGTCAACGGCATCGAGCTGTCCTGTGTACAGTTCGCCGTCGTGGCGATCGAGTCCGGTATCCTGATGCTGCTCTTCTCGGACGTGACACTGTCCGATTTCACCGCGGTCATCTGCCCCATCCTCTACGCGGGCATCCTCTCGAGCGGTGTGGCGTATACGCTTCAGATCATTTCCCAGAAGGGCGCGAACCCGACGCTGGTCTCGCTCCTTATGAGCCTCGAGTCCGTCTTCGCCGTCCTCTCCGGCGCCATCGTGCTGCACGAGCACCTCACCGGACGGGAGTACCTCGGCTGCGTCGTCATGTTCGCCGCCATCGTACTGTCGCAGGTGCCGATCGAACAGTTCATCGCCAAAAAGAAAACAGAATAACAGACCATTTGAAGCTCCTGCAACAGCGGGAGCTTTTTTTAGGGCCGATCTGCCTTCGCTACCTTTTAACATGAGGAAAAACGGAACCGATTAGAAGGCAGATCGGCCCAGGGTTATCATTTGTGCAATGTGCTTAAAATTGTCTTAAGTATTTTGGCGATGGGGTGAGCCGTCGCTCCTTGAAAGCGGATAAGCGAACAGGGTACAATAAGAGGGTAAGGTTAGCTGGGACGAACGCCCCGGCTGAAAGTGAATATGAAAAGGAGTGTTGATCTGAAATGACTCTCAAAAAGCTGATCGATAAAAAAGATCAGATGGCTGACTGGATCATTGGCGACATCACGCACATTATCCAGACATTCGAAAAAAGATCGCCCGGTTCCAAGGGCGAACTCCAGTCCTGCGAATACTACGCAGAACTCTGTGAGGAGTACGGCTGCGACGAAGTCGTCGTCGAGGAGTTCGAAGAGCATCCGAACAGCTTCTTCGGCTGGCTCTACTTCGCCGTCACCTTCGTTCTCATCTCCCTGGGCACCTACTGGTTCGCACCGATCATCGGCGCCATCCTGTGCAGTCTGGGAGCACTCATCGCCCTGTTGCAATTCGGTATGTACAAGAAGTTCATGGACCGGTTCTTCAAAAAGGCAACAGGGCACAACATGATGGCCATCAAGAAACCGAAGGGTGAAGTCAAACAGCGCATCTTCTTCAACGGCCACTGCGACGCCGTCTGGGAATGGCCCGTCAACTACCTGCTCGGCGGTGTCGGCTTCGAAGCCCATGCTGTCATCGGCTTTGGCGGCCTGTTCTACACCCTCGGCATCTCCATCGCTTCCATGATCAAGAACGGCAGCATCCTCGGCGGCCCGTCCACTCTGCTGCTGACCAAGATGGGCGTGTACGGCCTCCTTTTCGTGCCGTTCCTCATCGGTCTCTATTTCCTGTGGAACGAGAAACACATCGTCGACGGTGCCAACGACAACCTCACCGGCTGTGAGATGGGCATCGCCGTCCTGAAGGCCCTTCACGATGAAGGCATCGAACTCGAGAACACCGAAGTCGGCGTCATCATCTGCGGTTCCGAAGAAGCCGGCCTTCGCGGTTCCAAAGCCTGGGCAGAAGCTCACAAGGGCGAGTTCCAGGACGTTCCCACCATCATCTATTCCTATGACACCATCCACGATCCGAAGTGGCTCATGGCGAACTACAGAGACCTCAACGGTACGGTCAAGACCGACAAACAGGCCAACGACATCTTCATGAAGGCCTGTGAGGAACTGGGCATCGCCTGCCGCAAGGGCTGGGTCCCGCCTCTGGGCGGTGCGACCGATACGGCTGCCTTCACGCAGGGCGGTTTCCGCTCCGGCGGCGTCACCGGTCTGAACCACAAACTGGAGAACTACTACCACACCAGAAGAGATACCTATGACAACCTGAGCCATCAGGGCATCGGCGACTGCTACGCAGCCTCCATGAAAGTCCTCGAGATGTTCGAGAACGGGATCCTTTATGAGGATGAGAAGTAAGCTCCGGCACCTGTAAACACAAAGCGAAGGACCCCGCGGCCGAATGGCCGTCGGGGTCCTTCTTTTGTATCCAAATGGAAGAATTATTTTTTATCTGCCTGTTTGGAGTATTTCATCTTGTAGACGAGGCGCTGGATGACGCGGTCGGGCGTGCTCAGCGTCTTCGTGCCGAGGACGAGCTGCGCGTACATCGCCGCGATGGCTTCCTTTTCCAGGACCAGCTTGACGGCGTCCGCGTCGTACGGATTCATGCCGGTGCAGAGGGCGCCGTGACCCTTGACGAGGATGGCGTGCCGGCCGGAAGCGGCTTTGCCGGCTTCGACGGCATCGGTCCGGTAGGACGTGGGGTCCC
>JAFRHS010000057.1 GCA_017433225.1 Clostridia bacterium
AGTGTTTCATCTCGATTTGTAGTAAAATCATTAAGAGTCATGTGCGAAACCTCCAGTCATGTTTTTGTGGTTATTAACATTATACCTGAAGGTGGAGCCCATGGCTCCTTTTTGTTTTTACACCATTATATGGACGCTACCAATTCTCTCTATTTTTTACCGCCTATTTCTGCAAATCGGGAGAATAGGCGGTAAACTTGCTTTCTCACGCCAAAAAGCGCCCTCAATCTTACCGCCTGTTTCTGCAAAAACGGGAGAATAGGCGGTAAAATCAGAGCCCAAGAAAGGAACTCGTGCAAAAGACCGCTGGTCGGGGCAAAAAGCGGGAGGACAGGCGGTCTTTTTTGTGGCAAAAATAGGCGCTTTTCTGGAAAAGACCGCCGGTCGGGGCAATAAACGGGCAAGCAGGCGGTCTTTTTTGCTAGACGGAAAGTCGAGTCAATGAGACAAGACCGCCGGTCAGGGCGCAATAAGGGGGTACCGGCGGTCTTTCAGAGAATCCAGAGTTTAAACGGGCAAAAAAAGACCGCCGGTGGCAGGAAAAAGAGTGCTGACCGGCGGTCTTTGAGGGAGTCCAGAGTTAAAACGGACGAAAAAAGACCGCCGGTGGCAGGGAAAAGAGTGCTGACCGGCGGTCTTTTGGCTTGTTGGGTGTTAGAAGTTCAGTTTGAAGACGACCCGGGTGCCTTCGTCGACGAGTTTCGCGAAGGCCTCACCGTCCGTCTGGTTGCCGACGACCGAGCCGTAATGCGTCGGGATGACGATCTCCGGCGCCATCTCGTTCGTGAGGTCGGCGGCCTCTTCGGGCGTCATCGTGTAGGTGCCGCCGACAGGGATGAGCGCGATGTCCGCGGAGACGTCGCGGGCGTCGTCGGTATCGTCGGTGTCGCCCGCCACATAGAGGCGTAAATCGCCCAGGTGGAAGACATAGCCGCACCAGCCGGCATCCTCGGGGTGGAAGTCCTTGTCGATGTTGTAAGACGGGATGGTGTCGACCTCCATGGGGCCGTCCTCGTAGAATTCGTTCGGGACGACGGGCAGGATGTCATGGTCCCCGACGACCGCCTTCACCTTCCCCTCCATGGGAGCCGGGCACACGAACAACGTGTACTCGTTCATGATGTTCATGAGGGACTCCGGGTCGAAGTGGTCAAAGTGGTCATGGGTCAGCAGAACGAAGCCTGCGTCGTGCGTTTCGTCGGTGATCTGAAACGGGTCCACATAGTAGACTTCGCCGTCCCATTCAAAGCGAACACTGCTCTGAGTGTTCACGGTGATGCTGTCTAACAGTTGCTGGATATCGGTCATTTCGAGTTCCTCCTTCAGTGCGGGATCCTTACATCAATATTGTACAGGGAAAACTTAGTTGCGGTCAATCGCCCATTTATGGTAATATTATAGGCCAAACCACCAGAAAGGGTCTGGAGAAATGTATGAAATCATGAGCGCAGACGAAGCCATCCGCCTCATCCGGGACGGCGACTGCATCTGCGTCAACTCCTTTGTCGGCATCGAGAGCCCCGTGGAACTGCACGAGGCGATCTTCCGCCGCTATCAGAAAATGCAATCTCCGAGCCATCTCACCATGGTCTCGAGCGCCGGCTTCGGCGTCTGGGACGAGGAGAGATGTGCCGAAGGGTATATCAAAGCCGGCGCGGTCGACCGCATCATCTGCGGCCACTTCGGCGCCATGCTGAGCACCAAGAAACTGGTCCTGCAGGACCGGTTCGAAGCCTATAACCTGCCGCTCGGCTGCATCTCGCATGCCATCCGTGCGCAGGCCAGCGGTCTGCCCGGTGCGCTCTCCAAAGTCGGCCTCGACGTCTTCGTCGACCCGCGCAACGAGGGGCCCGGCATCAACCAGCTGTCCATCGACGACTCGTTTGTCTCCGTCGTCGAAGTGGAAGGCGAAGAGTACCTTTACTACAAGCTTCCGAAACTGACGGTCGCCCTCATCAAGGGCACCTCGGCAGACCGGAAGGGCAACATCACGTTTGACGACCAGTACATGTCCGGAGACGCGCTCTCCATCTGCCAGGCCGTCAAGTCCAACAACGGCAAGGTCATCGTCCAGGTCGATCGCCTTTCCGATGTCCCCTCCCGTCCCCGAAACGCCGTTATTCCCGGCTGTCTCGTCGACGCCATCGTCGTCTGCGAGCCGGAGGAACGTCCGGAGTCCTATGTCGCCCTGACCGGTTCTTTTGAGATCCCCTACAAGGACTGGGCCGACTGGAACGACAAGATCGACGCCTCTTCCGAAACCACCAAAGCCGACAACGCTGCCGCGAAGATCATCGGCCGCCGCGCGTGCAAAGAGCTGCGGGTCGATGACATCGTCAACATCGGCATCGGCATGCCGGAAGCGGTCTCCCGCTACGCGCGAAAGACCGGCATCCTCGACAAGATCACCCTGACGGTCGAGTCCGGCGGCATCGGCGGCTTCCCGGTCTCCGGCGAAGCGTTCGGCGCCATGATCGGCGCGGCCTCCGTCTACGACATGGCCAACCAGTTCGACCTCTACGACAACGGCGGCCTCGACATCTGCTTCATGGGCGCCTATGAAGTCGACAAGGAAGGCAACGTCAATGCCCACCGCGGCCCCGGCGCGTATGCCGGCATCGGCGGGTTCTGCAACATCGCCTCCAACACGCCGACCGTCGTCTTCTGCATGACCTTCAACACGAAGGGTCTGAAAGTCGGTTACAACAAGGGCACCGTCACCATCGAGAAGGAAGGTTCCATCCCGAAGTTCGTCGACAAGGTCCGCAGCGTCAGCTTCTCCGCGAAGCGTGCCATCCAGAACGGCCAGAAAGTCCTGTACGTCACGGAGCGCGGCGTCTTCCGTCTGACCCCGAACGGACTTCGACTCATCGAAGTCTACCCGGGCATCGACCGGGACAAGGACATCCTCGAACAGCTGCCCTTCCCCATCATCTACAAGCAGTAAGGCTTGGAACAAAACAACACAAAGCACAACAGGCTGACTCGAATGAGTCAGCCTGTTTGATTTTATCAGGTTTCCCGGGGTTGCAGCTTCATGGTCTTTGCCAGTGTCAGGGTCAGGATGCCGGAGGCAAGGCCGGCGACGGTCGGCATGAGCCAGACGCCGTTGAGCCCGAAAATGCCGGTCAGGACGAACAGGAAGAATACCGGGAACGCCACTGTGCCAAACACAGACACCACGATGGAACGGTTCGGCTGGTCGAGCGCCGTGAAGTACGAAGAGAAACACATGTCGATCCACCCGACGAGATACGAGAACGCGAAGATTCTGACCGCAGTCACGCTCATCGCCAGTAGTTCCGTGTCTCCGGGCTTCACGAAGATCCGCGCGGCGTACGGCCCGACGATCAGCATGAACAGGAACGCCACGAGGGACGTTGTCACGGTGGCCGCCAGCACCCGTTTGAAGATGGCCTTCATGCGGTCGTGCAGCCCTGCGCCGTAGCAGTAACTGATGGCCGGCTGTAGAGAGTCGGTGATGCCGAAGTTCAGCATCCCGATGATCTGGTCCACATACATGACGATCGAGAACGCCGCGACGGCTGTGGTCCCGCCGAAGTTCAGGAGGAACAGGTTCAGGACGACACTCATGATGGACGCCGCGATGTTGCTGAAGAATTCACTGGCACCGTTCCAGGCGATGTGCACAAACTGCTTGAACGGGATGCTCTTCCGCGTGTAATACACGTCCATCTTCTTCCCGAGGAACATGAGGAGCGTCGTGACGGAGCCAAAGGCGATGGAAATACAGCTGCCGATCGCCGCGCCGAGCACACCCTTGTGCAGGACGATGATGAACAGGAAGTTCAGTGCCACGTTCAGGACCTGCGACACAATGTTGATGATCATGCTCTCTTTCTGCTTCCCGCAGACACGCAGGTAGTTGTCCGTGGCGAAGTACATGGGGATCAGCGGGCCGAAGACCGCAAAGACCTTCAGGTAAATGGTACTCAGGCGGATCGCCTCTGCTGTGGCACCCGGGGCGATCAACGTGACGAAGGGCTTCGCCAGGAAGAACCCGAGCACTCCGATGACCGTGGAAAACGCCAAAATGAATTTGATGGAGAACGAGAAGACCGCGGACGCCTCTTCCCGCTTCTGTTTCCCCAGAAGCATGGAGATGTTGACCGACGCGCCGGTGGCGATCATGTTGGAGATCGCCTCGACGATCATGATGATGGGCATGATGAGGTTGATCGCCGCAAGGGCATCGGACCCGAGGAACCGGCCGACGAAGATGCCGTCGACCACGGAGTAAAGCGCGCCGAACACAGAGGTGACGACGGCAGGCACCGCGCACTTGAAGAAGAGCTTCGTCGGCGGCAGGGTGGCGAACATTTCAGATTGCATGACACAGAGGACCCCTTTCAAAAAAATAAGCCCGGCTATTGCGTAAAAACGTAATAACCGAGCGCACTCGACACCTTATCTGGCAGGCGGCCTGCAGACGTTTCCGTCTACGATCCCCTGTGCTACGGCACACTGCCCTCCGGTGACTGTATTTCTTTTTCAACGAGGAAACGATAACACTATCTTTCCGAAATGTCAACGCTGTTTTTTCGTACTTCGCCAAAACAGTTACAGGCTTTCCACCCAGGCTTTCAGGGTGTCTTCGGAAGCGTCGCGGGAGAAGACTTTCGCGCCGGAAACCGTTGTGCCGGCGTTCAGGTACGGCTCCAGTTTCTCGGCGGTCCGGCCGATGTCGCTGCCGCCGGACGTGGCGAACAGGCCGATCGTCTTGCCGGCAAGGTCGTACTGCTTCACGAAGGTCTTGATGATCATCGGAGCGTTGTAGTACCAGATCGGGAAGCCGATGAGGACCGTATCGTAGTCCGCCATGTTGTCGACGGTACCGGCGATCGGCACGTCTCTCCTGGCGACCTGCTCCCGGTTGCACCGAGCCAGCGGGTTGCTGTACGTGAGGTCTGCTTTGGAGTAGGGTTTCTTCGGGACGATCTCAAAGAGGTCCGCGCCGGTGGCCGCGGCAAGGGTCCCGGCCAGCGCCTTCGTCGAACCGGACTCAGCGCTGAAAAATGCGACCAGTGTTTTGCTCATAGTGGTGTCCTTTCTGTCACACCTGCGGGTGTGCTTTCAGCCAGTCGATGATGTCGAGGCTCTCATACATCGGTTCCCCGTCGATGAACAGACACGGGACCTGTTCCATGCCGCCCACTTCGATGAGCCGCTGACGGTCCTCCGCGTTCTTGTGGATGTTGTGCAGCTCGACATCCGTCCGGCCGCTCTCGTCCAGGTAATTCAGCACGCGTCTGCAAAACGGGCAGGTATCAAACATATACAGTTCCAGTTTCATAGGGTTCCTCCTGTTCTGAAATACGTTTTGGCGATTCACTTCAGGTTTCTCAGAATGCTGAACCCGATGTCCTCCGCGGGCACGAGTCCGTAGTTCACGCCGACGAACAC
The DNA here is from genome assembly GCA_017433225.1 of Clostridia bacterium. Lineage (GTDB taxonomy): Bacteria > Bacillota > Clostridia > Oscillospirales > Acutalibacteraceae > RUG420. The sequence goes on from JAFRHS010000057.1 coordinate 5,425, forward strand.
GGCGTTGCCGGTCTCCCGGTTCAGGCCGAGCCAGCCGCTGAAGGAGCCCGCGGAGCCGGTGTGCCAGCTGATCGGGTCTTTCCTGTCGAGCCGCCAGGCCAGGCCGCTGTCAGATTTCTTGTCGATCTCGCCGAACTTCTCGTGGCAAACGGCCGCATACGGCATAGAGCCGTCCAGGTTCAGCTGGGCAAATCGAAGCATGTCGGACGCGGTGGAATTCAGAGCACCCGCCGGTGCGATGATGTCCGTCTTCTCCCACTGCCAGCACTTACAGGGCTGGTCCTTCTTGTCGTAACCAACGGTGTCGATATTCCCGAGGAACGTGTTCTTAAGGCCCAGTTCGTCCTGGATGTACTTCGTGATGCCGTCCCAGAACCCATCGCCCGAGGCCTGTCCGACGATGTACCCGAGGACACTCATGCCGAAGTTCGAATAGTTGAACTTGTACACCTTGTCCTTCAGTTTCGCTTTCTTCAGGATGTCGAGCATCTTCTCCTCATCCAGCTTTCCGCGGAAGGGGTTCACATGCAGAAGGCCATTCTCCCCGTTCATGTTCATGAACATGGGGAGTGCGGTGAGCGTCGTGTAGGGTTCCAGTGCAAAACCGGAAGTGTGTGTCGCGAGGCGCTCGAGGTTCGGGTAGTACCGGTCCGGCAGCCCGGGAATGTACTCATTGATGGGCGTCGTGAGGTCGAGTTTCCCCTCCGCGATGTACTTCGCCATCCAGCTCGTCGTGAACGGCTTGCAGATGGATCCCACCGCATAGACGACTTCCGGGCCCTCGACGACCTTGTGGTCCGGGCCCCAGTGCACGACTTCGGTCTCGCCGTCCTTCAAAATGCCGACGGTCAGCTCAATGTGCTCCCGACCCCTGTAAAGGTCTTTGATGAGTTTCTTCGACTTGCGGTCCAGTTTCATAAGCGTGGCTCCTTCCTGCAGGGGCTTACTGTCCGCCTTCATTGTACCCAGAAAAAGCAGCCCCGTAAAGGAGCTGCTTTTCATTTGGTATTTCGCGATTTATTTACGTACGAACTTGTCGTCTCCGACCGGTGCGCCGACTTCGGACTTGCAGTTGTATTTTTGAAGCATACCCTGTTTCTTACCCGAAGAAGAGTATCAGATCGTCCTCGACGGTGCCGATCCCGGCAATGCCGAAGTTTTCCACCAAAACGTCTGCCACGTTCGGCGACAGGAATGCGGGGAGCGTCGGACCGAGATGGATGTTCTTCACGCCGAGGTACAGGAGCGCCAGCAGCACGATGACCGCTTTCTGCTCGTACCAGGCAATGTTGAACGCCAGCGGAAGGTCGTTGATATCGTCCAGCTCAAAGATCTCCTTGAGTTTCAGGGCGATGAGCGCCAGGGAGTACGAATCGTTGCACTGGCCGGCGTCCAGGACACGCGGAATGCCGCCGATGTCGCCGAGGTCCAGTTTGTTGTACTTGTACTTCGCGCACCCTGCCGTCAGGATGACGACATCCTTCGGCAGTTTCTCCGCAAACTCTTTGTAGTACTCTCTCGTCTTGTGACGCCCGTCGCAGCCCGCCATGACAACGAACTTCCGAATGGCGCCGGATTTCACAGCGTTGACGACCGGTTCGGCCAAGGCGAACACCTGCTCATGGGCAAAGCCGCCCACAATGCTGCCGGTCTCCAGTTCCGTCGGCGCGGGACAGGCCTTCGCCTGCGCGATGATGGGAGAAAAGTCTTTGACCTCTCCATACGCACCGTCGATATGTCTGCACCCGGGCACGCCGGTAGCACCGGTCGTCCAGAGTCTGTCTTTATAACTCTCCGCCGGAGGGACGACGCAGTTGGTCGTCATAAGGATGGGCCCGTTGAAGGCTTCAAATTCTTCTTTCTGTTTCCACCAGGCATTGCCGTAGTTCCCGGCAAAGTGCGGATACTTCTTGAAAGCGGGATAGTAATGAGCGGGGAGCATTTCAGAGTGGGTGTAGACGTCCACGCCGGTGCCTGCCGTCTGTTCCAGCAGCATTTCCAGGTCCCGCAGATCGTGGCCGGAAATCAGGATGCCGGGGTTGTTCCGAACCCCGATGTCTACGGTCGTGATCTCCGGGTTCCCGTAAGCTTCCGTATTGGCTCTGTCCAGCAGCGCCATACCGTTGACACCGTACTTGCCGGTCTCCAGAGTCAGGGCGATGAGTTCATCCACTGTCAGGGAGTCGTCCAGGGTCTTCGCCAGAGCGCTCTGCAGGAAAGCGTCCAGCTCCTCATCGTCCAGCAGAAGAGCATTCGCATGCTTCGTGTAAGCGGCAAGACCTTTCAGACCATAGGTGATGAGTTCCCGCAGGGAACGGATGTCTTCGTTTTCGGTCGCAAGGACGCCGACCGTTGCCGCCTTGGCGTCGAATTCCTCTTCGCCGCCGTTCCAGAGAGCGGCGTCCGGAAGGTTCGAGGTGTTGGAGAGCACCTTCAGCAGTTCGGTCTTGCAGCTGAGTGTGTGCCGGATCGCCTCGACGACAGCCTCCCGGTCAAAGTTGGCATTGGTGATCGTGATGAACAGGTTCATCGTGATCATATGATTGATCTTCGGCTTGACCGGCTGACCCTCTTCCCGAAGGCGGGTCGTCACCGCCGAAATGCCTTTCGTCACATAAATGAGAAGGTCCTGCATCGCGGCGACCTCCGGCGTCTTTCCGCAGACGCCCCGGACGGTGCAGCCTTTGCACCCGGCTGTTTCTTGACATTGGAAGCAAAACATTTTGTTCTCCATTCGTAATACCTCCTTCTGTGGTTCCATGTGTGGTGGTTCAGTCTATGACAGTCCCGTCCCGGCCGATAGTCACGACCTGCCAGGGCAGGAACTTGCCGCTGTTTTTCAAAGCGTTCTCCGCCGCACGCTGCAGGCCGCCGCAGCAGGGCACGTCCATGCGGACGATGGTCACGCTTTTGATGTCGTTGTACTGCAGGATGGCCGTCAGTTTTTCGGTGTAGTCGACGTCGTCGAGCTTCGGGCAGCCGATGAGCGTGATCTTCCCTTTCATGAAGTCCTCGTGCATGTTGGCGTACGCATACGCCGTGCAGTCCGCGGCAATGAGCAGTTTTGCACCGTCAAAGAACGGCGCCTGGACCGGGACCAGTTTGATCTGACACGGCCACTGGTTCAGCTGCGAGACCGCTCTTGCCGTCGGAGCCGCCGCGGCTTCCGCCGACCGGTCGAACTGCGCCATCCGGGCGCCGGGGCATCCGCCGCCCTCGTGGTCATGGGGCAGTTCCGCCGCGAACTCCTTGCGCAGTTTTTCCGCCCGGACCGCCGCTTCATCGTACGCGGGCGCTTCCCGCTCCTCAAAAGTGATGGCGCCGGTGGGGCACTCCGGCAGACAGTCGCCCAGGCCGTCGCAAAAGTCTTCCCGCGTCAGCTTCGCCTTCCCGTCCACCATTTCGATGGCGCCTTCGTGGCACGCCGCCGCGCACAGGCCGCAGCCGTTGCATTTCTCTTCGTCGATGTGGATGATCGTCCGGATCATAGTCATACTCCTTCCCGGTTCGTCAGACTTGTCTTTCTGCCCTCAGTATAGTATGATGGCGAAAAGAAGTATGTGGTTAAAACCACATTTTCGTAATTTCTTTCAGGAGGTTCCCATGGACATCCGGCACCTGCAAAACACCACCCTCTTCCGCGGCCTGACCGAAGCGGAGACGGAAGCGGCACTGACCGCCCTTCACGCGCGGGAAAATGCATACCGCAAAGGTGATATCCTCCTCCACGCCGGCAGCACCACCGAAGACCTCGGACTCGTGCTCGAGGGGAGCGTCTCTGTCGAGAGCAATGACATGTGGGGCAACCGCACCCTTCTGAACCATGTTGGGAAGAACCAGTTCTTTGCCGAGACCTATGCGTACCTCGAAGACGCGCCGATGCTCGTCGACGTCATAGCAAACGAAAACTGCCGGATCCTGTTTCTCAGGACCGGAAGTCTCAGAAATACCGTTATGCCAGGAGCTTCCTGGCAGGGGAAGCTCATCGCGAACCTTTTGACCATCTCTTCCCAGAAGAATCTCGCCCTCTCCGGGCGCAGTTTCCACACGGCGCACAAGACGATCCGCAGGCGCGTCATGTCTTATCTGAATGCAGTCGCCCTGCAGAAGGGCAGCACCGAGTTCGACATCCCCTTCGACCGGCAGCAGCTGGCCGACTACTTAAACGTCGAGCGCACGGCCCTGTCGAAAGAACTCGGCAGAATGCAAAAAGACGGCCTCCTTGAAATCAGGAAAAACCACTTCCACCTGTTGTAGACAACAATGCGATCCTGTCAGGGTGTCATCAGAACCGTCCCCCTGACACAATAGCCAAAAAAGCAGCCCCGTAAAGGAGCTGCTTTTCTGTTTTTGGTTGGCGATTTATTCACGAATGAACTTGTCGTCCCCTGCCGGCGCGCCGGCTTCGTCCGACACGTACCGTTCCACCTTCATGTGGAGGTCGTACTTGTCTCGCAGAGCGGCGAGGTCCGCCATCATGGGCGACGCGTGGTGCACGTCCAGGGCCTCCTGGTTCGCCCAGGAGTCGATGAGGAGGATGGTCTCCGGGTCGTCGAGGGGCTGGAAGTAGCGGTACTTGAGGTTGCCCTCTTCCGCGCGGATGGCCGCCGCGATACCGCTGGCCTCCATTTCTTCCGCGAACTTCTTCGCGGCACCGTTTTCTCCGGTGTAGTAAAGGTTGACGGTGATGCTCATAGTCGGTCCTCCCCGTTTATCTCGATCCGATTTGCGACAGGTCATACTCGAACAGGATGTTGTCGACCATGACCACGTTATAGATCTTGTTTTCGATGCAGTACATGATAATGACATCGGCCAGTGAGCTCTTGCTCAGAGTGAAACCGGCACGCGCCAGAAGTTCCTGGGTCTCCTCGAGGTCCAGTTCCAACGCCAGGCAGAACCCGATGGCGGTCGCCTTCGACGGTTGGTAATTGGAATTGCTGTTGATCTTCGAGAACACCTGCTTGGAGACACAGGCTTTGTGGTAGATCGTCGACGGCTTCTCCCCCGACGCGTCGATGAGCGCCATCAGCGTGTCCGAAAAGCTGGCATCCATTTTGTCCATCATGTCGGCCAGCGACTCTTTGCCGACCAGAGGAGCAGGTGCCTCCGCGGTCGCATCCGCCAGGATCTCCGGCGCGCCGAGGTCGGCAGAGTCTTCTTCGACCGCTTCTGCCAGATACTCCGCCGCGTACTCCCGCTGCGTCTCCCGGCGGGCTTTCATCCGCGGACTCAGGTTGGCGGAGCCAACATGATAAGCCGCCTCGTCTACGCCGTACTCTTCCTCGAACTTCGAGGCGACATAGTTCTCATCGATGTAGCTCTGGACGGACCGGAACAGGGTGTTCGAGAGTTTGAACGCCTCTTCCCCGAAGACCGTCAGGTAGATCTGCATCTCGTGTTCCATCAGGAACTTGCTGAAGACATCGAGGGCGATGCGCATCGACAGCTTCTGAGGGAACCCGTAATTGCCGGTGGACAGGAGCGGAAAGGCGATGGACTTGCACTTCTGCTTCGCGGCCACATCCAACGCGGCCCGGTAGCTGCGCGCGAGCATTTCCTCTTCCACAGGGTTCTCGTCGACCCAGGCCGGGCCGACGACGTGGATGACGTACTTCGCGGGAAGGTCGAAGGCCGGCGTAGCGACGGCTTCGCAGACCTTCAGTTCTCCAATGGCCTCCCGGGCTTTCAGCAGCTCCGGGCCGGCGGCTTTGTGGATGGCGGTGTCCACACCGGTGCCCACGACGGGCTTCGGGTTCGCGGTATTGACGATGGCGTCGACCTCCATCTTTACAATGTCGTTTCGTACGATCTCAAACGGCATGGACACTCATCCTTTCATTCGTTACTTCCGGTTTTTGTAGTCTTCGTCGATGCGGTCTTTCCAGTTCGGAGCAAGTTTGCCGGTCGAGCGGAACGTCTTTACGGTCTCGCTCAGGACCTCATAGTTCAGAGCGGTCCCGTCGTGGTCGCTGTGGTAGTCCACCGCGTGGTCCGCGTCGATGCCGAACCGGCGTGCTTCCGCGGCCGCATCGATGTTCGCACCGAGGAACAGGAACTCCCAGCCGTATTTCTTCTCCTGGCGTTCGATCATGGCACGAACGCGCTCGTAGGTATACTCGCGGCTGGCATTCTCCATGCCGTCGGTCGTGATAACGAACAGGGTCTTTTCCGGCACGTCTTCCTTGCGGGCGTACTTGTGGATGTTCCCGATGTGGTGGATCGCCCCGCCGACGGCGTCGAGCAGCGCGGTGCAGCCGCGGACGTAATACTCTTTGTCCGTCAGGGCCGGCACCTCGTCCAGAGGCAGGCGGTCGTGGATGACGTCCACCGTGGTGTCGAAGAGAAGCGTCGAGACATAGGCTTCGCCCTCTTCTTTTTTCTGCTTTTCGATCATGGCGTTGAATCCGCCGATGGTGTCGGCCTCCAGGCCTCCCATAGATCCGCTTCGGTCTAAGATGAATACTAATTCTGTCATGTGGCATGACCTCCTTTTTTTGATTGCACCCTCATTGTAGAGGAAACGAAACCAAAAAAGGTCAACTGCCGGGGGACATTTTCATTGTACCATTCCGGCGCCTCTTTGCAAACGAAGCGGAGCTATTGCAAACGAAGTAGATATATACAGAATAGATAATACATTTTAAAATATTTATATAGAGAGTATTTTTTTGGGGAAAGGAGGTACCTCTATGTCTAGTACAGTATATTTCACAAAAGAGATCTCGGCCAAGTCTCTCATCAAGATCTATGAGGCGATGAACTGGACTCCGAAAGGAAAGACCGCCGTCAAGATCTCGACCGGAGAGATCTTCAACCCGAACTCGCTCGACGCAAAAATGATCCAACCGCTCGTCAAAAAAGTGAAGGGCAAACTCGTCGAGAACAACACCGCCTATGAAGGGGTCCGCATCGTCGGTCCCACTCACAAGGCAATCATCCTGAAGCACGGCTATGCCACTCATGGCGGCGTCGATCTCCTCGACCTCAAAGGTGAGATGGAGATCCCTGTCACGAACGGCAAGCACCTGAAGTTCGACCTGGTCGGCAAGGGCATCGAAAAGTATGACTCCTGCATCGTCCTGTCGCACTTCAAGGGACACCCCATGGCGGGCTACGGCGGCGCCATCAAGAACAGTTCCATCGGCTTTGCTTCTCCTCACGGAAAAGCGCGCATCCACTCCGCATCCAAGACGGATGAACGGTGGGTCGGCTGGCTGGGCGAAGGCAAGTTCATGCGCAAGGGCGGCGACCCGGGCTTTGAGGAGTCCATGGTCGAAGCCACCAGCGCGATCGTCGACTACTTTGGCAAAGAGAACATCATCTTCATCAATGTCATGAACAATCTGTCGGTCGACTGTGACTGCTTCCCCTTCCCCAGACCCCCGAAGATGGACGACTACGGCATCTTCGCCTCCACAGACCCCGTCGCCTGCGACCAGGCCTGTCTGGACGTCATCTGGGACCAGAAGGACGAAGGCGGTGCCGACCTCGTCAAGCGCATCACCAACCGCGGCGGCCTCATCCAGGTCGACTACGGCGAGGAATTCGGCCTCGGTTCCAAGTCCTACGAGGTCATCGACATCGACTAGTACGCCGGCAACAAAAAAGCAGCCTCCTGCGAGGCTGCTTTTTCTATTTCTTCACAGGGTCCGCACGATGCCCTTCTTCAGGGTCTCGAACGGGTAGACGAGGTCCATCTGTTTGCGGCACTCGTCCAGGAGTTCCATGACGTCGACCGTGCACTGCAGCGGCACGAACCGGCTCTCTTTGTAGCCGAGGCGGATCTCGTTGGCCACCACGTCGAACTCGTTGAGATAGTTCCCGCTCCCCTTCACGACCAGGTCTTTGCCGTGCTTCTTTTTCAAGGTCGCCTTCCCGGCCGCGTGCCAGAGCAGCAGTTTCGTGCTGCCCTCGGTGCCTTCAAGTTTCAGCGTCTCGAAGCCGCGGAAGTCGTTTACGGAGGCGCGGAACTCCACGGTCCGTCCATCGCCAAAGTCCATGCAGACGTCGTCCGCGAGGTCGATGCCGTTTTTCATCTTGCCCTTGCAGGTGATGCGCTCCGGTTTGCCGAACAGACGGTACAGGTAGGTCACGGGGTACACGCCGACGTCTAAGAGCGCGCCGCCGGCTTTCATGGGGTTCGTGACACGGTCGGCATATCCCTTGGAGTTCATGCAGTACGAGATGGAGACCTTCTTCAGTTCGCCGTACTCGCCGCCGTCGACCCATTCCTTGATCTGGTTGGCCACGGGTCCGTACCAGGTCCACATGGCTTCGGCGATGTACAGCCCCTTCTTCCGGGCGAGCTCCACGAGTTCTTTCGCTTCCGCAGCCGTCATGGTAAAGGGCTTCTCCACGAGAACCGGCTTGCCGCACTCGAGGGCGAGCTTCGCGTATTCGTAATGGCTGTCGTGGGTCGTGACGACGTAGACCGCGTCCACCCCGTCCGCCGTCATGGCGTCCCGGGCTTTGGCATAGTAGTACCCGCCGTGCTTCGACGTGAACTTCTCGCCGGACTCAGCGCGGCGCGTGTACACCGACACGATCTCATGCCGTCCGGACGCGCACACCTGGCGCGCCACCTGGTTCGCCAGCGTCCCGGTGCCCACAAAGCACCAGCCGAATGGCTTCGTCTTCTGGTTCTTCATCATTCTCCAACTTTCTCGAGGATCTCCCCTGCCAGTTCGATGAGGGTGTCCAGCTGTTTGGAAACAGCCTTCATGACAAGCAGGTTCTCGTCTAATTTCTCGGACAGGATCTCTTCGTCGCTGTCGAAGCGTTCACACAGACCGTCCAGGTACTCAGAGAAGAGGCTGGTCTGTTCGTCCACGGTCTCCTGCAGACCGGCAAGCGAGCCTGACTGCTCCTCCACCGTCTCCTGCAGTCGGGCAAAGTCCGCGGAGTACTCGACGCCTTCCATGGCGCCGTTGCCGTCCGCGAAGTAACCCATCGAATATTTTCGTGCCATATCCGTTCCTCCTTTAGAAGGTTTACTCTTCCGAATCCATTCTCCGGAACAGGTTCGCGATCATCGCCCCGGAGATGTTATGCCAGACACTGAAGATGGCGCCCGGCACGGTCGCCATGGCGAGGTTCGGGAACGCGGTCCCGGCCAGGGACGTCGCAAGCCCGGAATTCTGCATGCCGATCTCGACCGCCAGCACAATGACGGCCATGTAGGTCCCGATAAAGTCGGACAGTTTCTTCAAAACGCTCTTCTCTCCTTCGGGCGATTCACTTCACCTGTCGTTTCTCATTGCACTTCGAATTCTTCGGCGCACTGTGCCAGGTACTCGATGATCTTCAAATGCTGCGGGCAGGCATCTTCGCACTGTCCGCACCGGATGCAGTCCGAAGCCTTGCCCCGTCCCGTGGTGGCGATGAGGTACTCCCGCTTTTGACGGAAGTCCTCGTTGTTCCGCTGCCGGTTCGCCACCGCGATGATCTCCGGAATGGGGATGTTCATCGGACAGCCGTCGGTGCAATAATGGCAGGCCGTGCACGGGATGGACAGGTCCGCATTCAGCGCGTCCTGCACTTTGCGGATGACCTTCTGCTCCTCTTCATCCAGCGGCTTGAAGTCTTTCATATAAGACAGGTTCTGCCGCATTTGCTCGAGGCTGGACATGCCGGAAAGGACTGAGTGGACCCCCTCCAGACCCGCCGCGAAGCGGATGCCCCAGGAGACGATCGGAGCCTCCGGGTCAGCTTCCGTCAGGATCTCACGGACTGCCGGAATGGGGTCCGCCAGCGCGCCGCCCTTCAGCGGCTCCATGACGATGATAGGCTTCCCGAGCCGCCGGGCGATCTCCCAGATCTTCTGGGACTCCGTGCCCGGGTTTTCCCAGTCCGCGTAGTTCAGCTGAAGCTGGACGAACTCGACATCCGGGTGCTCGGTCAGGATCTGTTCCAAAAACTCCGAGTCCGCATGGAAGGAGAAACCGTAGTGCTTGATGAGGCCCTTCTCCTTCAGTTCCTTCACGAAGTCCCAGAGGTGGTAGTTCTCGTATTTGTCATAGTTGCTCCGCATGAGCGCGTGGAGCAGATAGTAGTCGAAGTACCCCGCCCCGGTACGCTCGAGGCTCGTGTAAAACTGCTGCTTTGCAGCCTCCTCGTCGGGTTCCCCCATCCAGGCGTTCAGCTTGGTGGCGAGGGTATAGCTCTCCCTCGGATGGCGTTCCACCAGCGCCTGACGGACCGCCTCTTCCGACCCGGGATAAACGAATGCCGTGTCGATGTAGGTGCCGCCGGCCGCCAGGAACTCGTCCACCATCTGAGCGGTCTGAGGGACGTCGATGCTCCCGTCTGCATTTTTCGGCAGGCGCATCATCCCGAAGCCCAGTTTAAAGATCTCTTTCCCAAACGAATCTGACATAACAATACCTCGCTTTTCGCGATTTACGTCATACTTTCTTGATGACGTGCGACAGCGTCGAGGGCACGAGCGCCTTCGAACCGTGCAGTTTCAGAAGCGCCAGGCACTTCACCGACTTCAGCGGGTTGATGGGCGCGAACTCGAGCGGGTTGACGTGCATGAGGTACGCCATGCCGGCAAAGGTGTCCGCGAGACGGTTGCATGTGTGGCTTAAGAACACGTTCTTCTTGCCGAGACGCTGGATGAGCCGGTCGCCCACTTCGTCGATGGCGCAGTCGCCGCAGATGAGGACCTGTCCCTCGATGGCGTCGATCTCATCGGGGTCAAAGCCCTTGCCCATGATGAGCGTCCAGCCGCCGGTGCCGCCGTGGTCCTTGTACATGATCTGGAGAAGGGTCAGCGGGTTGTTCTGGCAGCCCTGCTTGCAGCACATCTCCCTGCCCTTGATGACCGTCACGTCTTCGGGGTAACAGTCGTAGAGGTCCGTCGGGTACTTCGTGTTGTACATGGAGATGTCTCCGTCGATGTCGATGTCGTCGAGACACTCGACCCCGTCTGAATAGCCGCGCTCGACGGCGATCTTCAGGTGCTCGACATCGTCGAGGCCCAGGCCGAAGATCCGCGCGCCGACCATGTCGGTGGCCACGATGTTCTTGCCGCCGATGAGGAGCTTCAGGGGCAGGACCGCCTCGTCTGCCAGCGCCGTCACCGGGTAATGGCCGTAGATGGTGCCTTCGATGCCTTCCAGCAGACAGAAGTCCGGACGGACGTAGCTGAAGACGTCGATGAGTTTGCTCGCGAGCGCATAGTTGTGGTCGTATCCGCGGTAGTACTGCTGCGGGAACGCCCACTGGTTCTTGACGCCCATCGTGACGCCGGCCATGGAGTGGGTCTTCAGTTTCGGAATGGTGATGTACAGGTTCTTGTCTTTATTCTTGATGAGGTTCTTTACGACGAACTTCGGCATGGGCAGCTTCGTGCACATGTAGTCGTCCCGTCCCTTGAACTCGAACTCCACGTTCTTGTCCTCGTCGAGGTAGACCGGGATGGCGCCGGTGCGCTTGCAGACCTTGTCATAGCCGGTGATGGAGTAGACGAGACGGGTCGCGTTGCACTGCGTCGAGTTCTCGAACAGGTAGACTTTCTTCGCGCCGTGTTCATACCAGTAGTTGATGGCCGCTTCCAGCACTTCCGGACGGGTGAAGCAGTACGGCTGCCCGTCGATGCCGTTCGGCTTGATGAATACTTCTTTGCTGGACTTCAGCATAGATGCGCCGCCCGCGGCGTCAAAGATCTCATAGACGACTTTCGCCGCCTCTTCCGCCAGCGCTTTGTTCAGCGGCTGGAATTTCGTCAGACTCTCGGTTTGGTGCGGCGACTCCAGATGCCGCACGTACACAGTTGCTTTTCCCATAACAGGATCCTCCCAAAAACGTTTCCCAAATTGTTTTCAGAGTATATGCCACCTCCATTGTAATTCTTCTCTGACATGTGTACAAGTTCCAAAAAAAAGACCGGCTCCGAAGAGTCGGTCTTTCCGTTTTCTGATTTACAGAGAAGCTGCGAGCGCCTTGACTTCCGCCAGCTTCGCTTCGGACTTGTTCTCCTCGCCGCATGCGGTGATGATGCCCATGTCCTGGATGCCCGTGAAGGCGGTGATGCCTTTGTACGTCCCGATGGGGCCGTCATAGACGTTCGGGGACGCGGAGCTCAGGAGCAGAGCCGCTTTGGTGGCGGCGGGCTTGCCGATGCAGTACATTCTCTGGATGGCGGCGCTCAGCTGTGCCGTCATGCTGAAGTAGTAGATGGACGACGCAAAGACGACCATGTCGGCGGTCTTGTAAGCCTCGATGACCTGGTCCATGTCATCCTTCTGGATGCAGGCGCCCTCACCCTTGGTGTGGCAGTACTCGCAGCCGAGACAACCGGCGATCTTCATCTTGCCGACGTTCAGGATCTCGACCTCGTGGCCGGCTTCTTTGGCGCCTTCCGCGAAGGCTTCGCACATCGCGTACGTGTTCTCTTTGCGCGGGCTGCCGTTCAGAATAGCGATTTTCATATCGTGTTCCTCCCTATAATAATATGCCGTGGGTTTCCACTCTCCGTTTCTATTCTACCCTAAAATTGTATTGCGTACAACTTATTTTTTGAGGCGATTCACGAATGCTGTTCCAGAGCGGTGTCGTAAGCTGCTTTGGAGATCGGGTCGAACAGCACCCAGCAGACGAGGTCGAATGCGTCCGGGTGCGCTTTCACGTACTCGATGACCGTCTCGACCGCGATGTCCGCCGCCCCGGCAAGCGGGTATGAGTAGACGCCCGTCGAGATCGACGGGAACGCGACGGTCCGGATGCCGTTGGCTTCTGCCAGCGCCAGCGAATTGCGGTAGCAGTTCGCCAGCAGTTCCGGCTCCCGGTATTTCCCGCCGGCCCAGACCGGACCGACCGTGTGGATGACGTACTCGCACGGCAGGTTGTATGCGCCGGTGATCTTTGCCTCCCCGGTCTCGCAGCCGTGCAGCGTCCGGCACTCTTCGAGCAGCTCGCGTCCGGCCGCGCGGTGGATGGCTCCATCCACGCCGCCTCCGCCGAGCAGCGACTTGTTCGCGGCGTTCACGATGGCCGTCACGTCGGTGACCTTCGTGATGTCTCCCTGCCGCATTTCAATGACTGTATTCCCAAGTTTCATTCGATACCACTCCTTACAAAACCATCAGCAGTCTACCGCCTCACTTCTCCGACCACGGTGTAGGTGAGTTTCCCGTCGATGCGCTCGGACTTCATGAGGCACACCCGGTCCACGGTCATGCGGACGCGGTGCACTTCGGCGAGTTCTTCCACCAGCACCTGGTACGGCCAGTCTGCCCGGCGCACCAGCGTGATGTGCGGCCGGAACTTCTTCCGGTCATACTCCACTCCGGCGTTGTCCAGCGCATGCCGGACCTCCGCCACGTACTCTTCCAACGCCGAGTTCTTCCGCAGCCCGATCCACAGAAGTTCTCCGAAATTCCCGAGGGGCCCGCTCGTGAGCCGCAGTTCCGGGACCGGCACTGACTCGAGTGCCTTCATCGCCGGCGCCGGGTCCTTCACTTCCCCGAGGAAGGCGACCGTCACGTGCAGGTTCTCCGGGCGCGAGAAGTTGCCCCGCACACCGTTCACTTTCATCTCACCCTGTACCCGGAGCAGCTCCTCCCGGAACTCCTCCGAGAACGGGATGGCAATAAACAATCTCATGTCTTCACTCTCTTAAACATCCTCCCGGAAGTCCTTCTTATGCTTGGTCTTCCGGGTGTACTTTTTCTTGTTCTTTGTAATTCTCTGATAGTAAGGCGTCCACAGCGGACGGTCTTTCGCCGGCGTCCCTTTCGCCTTTTTCTTTTTGCTCATACCGCCCACCTCCTTTGGCGATTTACTCTACCCCTATTCTACACCACTGTCGGCACCTCCAACAACACCAAGAAACAAACCAAAGGCTGACTCATTCGAGTCAGCCTTTTGGTTTATTCTCTTAATGGCATTGCCTGGTCAGTAGCCTGGCCAGGAATCATTCTTCCCTGTCGGAGAAGCGGAACATGGATTTGCGAAGCTCATTGGTTTGGTCGTAGCGTTTCCCGCCCCAGTAGATCCTGCCGGCCATCTCACATTTCGGCCCCAGCTCCACGTCCTTCATGGCATACTTGAGATATTCCTCTACGCCGGTACGGTCGATGATATAGCCGATATGCTCTTTGGACTCGACCGCGGCCATATCCAGATAAGCATCGAGATAATCATAGGTGTTCTTGATGATCTTACAGATGCTCTCCTCATCTGCCCATTTCAGGAAATCTTCGCCCAGACGGGGATTCTTCTTGCCGGTCCGTCCCATTAGTTCCAGACGGAAGTAATGTTCTTTACTTCTGGTCCAGGCCCGGGTAGGACAATAATTGACGCAGACTCCGCAGCCGATGCATTTATTGGTATCACGGACGATCTTTCCATTGACAACGGAAAGGGCGCCGACACTTCGCTTTGAGCAGTACTTCACGCATTGTTCGCACCCGATACAGCGATTCGGGTCATACTGGGGTTCCGTCTGCCCAATGATGCCGAAGTCATTCAGCCTTACATGGGCACAGTCATTGGAGCAGCCGGTGCAGGCGATCTTCACATGATGGTTATTGGGGAAGATCATCTTGTCGATCTTCTGCGCCAGTTCCTTTGTATCATAGCAGCCAAAGGGGCACAGGTCCTGTCCGGGACAGGCAACCACATTACGGGTGCCGGATGCCGGGTAGCCTTCCCCGGGCTCTCCCTGGTTGACCCCGGTATTCTCGATGATCAGTTGCAGTTCTTCATTGACCTTATCTCTATCTTCGATTCTGATATGAGGAATCTCAAAGCCCTGGCGGTTGGTCAGGTTAACGGTACCGTCCCCGTATTTCTCAGCGATCTCCACCACCCGCATAAGGGACTCGGCATCGATCCTTCCGCCCGGCACTCTCACTCGGGAAGCGATCTCTCCTCTGTGTTTCGACTGGCGAAAAGCATTCCTCTTATAATCTTTCATATCGTAATCTCTGATCATAATTCTTCCCTCCTAGTCGATCATATCCTTGGACTCCGTATAGTTGAATACCGGTCCATCCAGGCAGATGTACTTGTCACCCACACGGCAATGTCCGCAGATACCAAGCCCGCAGCACATTTTCCGCTCCTGAGATACCCAGATATTTTCTTCTTTAAAACCTTTCTCCAGCAGTCCCATGACCGAGAACCGCATCATGGCCGGCGGACCGACGACAATGGCTCTGGCAGAAGAAACATCTTTCAATTCGATCTCCGGAATATATTTTGTGACCAGGCCGACTTTCCCTTCATAGCCTTCCGGGGCTCCATCCACCGTAAGCCAGAGGTCCAGTCTCTCTTCCCAGTTCGCGAGGTCTTTTCGGAACAGCATGTCGTCCGGGCTTCGGAACCCGACGATCACGTGTTTGTCCGCCGCATCCTCGGTCAGGGACAAGGCCTCGACCACGCCGCGGACCGGGGATACTCCCGTACCGCCAGCCACAACGATCACTTCCCCGTCCCGGTAAAGGTCCAGGTCAAAGCCGTTTCCATAAGGCCCGCGCATCAGCAGGCTCTCGCCCTTCATGTGCTCGAACACCATGTTGGTCACGCGGCCTACGCGGCGAATGGTGAGGTCAACACTGACGCCCTCTTCGATCCCGCTGACGGAAATAGGGGCTTCTCCGAATTTCGGTATGGACACCTCAAAGAACTGTCCGGGTTTCACGTCTCCCTGAAACGCCATACGGAAGGTGTACTCCTTCTCGGTGTGCTTGATCACATCAAGGATCTCTGAAGGGAATGAAATATAAGGATTCCGGTTTATCATACTCATGATTCCCCCTCCTTTACTGCGGCATCCACTTTGTTGATGATGTTGGAAAACGAGATGTATTCCGGACAGACATCATCGCAGCGTCCGCATCCGACGCACATATCATAGCCATAGCGTTTTCTGAAATCGGAGATCTTATGCAGCGTTTTGAACCGCATCCGTTCCCCGTGTTTCTTTCGATACTCTCCTCCGCCGGCGACCGTGGAGTATCCGTCGATCATGCAGGAAGCGCCAACTCTCCGGCGTTCGCCCACTTTTCCGTTGTCCGTATAGTAGGCATCCTGCATGGTGAAGCAGGAACAGGTCGGGCAGACAAGGTTACAGCGGCCACATGCCACACAGCGTTTATCATATTCTTTCCAAAGGTCAGACCCTATGACAGAGTTGGGGATCTCCTCCGGAACATGTACTTCCACTTCGTTTTCGGTCACATAAGCTGCTGTCACGTCGCCGGCAGCAGCGCCGGAATCTGCAAAGAGTTCCTCCAGAGAGGCATCCTTCAGGTCCACATCATAATGGCCATCCACGTAGTTCACGGAGAACAGGTAACCATCCTCCGTCCGGTTGGTCCCCATGCTCACACAAAAACAATCCTGGAAACTCGATGTGCAGCCAATCAGAACAAAATGCAGTTTGTCCCGGATCTTTTTATAAAAACTGTCCACATGCGAACCGTTATGAAGATAGATCTGGTCCAGTCTCTTCAAGGCATGCATATCGCAGCTTCTCAAAAAGACGACCGCCTCACTGTCGTCGATGTCTGCCTCTTTGATCACATTCTCCGTAAAGAAAAACAAAGTTTGTGAAAGCGGCGTCAGGATCTCCTTGAACGAATAGTCAGATTTTTTCTCAAATTCGATCTCTGAACTGCTGTAAACAAAATCATAAATGACCACATCTGTATCGGTGAATCGCCCTTGCCCCTTCTTCAGGACAGGTGCGTAGAGCCGATATTTTTCACTAAGTCCCTCAAGTACCTGGTCAAATTCTGACCGGGTCAGCGTGTATCCCATACAATACCTCCCTTTTCTGGTAAAACACGTTCTGTAACGTTTCTAAACCTGTCGACTAAATTTTAACAAATATCAAAAAAAGATTCCGTGACATTCATCACGGAATCTTCTCTTTATATACTTACAGACCTGTTTGATAGAAATGAGACAGGCTTGCCATATCGCGAATGATGATCCTTTTCTTCTCATGACGGATCAGGCCCTGCTCCGTCATAATCGTCAGCAGTCTGGAGGTGTTCTCCCGGGAAGTGCCCAGCATATCGGCTAGCAGGGTCACACTCAGATCGATATCGATCTCCGTTTCATCTCCTCTGGGGATCCCAAAGTCTCGGCCCAGTTTCCATAGCTTGGCAGCGATCTTGCGGTCCATATTGATGTTCCCCACACTGTTTTTCAGCTGGTGGATCAACCGTTGGTGTTTTTTCTCCTGCTCTTTCATGACCGCCTGGCAGAACGGAAAATCCTCTTTCATGATCTCCACGAACCGGTCATTGGGGACTTGGAGTATGGAAGAGGTCTCGATGGTGTCACAGTAGATCGCGGGAGTATTGGTAACGATGCAATCGTTCAGCAGGGCACCTTCTCCCAGCACAAACAGAATCTTTCTCTTTCCCTGAAGTGCCATGTTGTACTCAATGACCTTTCCGGAGATCAGAAAGCAAACATAGTCGGTATGCTTTTTGGCATGGAGGACAGACTCCCCCTTGTCATACCTTCTGAGAGTCCCCTGCTCATACAGTTTCCGGATCGTCTCTTCTCCTGCTCCACAGACAGAACTGCTGCTTCCCAAAGCGGTCAGTACAGACTGGTTCTTTTGAATCGTCTTTGCCATGGTTTTTCCTCTCTTACAGTACCATCAATAACGTGCCGATGCCGATGAGCACGCAGCCGATGGCGGACTTCACCGTCACCTGTTCGTGCAGGAAGATGAAGGCCAGCAGAATGGTGATGACCACCGACAGCTTGTCGACGGGCACGACCTTGGACGCATCGCCCATCTGCAGCGCTTTGAAATAGCAGAGCCAGGACGCCCCGGTGGCCAGACCGGACAGGATGAGGAAGATCCAGCTCTTCTGGCTGATCTCCGACAGCCCGCTCTGCTGGTGTGTCAGGAACACCATGCCCCAGGCCATGATGACCACGACGATGGTCCTCACAGCCGTTGCCAGGTTGGAGTCTACCCCCTCAATACCGATTTTTGCCAAAATGGACACCAATGCCGCGAACACCGCGGACCCCAGTGCAAACCAAAACCACATACGATACTCCTTTGGCGATTTACGCCTTGATCACCTGTACCTGGAACCCGTCCGGGTCCTCGACAAAGAAGCACTCCATGTGTCCGCCAAGGACGAGTGGTCCGTTGACGTCCAGGCCGCCCTTCTGCGCGGCGGCTAGAATGCTCTCATATGCTTCCGTCTGGAACCCGAAGGAAACCATGGGGTTCCGCAGGCCTTTTTCTTTCACCTTGCAGGGACCGCCGCAGATGAGTTCCACTTCCATCCCCTGCCCATCCGTGAAGAATGTGAACTGTCTTCCGTCCGGCGTTTCGAATGCCCGGGACTGTTCCATACCAAGCAGTTCCCCATAGAACTTCTTCGAAGCGTCCAGGTCTCTTACTCTCAACGTGATCCAGCTGATCTTCATACAAAACCCTCCTTGGGCGATTTACTTCTACTTCATTCTACCACAAACTTTGTTGTATACTAAAGAAAAGAGGAGGGAACCACCATGAATGCAGAAATCGTTTGTATCGGCACCGAACTCCTTCTGGGTGATATTGTCAACACCAACGCACAGTACCTGGCGAAACGCCTGTCCGAACTCGGCATCAACGTCTACTATCAAACCGTGGTCGGGGACAATCCCGGCCGTATCCGGGACGCGGTCCAAACGGCGTTTTCCCGCGCCGACCTTGTCATTACGACCGGAGGGCTCGGGCCCACCAAAGATGACATCAGCAAAGAAGTGGTCATGGAGACGCTGGGGTTCGAACCGGTCCTGGATAAAGTGACCGAAAGGCTCGTCCGCCTGTGGCTGCGCTTTACCGGTGTCAAAGAAGTCGCACCGGAGCAGCTGAAGCAGGCCTACGTTCCGAAAGGCGGGACCATCCTCCGCAACAAGTTTGGCACCGCACCGGGGTGCGCCATGGAAAAAGATGGAAAAATCGGGATCCTGCTGCCCGGACCTCCCCGGGAAATGAAACCGATGTTCGAAACTGCGGTCAAAAAGGTTTTGAGCCAGTACGCCAATCAGACGCTGGTGTCCGTCAACATTTATACCAAAGACTTTCTTCATGCTCCCGTTGGCATCGTGGGCGAATGGCCGGTCGCGGAAAAGATCTCCGATCTGTTTGATCTGACCGACCCGACCGTAGCCACCTATGCCGGCAAGGCAAACTGTCGGATCCGCGTGACGTCCCGCGGCACCGACCGTGAGGATGCACACCGGAAGATCGACCCGGTCGTCGAAGACATCGTAAACCGCATCGGCAAAGAATATATCGACCACATTTCCGACCACGACTAAGCAAAAAGGCCACCCGTCAGGGTGGCTTTCTTTTTCGCGATTCACTTCTTTTTCCTCGGCTCCGGAAGTTCGTCGTACATAGCTTCCAACAACGAGCACAAAAACTCTTTGTCATCCACATTGTCCACCAGAAGCATTTCCTTTGCGCCTTCGTACGGCTGCTCCATCTCTGCTTCCGGCATCATGGCGACCGCAGCCTGCACCGGCTTTACCAGAAACCGGTCATCGTAGATGCCGCCAACGATCTTGCCACGGTAGTAGATGATATACTCCCCCATCATGGCCCGCCAGGACACGTCTTCCAGTCCGGCCAGCTGCTCCATGATGAACTCCAGGTACTCTTTGCTGGACGCCATGCTTATCACTCCATTCTCGATCGTCAGTTCCCTGCCACCGGTGTTCCGACTTCGATCAGATTACCGTCCGGGTCATAGAAGCGGGTAACCGTCTGTCCCCAGGTATGGGTCATGAGCCGGTTGACGAACTCCGTCTCCGGGTACAACTGCTCCAACCGGACCACAAGCCCCTCTACGTCCGGGTCTTCAAAGTACAGTTCACTTGCGTTGCTCTTTGGCAACACGTCCCGTCCGAGGAACTTCTCCCAGATATCCTTTTGTTGCAGCGCTAACCCTCCGGACAGGAGCATATTGCCATCGTTGTCCTGCAGGAGTTCCAACCCGAAGATGTCTTCATAAAACTTCCTCGCCCGCTCCATGTCCGTGACCGTTACGAGCATACATTTCAATTCCATTGGTTCTTCTCCTCCAGGCGATTTACTCTACTGTCATTTAGAGCAATAGATACTTTGTCACCGTTTCTGGATGTAACCGTAACGTAGCAAAAATCATTAGGACGGATTATCTTATACGGCCTTAATGACACGCCTTGCATATTTGCTTTTGTGTCAATGAACTTCTTTTCAATAGAAATGCCTCGCACGTCATCAATGCCGTATTTCAAATCCTCGTTCCGGATGTCAGTAGGTTCGATAAACTCAGAAATAGCTCTTTTTTTCGTGGTTTTGATAAGCCACTTCATATAGGAGTCACAGGTGATTTGCATCTGCTCTATGCCACGAGTCATCGCATCAAGGTTTTCCTGCATCCCAAGATAAATGTCCACGTATTTCTTCTGTGTAGAAATATCAGGTATTTCGATCTCAACATCACAGAATACATTCCACTCCATTCCGTCTCGAATCGAGGAATCTGTGTGGAACCAGAAGTATCGATCCCGCTCCTCCGACTTGAGAAGGATAAAGAAGTATTCCTTCAAGATGATGCTTTCATCCGTGATCCTGAAGACTGTATATGCCGGACTAACAATTTTGTTTTTCCCGGAGTGGTTCAAAGCAATAGGAAGAACAACATCACGGCCCACATGCATCAGGTTGCATGCAAAATAGTTCGGGGGGACCACTTTATATTTGCTGGTATCGGCACCGACCTGTTTTGACGGTTCAAAGAATTCTTTGTCCCTATTTACTCCTGAAACATCGTTCACAGTCAGGTTAGGAATCCCGCAAGCCTCACTATACAGTTCTACGAAAGTTCCTATTTTTACCTTATTCAATCCCATAGCCGATCCCCTCAAATGCCGCACGAAGGATACCCTGCGAATGGTGCTCTTCGGCCATAATAGATTTCATTTCAGCCTGTATACGATCCATCTCGGATTGGAAGTCGATGCTAAGATCACGGTCTACAAACTCAATATACTTTGAGGGAACAAGACTCCAATCCTTGCTTCTGATTTCGTCCATTGTAGCCGAATAACAGAACTCAGGAATATCATGATATAGTGTTTCCCACTCAGGAGACTGCCACGCAAACAGTGTTGAAGCGATCTTGCGTTTGTCTGCCTCTGTCAGAAGCACGTATCCGTCTTCATTTGCTTTTCCGTCGCCAAGCGTTCTGGCATCAATGAACAGTATTTCGTTTTCACGATCCCGGAGAACGACTTCTTTGTCGTCCCGCTTTACCCGCTTACTCTTTTTGTGATTACCAACAATCCAGAGGGTGACGGAAATATCCGTTGCATAGAACATTTCCCTCGGTAGCACGATGATGGCCTCAACCTTGTGGTTTTCAATAAGCTGCTTCCGGATCTTGTATTCTTCAGAATCCGCACCAAGAGCACCGTTGGCAAGAAGGAAAGCAGCAGTGCCGTTGTAGGACAGACGGGCCAGCATGTGAAGAATCCATGCGTAGTTCGCATTACTTACAGGCGGCACCTCGTATCCGTCCCAACGGCGATCATTCCTAAGCTCGTTTTCAGTTCGCCAGTCTTTGAGATTGAAGGGAGGATTGGCAAGAATGAAATCGGCACGAAGATTTGGATGTTTGTCAGAAGTAAAAGTAGAAGCATCCATATCGCCCAAATCGCAGTTTAACCCACGAATCGCAAGGTTCATTCTGGCCAGCTTGTAGGTCTTGTCGTTAGACTCCTGACCGTAAATTGTGATGTCTTTCTTATTTCCTTTATGCCGCTTGATGAACTCTGCACTCTGCACAAACATCCCACCTGAACCACAACAGGGATCTGTTGCCGTGTCTAATTTGATACAACATAACGGCAGCCTTTTTCTCCCCCTTAACGATGAACACCCCCGTGTGCATTTTTGCACACCCCTCATAACGATGCCGTATGCACCGTTACGGAGTAAAGTATTCGATTTTAGCGCTGCCTGTGCGTACATTTTGTTCTCCTCGTGAAACTGGAATTCTACTGCGTCAGCCTGTCTATTGCTTCTTCTTGTGTCCCGACAAAAAACACGTCCTTGCCTTTGTTGCTCTCATAAATAAAGTCATGCAGAGGCTTGCTCGTGTAATGGGAATAACCCCCGTAGATGGCAATACGTCCACCGTAATTGATGTACTTCTGCAATATTTCTCCCGCAAGCCCAGTGCTAAGAATAAAGAAATCTTCAACGATCAGTTCCTTGCTAATTACGATATTCTTTGTTCCGGCATCATACTTAGCTGTCATCAGCACATCCAAAGCGGACTGAGCGTCCGTTATTAAAGGCTCATCGCTATCTACTATGGCACATAAAATGCCGTTCTTCTCAATTTTCGTAATGGTCATCTTGAACCCTCCATCAAATCAGAATTTGTCAGTCTGGTATATGCTTGATTTTCTGTAAATCCCCACTGCATAGTGCATCCATATTACGGAAAATTTTATCTGCATCCCAGTCCCACCATTTAAGGTTCAACAGGTATGCTGTCAAATCATCATCAAACCGTTTGCGAATCATCCTGCATGGATTACCACCAGCAATGCTATATGGGGGAATATCCTTTGTGACAACAGAATTGGCTGCTATGATTGCGCCATCCCCAATATGAACACCTGGCATAACAGTTACATTCTGTCCAATCCAGACATCATTACCGACAATAGTATCTCCTTTTAGCGGTAGGTCTTCAAGGCTGGGTGTAAATTGCTCCCAGCCACCACCCATTATATTGAACGGGTAAGTCGTTACGCTGTTCATTCTATGATTGGCACCATTCATAATGAATTCGATTCCTTTTGCAATCGCGCAGAACTTTCCGATAATCAATTTATCGCCAAGAAACTCATAGTGGTGCGTAACATGGTCTTCAAACTTTTCTGCTCCGTTTATGTCATCATAGTAAGTATATTCACCCACAATAATATTTGGCCTTGTGATCACATTCTTAATATATACAACTTGCTTTATGTTTTCGTTTGGATATACATGATCCGGATTTGGTCCCATAATCTCACCCTTTCAAATCCCGATTTATACTTTTGATCGATCGCTCTGTTGCCGCGCCATCACTTCGAGCATATGTCTACCTATCTTCTCAGGATCGTAGTCATTTGCCTGGCAGATAAACCGCAGCCCATCCGGTGTCAGTATACGACCGTTATTCTTGTCGTGGAGATACTTCTGAAATTCCTCGTACTCCGAATTCTTAATCTGCTTCATGACGGTTCTCCAATCTGTGCCATTACAAATATTTCTTGAACGCCTTCTTCATTTTGAGCATGACATCAATAATCCAGTCGAACTGTGCGTTCCATTGGTTCTTGTCACCGAAGGTCACGCTCTTCTCGATAACGATGCGGCTTGCCTTACGCTCCGGCAGTTCCCGCCAGTCAAAGGTCAATGCGGCATCGGATTCGATGGCATCCTTATTTTCGAAGAGGGAGTGGAACAGGTCTTTATCCTCACTGATATACAGTTCCACATCCAGTTCGTTCCGTTTCTGAATCTGCGATACGGCAATATGGCAGGCAGAAGAACCTACGCTGAAGTTCATCCAATGATCCATAGACGGCTTTCTACGGTTGAAGTTCTTTGCAAATTGTGCATTTTGGAAAGCATAGTCCTAGAACGCCACCCAATAGTCATATCTCTGCTGCTGAGTCTCGTTAGCGGACTCGCTCTTCTTTACTTCCTTTGTCCAATCGTTCGGCTTTTCAATGACCTCAAACTTCACGGCAGGTTCAGATGTCCCGATGCGATACAACTTTATCTCGCAAAGGAAGAATCCGATTTTCTCATCGGTATGGTTGTTCAGCCATTCGATGGCAGCCTTGTGTTCCTCACGAGCGTGTTTCACCACCCAAATAATCACATCCGCAGATTTGCCGGACGCATAGGTTATCAGCTTTCCGAGGTGATCATGGTTTGTGTCCTCCAGCTGATTCTCGATGATAATTTTCCGATCCGTTCCCGTCTCAGACGCAAAGATATCGACATTGAAATCTCCCACGGAAGACTCTGTCTCATCAACAGTAATATCAAGCCCCACTGCATCCGCAAGGAGAGCAATGTTATCATCCTGTGATAGCCACGGAGTAAAGTCCAGAGCTTCATGCAGCCACACCGTCCGCAGGTCTTTTATTTCTTCCAATCTGCTCAAATTCACCATTGTGTCATTCCTCCTCGCGTTTTACATAGGTAAGCTGAATATCGTAGCCGAGAACTTCGAGCATCTGCACAAAGGTCTTATTCACAATGGAATCGCCCTTTTTGATGAGCCGATTCACATACTGCCCCGTTGTGCCGACTTCCTCTCCGAGTTTCGCCTGTGTCATATCAGCTTCGATGCATTTCACTTTGACATCGACTTCAAAATTGTTCTTGACCATATTTCAATCCCTCTGTTGTTTCTTGCGTCATTTTTGTTGGTTTATTGCACTCACAGTGTTATTTATTATATCACGGAATTATGAAATTTTCTACCCCTTAACGAAAAAAAGACACCCGACCGCAGCCGAGTGTCAATTCTATCCGTGTATCTGTTATGCCAGTATCTCCGTACCGTCCCGGAAGGTGACCGTGATTGCCTTGTCCCTGCCCACCGTGATGTACTCGACCATGCCGCCCCAAAGGCTGCCGTCAAACTCGCTGATGGTGCCGTCCTGTGCTTTCAGCACCTTGATGAAGTCCGACAGCCGTTCGCTCTGCGCTTCCTTTGCGGAGATGGCGGCCACCACCTCATCGTACCGAGCCTTGGCTTCATCGTACCGCTTGACAAGCCCATCGTAGCGTTTCTGGTACTCGTCCTGATCCTGCGCAACGCGGGCGTTCTCCGCCACGATGTTCTGCGTCATTTCCACAAGCACCGCCATCTCTTCCTCCAGCTTGCTCTTTTCTTCCTGCAGGGCATCGGTGACGCAGAGCGTTTTGCGGATGATCTCCGCATTGGCGATGATCTCCTTTTTCTCCGTGACCAGTTGGTTGTACGCCGAGATGAACGCCGCCTTGACCTCTTCCTCCGTCACATGGGGAGTCTCGCACTTCTCGCCGTTGTACTTGCGGTTGCAGCGGTAAATGACCCTGCGGTAGCGGTCTGTGGAATGCCAGACCTTCGAGCCGTACCACCCGCCGCAATCGGCGCACTTTATCTTGTTGGAGAAGATGCTCACGCCGCTGTAGCGTGAACCACCCTTCGTGCGCTTGGCAAGCTCTGCCTGCACCATGTCGAACACCGCAGGGCTGATGATTGCCTCGTGGTTGCCCTCCACATAGTATTGCGGAACCTCACCCTCGTTCTTCTTCATCTTTTTCTGCAGGAAGTCTACCGTGAACTCCTTCTGCAAAAGGGCATCGCCTTTGTACTTCTCGTTCGAGAGCATCCGGCGCACCGTCTGTTGGTTCCACACATCCTTGCCCGCAGGCGTCTTGATGCCTCGGCTCGTCAGTTCGGCGGCGATGGAATGTGGCGTCATGCCCTCAAGGAACAGGTGGAAAATGAGCCGCACCGTTTCTGCCTGTTCGGGATTGACCACGATTTTGCCCGTTTCTTTATCCTTGTCCAGTCCGAGGAAGCGACTGTAGGCAAAGCTGACCTTACCGTCCGCCATGCGCTTGCGCTGTCCCCAGGTGACGTTCTCGGAAATGGATCGGCTCTCTTCCTGTGCAAGGCTCGACATGATGGTAATGAGCAGTTCCCCCTTGGAATCCAGCGTCCAGATGTTTTCTTTCTCAAAATAAATCTCGATGCCCTCGTCCTTCAGCTTTCGTACCGTGGTAAGGCTGTCCACCGTGTTCCTTGCAAAACGGCTCACGCTCTTGGTGACGATAAGGTCGATCTTCCCGGCAAGGGCATCCGCGATCATCGCTTTGAAGCCCTCGCGCTTTTTGGTGTTCGTTGCAGAGATTCCTTCGTCCGTGTATATGGCAACGAACTCCCAATCGTCCCGGCTCTTGATGTAACTGGTGTAGTAATCAACCTGCGCCTCGTAGCTCGTGGTCTGGTCTTCATGGTCGGTCGAAACGCGGGCATATCCTGCAACGCGGCGTTTCTTCGTGCTGTTTATCGGCGTGGCCGTGTACCGGCTGATGGTAGCCGGTATCGCCGTTACTTTTCTTTGCGCCATGCTTTCCCACGCTCCTTCCGTAATTGTTTCATGTGTTCGCTCATCTGCTGCCGCAACTCCGGCGTGTACCTTCCCTTGACGGATTCCTTGAACTTGGCTCTCTGCTCATCCGTCCAAGGTCTGCCGACCCGTTTCGGCTGCTCCCATGTACGGCTGACCGTCCTGCCGTCCTTGAAATGGAAAACCATCTCCGTTGCGGAAAGCACATCGATATGGTCGATCTGCCTGTCGAACTCGGCATCGTCATACTCTGCAATGCCGAGCGTCTGTGCGATGAATGGCTTCAGCAAGTCCTCCCGCAATCCGACCGTTCCGCATTCGTTCCGCTCGGCGCACCGCCAGTAGTAGGCTTTACCGCTCTCCGATGTGGCTGACGGCTGTGAAGCCCTGCGGAAATTGCAGCCGCAGTGTGCGCACTTGATTCTTCCAGTCATGACGGAGGAACCTTTGCAGTTCGGTTTCTTTCTGCGCTTCTCTGAGGTCTTCGCTCTGTACTCAGCCGTCCAGCAATCCCGGTGTCCCGTGTTCGGACAGTCCTTCGTGACAACGCCGCCGTCCTTCAGATGGAACTCCAGCACATACCGCTCCGGCACATTGATGAAGTCTACCTTGTCGCTGAACGCATCCTCATCGAACTCATCCAGTCCAAGAACCTCGGCACACGCCTTCTTCAGATTCTCGTGGTTGATGCTGCCGCCGACAGGACACCTGCCGCCTTTCTTCTTCCGTGACCCGCAAGCCCAATATTCCATGAACCCTCTATCCGTGCGCTTGTTGTGGGCATAGCTGATTCCGCAGAACGGGCATTTCAGCTTCCCCGAAAAGCAGGTGAGGTTCAGGCTCTTGTTCGCCCTCGGTCCCAGTTCCTTTCGCCGCGCAATCTCCGACTGTACATAGTCGAAGGTTTCCTTGTCGATGATGGCGGGATGCGTGTTCTCCACATAGTATTGCGGAAGCTGTCCCTTGTTCTTTTTTCGCTGCTTTGAAATGGGATCGGATATGAACTCCTTCTGGAGTAGAAGGTTGCCCGTGTAGGTCACGTTCGTAAGAACCACCTTGATGTTGGAATCCACCCATCGGCAGCCCTCTCTTGTGGTAATGCCCTCGGCGGCGAACTCCCGCTCCGTTTCCAGCCTTGATTTTCCGTCCAGGAAATTCTGAAAGATGCGTCTCACGATCTCCGCTTCCTCCGGCACGATGACCAGGTCATCTCCCTCCCAACGGTAACCGTACACCCGGAAGTGTCCGTTCGGTATCCCTTTCTCGAACCGCTTTCTAATGCCCCATTTGCAGTTCTCCGAAAGACTGCGGCTTTCTTCCTGTGCGAAGGACGCGAGGATGGTCAGCATCAACTCGCCGTCACCGCTCAAGGAGTTTATGTGTTCCTTCTCGAATCGCACCTCCACGCCGATGTCCTTCAAGTGCCGCACCGTTTCCAGCAAATCCACCGTGTTCCTGGCGAACCTCTGGATCGACTTCGTGAGGATGATGTCTATCTCGCCGTTCTCGGCGGCTTCGACCATGCGCCTGAACTCATCGCGCTTGGCCGTCCCCGTGCCGGAGACTCCATCGTCCGCGAACACGCCTGCGTACTGCCAGTCTGGATTTTTCTGTATCATGGAACTGTAGTAGCTGATCTGTGCGGAGAGGGAATGGTTCATGCGTTCCGATTCCATCGAGATGCGGGCATAGGCAGCGACTTTCTTCTTCGTTTTTATGGTCGGCACTGCCTGTTCGACCCTCGTGATTTTAGCCATGAAATCACTCCTTTCCGACACTATACATCACTCTTTACGCCCCGGAAGTCAACGATATATCCGATAATAATGTGCCGAAAACAGGCTTGTATTTCTCAAGGAAAATTGTATCGATCTGACGATATTCCTCCTCCGAAATGATGCCTTCATCGAGCATCTTCCTGGCAAGGTGCATGGTGGTCTGATAGAGCTTTTCGTTTCTGAATTCTTCCTTACTCATTGCCGCCACCGCCTTTGAACCTGTCAGCGATGTAGCACTCGTGACTGCAATACTTCCTGCGGTTATCGCCGTAAATGTGAAACTCCTTACCGCAGTGCGGGCATCTGAAATCATAGACAGCCTTCCGTTTTACCTGGTCGAGATGGCTGTTCCACCACTCGTTCCTGCACTTGTCACAGCAGAAGCGTTTCTTCTTCCGCTTGGCGATCTGCTGAATCTCACGTCCGCAGCTCTCGCAGGCGGTTATCTCTCCGGTGAGCGTAACGGAAGGTTCAGCCGCCGTGTTCCCATTGATATCGTTCCTCCGGCAGAAAGACTTCACCGTATTCAGAGATATGCCAAGCGCCTGGGCAATCTTGCCATAACCGTTGCCCGCAGCGCGGAGTTTGATGATCTGCGATTTTTGATTGTCGGTCATAATCCTTCGGCTCCTTCCGAGGGATGCGTCTTGTGGTATCTCCCTCACTCACTACCGAATAATTCAACCCCCACCGTTACGGCATAAAAAAAGCGACCTGCAGGCTCTCCGAAGAGAAACCCACAGGCCGTACCTGTTCCGAACAATCCTTTGTTTTCGGTCATTGGAACACGAGGAACACGAAAAATCCTATTACAACATAAATTTTGTGAACGAAAATAGGGTATATAAAAAAATGTGTATTATATACGGAGAGATAGGAATTTGCCGTTCCTATGTGTTCTCGTGTTCCGATTAAATCCTCGTGGCATAATCGAGACTGATCCAGCCCACGCCGCTTTTCAGCCGTCCCCATCCTGC
The DNA here is from genome assembly GCA_017433225.1 of Clostridia bacterium. Taxonomy (GTDB): domain Bacteria; phylum Bacillota; class Clostridia; order Oscillospirales; family Acutalibacteraceae; genus RUG420. The sequence goes on from JAFRHS010000057.1 coordinate 34,346, forward strand.
GGTCGAGCCTTTGCCGGACTTGACCTCAATGATGGTGTAAACGCCCACGGGAATGTACTGCGTCCTTGCGTAGTCCGTTCCCGGTCCCTTGCGGATGTTGAGGTCGCTGATGGTGATCCGCACGAGGAACGGAACATCCGGCGTGGCGGGAGCAGTTGTTTTCGGTGTGTAGATGTTTACACCGTTTACATCGAACACACTATATCCCGGATTGTCATCCGCGCACTTCTTGGCGTTCTCCAAAATCTTGAACGCTCCCTTCTGCGACTTGGCGTCCGCCCAGGTCTTACGGACACGGTACCATGCAACAGCCGTTTCAGATTCCTTCACATCATACTGCGTGAGGTTCCACCGCTCGATGATGGAGCAGAGGTTCTGCACATAGGTCAGGTTCGTTGCGTAGCCGCCGTCCTTGATGATCTGCACAGCTTTCCTGTAGTCGGCACAGCCCTTCAGACCGTCATAGCGGAGTTTGCTACCGTTTTTCGCTCCGAGGAGATACGCGCTGTGGTCGGCAATGGAATCCTCCACGCACGGGTACTTACGGAAATCCGCCGTGATGGTTTCATAGCTGCCGTCCGTGTGCTGCTCCTTTGTCTGCTTGGTGTACTTGCTCTTTCCGTCCCAGGTCGAACCGCTCCAGGTATTTCCGGAGAGGGAGCATTTCATGCCGAACACGTTATTGGCGTTCTGCGCCAGTTCGCTCTTGCCGTAGCCAGATTCAAGGATGAACTGCGCCATCGAAACCGATGCGAGGATGCCCGTTTTCTTCTGATCCGCAGTAAACAATGTCCCCACACTCTTTATAACATCCGCCTCGGATAGCCCGGAAAAGGCAGAAGCCTGTGTTCCCTGTGTAGTTGTGGAACCATCGGTACCCCCGGTACCACTACCGAGAGCCGCCGTGACCTTCTCGGCAAGATCGCCCATCCTGGCATACATCCAGTTGCCGGGACAGCTTTTGTTTGCGAACCACCGATGCACGGTCAGGATCATCTCGCCGGACTTCGGTTCGTAGTTCAGAGTTTTGTCCTTATCGCCGAACCACAGGAGCTTCGTCTTGCCGTTGCGCTTGCAGATATCCACGCACAGCTTGATGAGCGTCTGATAAACGATGTCGCGGAACGCATACGGCTCCGTGTTGTCGGACGCACACTCGATGGTGATCGCCCTCTGATCGTTGGCGCTTGAGGAAGAACACCAGGAGCGGTTCTTCTCCTCCACATACATTCCGACACGTCCGTCCCTGTCGATGCCATAGTTTGAAGATGCCTGCGTGGAGGACTTATAAAACCAGTCCCCAAGTCCCTCCGCCGTACACTGACCGACCACGCAATGGGGAGTGATGCGGTCGATGGAATGCGTCCTCTGCCCGGAATGGTTCGGGCTGAGTTTGGTGTACGCCACCATAGAACTGTTTGTGTAAGCCATTATTCGTCACCGTCCTTTCCATCGGTTTCGCGGTCATGGAGCTGCTCCAGCACCGCTTTCAGCTTCTCCGGGATAGGCAGTCCGAGATGCGCGGCGTTCTCCGTAAGGCTCACGCCCTCATTGGAGATGTAGAAGAAGATAACCGCCGTGCGCAGGACGCTGCCCGTGCCGATGACCTGCACATCGAGGATGTTGGCGATCCCCACGAGCAGGAAAATCAGCACCTTGCGGCAGATACCCTTGAAGCCCACCTCGCTGGAGAGCTTCTTGTCGGCGATGGCGCACATGACTCCCGTGATGTAGTCGATTGCTACGAACGCCACAAGAGCGATGAGCAGGCCGTCACAGCCGCCGAGGAAGTATCCGAGCCATCCTCCGATTGCCGCGATGATTACCTGAATGGTGTTCCAGAATTCTTTCATGAGTTTTGTCCTCCTTTGCGTTTTTGGTATGAAAAAAGCGACTGCCCATAAGCAATCGCCGTTTTCCGAAAGATAGTGTGTTGTATTGTGTTATAGTGTCAGACCTGTTTCGGCAGCCACCCCACAGCCGCAAATCCTCCTGCCCAAGGGACCACATACACATCCCACGGAGTTTCCACCGATAAGCCGCCTCGCTAGCCCAATAGACGAGTGAGTCCACGTCCTGGTAGTAAAGGATGGAGAAACCGTCCGCATCTCCGAGGAACAGCCGCGATATCCAGATATTGATGTCCACGGGAATGACTGTTGCCTGATAGTCGTTGCCGCAGGAAAGCGAGGTCATATCATCCGAATGGAAGAAGTCGTAGTCCATCGAAATGTCCTCGCTCCTTGTGGATGATTCCTCCACATCTGCCGTCAGCGTGAACACCTGGAACTCGCTGTCCCATGTACAGTTCGAGCGGGATATCCTGCCGTAGGATTTCTGCGTCCCGTCCGGCATGACCACATCGAACCGCTCATAAGGCTCGTAAGTCCAAGCGTCCCCAAGTCGCATCAGTTCGCAGACCGTCCTGTTGTCGGAGCGGTACCCGGCATAACCGCCGGAGAATCCGCTGACCGTTGCCGTGAACCGCAGCGTATAGGAAGAGCCGGAATAGACGCGCACCTTGTTCCCGCGGATACGCATCTCCACCGTGTACATATTCGGATCGGTCCGAAGGGCTGCGTTAGACGTCCTTGTGATCTCCTGGCTGTAGCTGCCAAGGAGCGTGGAGCCGTTGTATAACTCCACCGCCTGACTGTCGTAGTTCAGACAGCAGAAGAGATTACCGCAGAACACGCCAGCCTTGCCGCTGCCGTTTGCCGGGAACGCCAGCCTTGCCCGGAGGTGGATGTCCGAAAAGCCGTTATACTTCCACGCAAGCTGACCGCTGCCGTCAAGCTGGGAGTAGATGCGCTCCATCGAATATTCCTCTGACCGCCACACCTCCCACGAGCCTGACAGCACCGTCCAGTAGTTCGTTTCCAACACGCCGTAGTCCCGGAAGTCCTCGTACCATACGAGCGCGGAGTCCGGCTTTCTGCGGAGCATCTCAAGCGTTAGCCGGAAACCACGGTCGGGACCGACCCAATCGCCGTTCACATCCTTGAATCGCCGTGGCGAGAAGGAATAGACCGCTTCTCCTGCGGACGGTGCTTCAGAAAAGGAATCGCAGACGCGGAAACCGTAAAACTGCACGCCCTTCACATCGACAGAAATCGACAGAGTATGCGTTCCCGCCGAAAGGCTCACGCCGCTTGCAAGCGAAATCCAGAAGGTGCTTCTCCAGTACGGCCACCACAGGCGGCTTTCCGTGAAATGCGTGGTCGCTCCGTCCAAAGAAACATAGATGCCGTTCTTGTCCCAGAAGGGATAACAGAGCCGTACCGCCACATCGTAAGTACCCGCCGTGCTGACGGTAAACCTGTATGTGACCGAGCCTTCATCTCCGAGCGTGGCGATGCCGTTCTCTATGGATACGATGCCGGACGCGCTGGCGTAATTGCCGCCGTCATGGTCAACGATGATGTTTTCAAACTCCGTTTTCTGCTGTTTGCTATAGGCGGTCAGATAATGCCTGCCGTTGTATGTCCCGCTCATCTGCGGATACTCGTAGCTGTCGGCGTCCCGGCCTTCCATGTAATCGTAAACATGAGGGAGCGCCCACGGCACCTTGTTGTTATCATCCCAATATCCCACGAACGGGATGAAGGGCTGCGGCGGCTGATCGTCCGTGAAGTTATACACGCCCTTGAGCCAGTTCTGCGCGGCGTAATAAGTCTGCGAAGTGCCGCGATAGGTCTTGCCGATGTTCGCGGGCTTGTCGTATATCTGCCAGTTCCATCCGTAGGCGGGCATTCCGAGGAACACCTTCTCGGTATCCATGACCTGGGAAGCATAGTCGTAGATGCCCTCAAGCCACGAACGCGGGGACACCGGTCCCGGCGCGGAGCCTGCCCATGCCATGCCGTAGCTCATGATGGACGCGGTATCGCAGTAATTGTTGAGGTC
>JAFRHS010000058.1 GCA_017433225.1 Clostridia bacterium
GGCACACCCAGACTCCTTTCCCGGTAAAAACCAGCGGGAAAGGTGGACCATTTCATAATGATTATTCTTAATATGTACCACCAGCCGAATCGGAGCAGGAACTCGCCTTGCCGCAACATGTTATCTTGCAGGCCGAAGGGCGGGAGTGCCCCTTTGGCCTGTTGTTTACCCCATGCCGGCGGGTGAAAGTGCGGTCAAGGGCAGGCAACGCAGAGGGACCCGTCGCAGAGGGGTTCCTCGCGGTGGGTGGTTGCCTGTCGCGGAGCGAGCGGGCCCCTTGACGGCGCTGCAAGCCGCTGGCACGAAGCCCGGAGCGAAGCGGAGGGCGCAAATACGCACGGCAGCTGACAGGGGCACGCCGATGCCTCGCTGCCAGGGCGGATGTCACCTAGCAGGTTCAAGTTTGATGAGCTCGACAAATACAAGTTTGTAGAGCGCCGGAGAGCAGGGAAGGTGGCGTGAAATGATATATGGAAATAGACACTTGCATTCTGTCCTTTAAACCGTTATAATTTAAACCGTTACAGTTTAAACCGCTAAAGTAAAAGCGAAGGCGGTACTTTGTGAAAGTTTGGAGGAAAACAGTTTGGCAATCAAGATCATCCTTCTGGTCCTGTTCTTCGGTGTCATGATCTTCATCGGGTTCTGGTCCAGACGACATGCGACCAACGTCAATGACTACGTCCTCGGCGGACGGACCGTCGGCCCCTGGCTCACGGCCTTCGCCTTCGGTACGTCTTACTTCTCATCCGTCGTGTTCGTCGGTTACGCCGGCCAGTTCGGCTGGAAGTTCGGCCTCGCGTCCACCTGGATCGGCCTGGGGAATGCCCTCATCGGTTCGCTCCTCGCGTGGATCATCCTCGGCCGCCGTACCCGCATCATGACCCAGAAACTCGACGCGCGCACCATGCCCGAGTACTTCGGAAAACGGTATGGTTCTCAGGCGCTCCAGGTCGTCGGCTCCATCATCTCGTTCGTCTTCCTGGTCCCGTACACGGCCGGTGTCTACAACGGTCTGTCCCGTCTCTTCGGGATGGCCTTCAGCATCGACTACCACGTCGTCATCCTCATTATGGCGCTCCTGACCGCTGTCTACGTCATCGCCGGCGGCTACATGGCTACCGCGCTCAATGACTTCATCCAGGGCATCATCATGCTCGGCGGTATCGCGGCGGTCATCGCAGCGGTCCTGCACGGCCAGGGCGGCTTCCTGAACGCCATGAAAGAGCTTTCCATCATCGACGCGTCCGATGTCGCCAAACCTGCTCTGCAGGGCGCAGAGGGCCTTCTCACGAGCTTCTTCGGCCCGGACCCGGCCGCTCTGCTCGGTGTCGTCATCCTGACGTCTCTCGGCACCTGGGGTCTTCCGCAGATGGTCCAGAAGTTCTATGCCATCAAAGATGAAAAATCGGTACAGACCGGTACCGTCATCTCGACCTTCTTCGCCTTCGTCGTCGCCGGCGGTTGCTACTTCCTCGGCGGTTTCGGCAGACTCTTTGGCGATGTGCCCGGCGTCCACAACCCGGATGGCACGATCGCATTCGACGCCATCATCCCGTCGATGCTCTCGACGCTGCCCGATATTCTGATCGGTATCGTCATCGTCCTGGTCCTGTCCGCCTCCATGTCGACCCTGTCTTCGCTGGTCCTGACCTCCAGCTCCACGATGACGCTCGACTTCCTGAAGAAGACCTGGTGGCAGGATATGAGCGAGAAGACGCAGCTCGTCGTCATGCGTGTGCTGATCGCCGTCTTCATCGTCATCTCCGTCGCTCTGGCGTTCAACCCGCCGGCATTCATCGCCCAGATGATGGGTGTCTCCTGGGGCGGCCTCGCAGGCGCGTTCCTCGCACCGTTCATGTATGGCTTGTACTCGAAGAACGTCACGAAGCTCTCCGTCTGGGTGTCCTTTGCCTGGGGCGTCCTGTTCACGGTCATGAACATGTTCTTCCACTACATCGCGTCTCCCATCAATGCCGGTGCCATCACCATGATCATCGGCCTCATCCTGGTCCCGCTGGTCTCCTATGTGACCCCGAAGATGGACAAGGACGAGATGGAAGATCTCTTCGCGGTCTACGACGAAGAAGTCGTCGTCCACAAGAGCCACTCGCTGCAGGAGGGCACCGTCAAAGCCGTCCGCGCGGTCAAGGCCAGAGAGGACTGAGCGTACATCGCCACAGCCCGCAAAGACAAATAAACAACAAAACAAAACCGGCCCCGTCCTGCGACGGAGTCGGTTTTTGTATGTATGGAGTCTTGAGGATAGGGGAAGCAGGGATGCTTCTTATTTCAGGATGGCTTTCTTGCCGCTGCCCATGACATCTTCTTTCGGAGGAAGCTTGATGTACAGGTACAGGCCATAGATGGCGGAAGCGAGGCAGAAGAGACCGGTCAGGTAGTACCAGGGGTTCGCCTGCAGGGAGAAGAACTCCGGTTTGATCGCAAGCCACATGTTGCACCAGGGGTTGAAGGAAACGAGGGCAACGCAGATGAAGACGATGCTGAGAGCCAGGCAGTTGCCGGACTTGTAGCCGCGTTTGCGCATCTCCCAGACCGGGACGGTGGTGACGAGGACCTGAGTGAAGATCCAGAACTTCCACATGGTCTCATCGTGCCACTCGAAGCGAAGGAAGTTGAGGCAGAGGTAGCAGAAGAGGGTCAGGACGACGATCTCCGCGACCATGGTCTTGGTGGAAGTGCCTTTCTTCCAGATGATGGAGTGCTCGTACTGGATCGCTCGTGTCAGACAGTAGGTTTCCATCGCGACCCAGATGGCCTCACCGATGGCGAGGAGCAGGAACAGAAGGAAGTGGTCGTACTTTGCCCAGGCATGGATGAAGACCCAGATGCCCATGAAGTCTGCGGCCCAGTAGAAGCAGTGGAGCCACAGCGGGTAGCACTGGATGTGCTCGTTCTCGGTCATGATGACCGGGAAGACGTAAACGAGGAGGCCGAAGATGACCGCGAGGCCGACCGCGACCCAGGCGCCGACCCAGCCGGGAGCGCCGATGGAAAGATGATCTACGAAGTCCTGACCGGAGACGTCCGCGTAGGAGCCGTCTGCCAGCATGGAGTACCCGTAGGTCAGTTTCTGAAAGATGTTCATGAAACTTCTCCTTTCAAATGTTTCTCACACGCGTCTTTTCAGACAAAACTTACAACCTCATCTTATGGTTACAGGCATGCTCCTTCAATTGCCAGTTCTCAAAAAAGTGGGATTTAATCTACAGAATACTCGATTTTTGTGGAGGAACATGCTATACTGAACCCGTAAATAACAAGAAAAAACTGACAGAACCGTTTCCCGGGAGGAGGCTTTGGCGATGGACCGCAGAGTAGCCCGCACCAAAAAGAACATCTATTACGCGTTTTTCCAGCTCGTCCAGACGAAGGCGATCGACGACATCACGGTTTCGGAACTGGCGCGTACCGCGGACATCGACCGCAAGACCTTCTATCTCCATTACCAGACCGTTCAGGACGTCTTTCTCGAATTCAAGCAGATGATCCACGACAGGCTGATGGAGATCCTCGCCGAGGCGGAGCGCCGGGGGAACGAAAACCAGGCGAAACTTGACGCGGGGGAGGCCCTCGAACGGGCGGAGGATGTCGCGCCCTTCGACTTCATCTACTTCTACGACTCGCTCAACGTCATCATGATGGACAACATGGCGTTCTTCGAGAAACTCTCGAAAGATACCACGTTCATGTTCCTGAAGAACGACTTCAAGAATGTCCTGAAGCAGGCGCTGATGGACTACTACAAAGACTGGGAAGGCTGGAGTTCCGACTACCAGGCGAGCCTCTACTCCGAATTCGTCTCCGCCGGCGCCATCAGCCTCTGGACCGACTGGCTCCACCACAAACAGGTCCCTCTGGAACGGTTCCGGGACACCGCCATCGAAGTGCTGCGGGATGCCTGGAAAATGGGTGCAAAATAAATCGCCCGGACCGTTTGGTCCGAGCGATTCTTTTTTTGTTTAGTCGTACGGCTCTTCCTCCGGCTCTCCCGGGAAGCGGAGCTCGAGGTATTCGAGGATCATCCTGACGGCACCGTCGATCCCGATGTCGGTCGTGTTGATGATGAGGTCGTAGTTCTCGAAGGTCTGCCAGCGGCTGGTCGAGTAGGTCTCGTGGAAGCGCTGTCTGGCCTTGTCCACTTCGTCGATGCGGAGCCGCGCCTCGTCGAAGGAGAGATCGAACGCGTCCATGACGTTCTGGATGCGGAACGCGGTCTTGGCGGTGACGAAGACGTTCACATTGTAGTCGACGTTTTCGAGCGCTTCACCGGCGCAGCGGCCGACGATGACGGCGCGGTCTTCCGTCGCGGCGATCTTCTGGAAGTACTCGAACATGTACTCCATCATCTTCTCCGGAAGGTCGGAGCCGCCGCCCTGGGACAGGCGGTAGAGGATGGAACGGCGGGGTTTTTCGTCATAACTCTTCAAGACCTCCGGGTCGAGGTCGTGCTCTCTGGCGATGTCGTCGATGATGCTGTCATCGTAGACTTTGCAGTTCAGGACTTCTGCCAGCTTTTCCGCGATGACGGAACCCTTGCTGCCGTGGTCTCTCGAAATGTGGACAATGATTTTTTCTGTCATTACAATCACTCCAACTGTGTGGTCTGTTTTTTATATGCAAGTATTATAACAAACCAAAAAGTATGCCGTAAATGGGTTCTCGGTATTTATTTTGATAATCGATACAGAATGGTCCATTTGATAAAAGAAAAAGCCCGGGCTGGATGCCCGGGCCTGTGATCTGCTCAGTCGAGATGTGCGATGTAGTTCAGGATGAGGTCGACGGCGCCGTCCACACCGAGTTCAGTGGTGCTGAGGACGAGGTCGTAGTTGTCGACGTTCTTCCACTTCGTGTCGGAATAGGTGTCGTGGAAGCGCTGACGGTCTTTGTCGACGTCCTGGATGCGCTTCTGGGCGGACTCGTAATCGATGCCGTAATACTCCATGATGTTCCGGACACGGTTCGACATCCTTGCGGTGAGGAAGACGTTGATGACGTGCGGATACTCCTTCAGGACCGTGCCGGCGCAGCGGCCGACGATGACGGCTCTGTCCTCGGTCTCGGCGACGTTCTGGATCTTTTCGAAGACCTGCTTGGTCAGCTCCTCTTCCAGGTCTGCGGAAACGCCCTGTGCGAGTCTGTAAAGAAGGGAACGTTTCGGCTTCTCCTCGTACTCTTTGAGGAACTCTTTGTCGAGACCGTGTTCTTCGGCGATCTCTTCGATGATCTTCTTGTCGTACAGTTTGCAGCCGAGGCGCTCTGCGAGCTTTTCGCCGACGACGTGGCCAAGGCTACCGTGCTCTCTGGAGATGTGGATGATGACTTTTTCTTTCATGGTGTTCACCTCTTATCGTTTTACAGTCAGGGCCATTTCCTCCAATTACATTGTAGCGCAGGAAACGAAAAACATAAAGAGACAAATAATGAACAGGTGTCGCTAAATTTTCCCGAGAAGCTTCAGATAGACGGGGAGGGCTTCTTCGAAGTTGACGCCGTACCAGCGGCCTTCCGGGTCGCGCAGCGTCGCCTGGAGAGCGGCCAGCGTGTATTCGGCGGCAATGCGGATGCCGTCTTCGATCGTGAACCCGTTCTCGAGCGCGCCGACGAGGGCTGAGGCGAAGAGGTCTCCGGTGCCGTGGAAGGACTTCTGCTCCTTGTGTGTAAAGTAGGTGAAAAAGGCACCGGTCTCTTTGTCGTAGGCCGCGCCGCCCAGTTCCTCTTCGGAGAAGGACACCCCGGTGAGGACCGCGTAGCGGGGCCCGAGGTCGGTGAGTTCTTTCAGGAGCCGTTTCACATAGTCTTCCGTGTATCCTTCGGCGATGTACTCCTCGCCGAGTAAAAACGCCGCTTCCGTGATGTTCGGGACGACGACGTCCGCTTTGGCACAGAGGCCTTTCATCGCCCCGACGAATTCGGGCGCGAAGCCGGCGTAGAGTTTGCCGTTGTCCGCCATGGCGGGGTCGACGACGACCAGCGTGTCCTCTTTCCGGAACCGGTCGATGGTCTTCTCGACGAGTTCCACCTGATGGATGCTGCCGAGGTAGCCGGTGTAGATGGAGGAAAACTCCATGCCGAGGGCGGCCCAGTGGTCCGCGATCCCGGGCATGTCATCGGTGAGGTCGTGGAATGTGAAGCCCTCGAAGGCCGTGTGGGTCGAGAGGACCGTGGTGGGGAGGACGGCACATTCGATGCCGGCCGCCGAGATGATGGGAAGGGCTTCGGTCAGGGAGCATTTCCCGATGCCGGAAATGTCCTGGATCGTCAGTACGCGTTTCATGATGGTTCTCCTTTTGTAAGGTTGCTGCAGACAGTATATCGCCAAAGTGTTCCTTTGAAAAGTGCCAATTATAAAAAGAAAAAGGGGGTCAGAAAGCGCTTTCGAAGTGGAAACAGAACGAAACGGGCAGAATGTGTCTTCTGTTTTTTTACAGTTTCCATTGCAAAGTGTCCCGAGAAACTTTAATATATATTTACATCCTTTCGAAGAGGTGAATGACTTGAGTAACACAAAGACCCAGAGTACCTGGAGCCATATCTCCAAAGATATCATCCGTGCGTACTCCATCCCGCTGATCCTGGGTGTTCTCGTCGCCCTGCTGGTCGCGAACGTCGCGCCGCACTGGTACGAGTACTGGATCGAGGAACACCTGTTTTTCGGCAAATTCACGTTTGCCTGGTTCGTTGAGAACGTCTTCATGGTACTCTTCTTCGGCACCGCCGGCATCGAGATCGTCCATGCACTGTCTCCCGGAGGAGCGCTGAACCCCATCAAAAAAGCAGTCACTCCGCTGATGGCCACCCTCGGCGGTGTCCTTGGTCCCGCAGGCCTGTTCCTGCTCCTGAACCATTTCTTTGGACACCCGGACTGGTCCAACGGATGGGGCATCTGCACCGCGACCGACATCGCGCTCGCCTGGCTCTTTGCGAAACTCGTGTTCGGTAAGGACCATCCCGCCGTCAGCTTTCTGCTGCTCCTGGCGGTCGCCGATGACGCCATCGGCCTTGCCATCATCGCCATCTTCTACCCGACGCCCGGACAGCCGATCCGCCCGCTCTTCCTGCTGCTGGTGCTTGCCGGCATGCTGGTCTCCTTCGCGTTCAAGAAACTGAAGGTCAAGAGCTACTGGCCGTACATCCTCATCGGCGGCATCCTCTGCTGGCTCGGCCTGTTCAAGACCGGCGTCTCCCCGGCGCTGTCTCTCGTCTTCGTCGTCCCGTTCCTTCCGAACAACAAGAAGGAATTCGAGGCGCTCGAAAAGTTCGGCAGAGAGACCACCCTCACGAAATTCGAACACAACGTCAGCCCCATCGTGGATTACGGACTGTTCTTCTTCGGCTTTGCCATGGCAGGTGTCCGGTTCTCCGTCATGAGCGCTCTGACGTTCATCGTCATGATCTCGCTCATCGTCGGCAAGATGCTCGGCATCTCGTTCTTCACCTTTGTCTTTGGTCACGGCTTCAAATTCGGCCTGCCGAAGGGCATGTCGAACCTTGACGTCATCGTTGCCGGCATCGTCGGCGGTACCGGTCTGACCGTTGCCCTCTTCGTAACGAACGCCGCCTACACGGACCTCGCCATCCAGGGTGCCGCCAAGATGGGCGCGCTCTTCAGTGCCTCCGCCGGCATCTTCGCTTTTATCGTCCATACCATCTTCCGTCCGATCTTCCAGAGAGCGGATGTGGAGGCCACACTGGAAGAGGAAGCAATCGAAAAACTGCACGAAGAACCCATCCACAAGGACGCCTGAGTCCTCCGATCTTCGATCAAAGCAAAAAACCGCCCGGAACCGTTCGGTTTCGGGCGATTTCTTATTTACAAAGGAATACGGTTTGCGGTAAACTTATTGAGTTGAAATAGAAAGAGAAAAGCGGAAACAGGAGGCTTTTATGTCCAGGATCGGATTCGACAACGACAAATATCTGAAACTGCAGTCTTCCCACATCAAGGAACGCATCGAGAGCACCGGCGGCAAGCTGTATCTCGAGTTCGGCGGGAAGATCTTTGACGACTATCATGCCATGCGCGTGCTGCCCGGCTTCGAGGCGGACAGTAAGCTGCGGATGCTCGCCCAGCTGAAGGATGACGCGGAAGTCGTCATGGTCATCAACGCCGGCGACATCGAAAAGAACAAAAAGAGGGGAGACCTCGGCATCACCTACGATATGGATGCCCTCCGCCTCATCGACGCCTACCGGTCCTACGGCCTCAACGTTTCCTCCGTCGTCCTGACCCGGTTTGCCGGCCAGGACAAAGCGGTCGCTTATCAGAAGCGCCTCGAATCCCTCGGCATCAAAGTCTACCGGCACTATCCGATCGCCGGTTACCCGAGCAACGTGCCGCTCATCCTCTCGGACGAGGGGTACGGCCGGAACGAGTACATCGAGACGAAGAAGTCTCTGGTCGTCGTCACCGCTCCCGGCCCCGGCAGCGGAAAGATGGCCGTCTGTCTCTCTCAGCTCTATCAGGAGCACAAGAGAGGTGTGGACGCCGGCTACGCGAAGTTCGAGACGTTCCCCATCTGGAACATCCCGCTGAAGCACCCGGTGAACCTCGCGTACGAGGCCGCCACCGCGGACCTGAACGACGTCAACATGATCGACCCCTTCCACCTCGAAGCCTACGGCGAGACCGCCGTCAACTACAACCGCGACGTCGAGATCTTCCCGGTCCTGAACGGCATCTATAAGAAAATCTACGGCGAGAGCCCGTATAAATCGCCCACCGACATGGGTGTCAACATGGCCGGTCTGTGCATCTTCGACGATGACGCTGTCTGTGAAGCCTCCAAACAGGAGATCATCCGCCGGTACTACACCGCCATGGCCGATGAGCGCCGCGGAAACGGGACCGAGGAAGCGGTCGAGAAGATCAAACTGCTCATGGAACAGTGCGACATCGGTCCGGAAGACCGTCCGGTCGTGGCCGCCGCCAACACGGTCTCAGAGCTGACCGGCGGCGTGGCAGCTGCCATCCAGCTGAACGACGGCACCATCATTACCGGTAAGACGACGTCACTGCTCGGCGCCACCTCCGCCATGCTGCTGAACTCCCTGAAGAAACTCGCCGGCATCCCGGATGAGATCGACCTCATCTCCGCCGAGATCATCGAGCCCATCCAGCAGCTGAAGCTCGACCACTTCGGAGACCACAACCCGCGGCTCCACGTCGACGAGATCCTCATCGCTCTCACCATCTGCGCGAAGACCGACGAGAACACGAAACTGGCCCTCGATCAGCTCGACCAGCTGAAGGGCTGCGAGTTCCACTCGTCCGTCATCCTGTCATCTGTCGACGAGCGGATCCTGAAACAGCTCGGTGTCAACTTCACCTGTGAGCCGACCTACGAAAAGACGAAACTGTACCACGCGTAAGGTGGTCCGATCCAACAAAAAAGCCCCGGCCGTTTGGTCGGGGCTTTCCTGTTGTGTTTTGAGAGAGTATTTGTAAAAGAGATGATCAGGAGGGATCGCAGTCCTGTTTATTCTTCCGGCTGCGGGGGAAGGGTCTCGGCGTACTTCGCGAGTTCTTCGTCGGTCGGGATATAGTCGTTCATGACGCCGTCGTTGAACTGCTGGTAAGCGACGAGGTCGAAGTAACCGGTGCCGGTGAGGCCGAAGACGATGGTCTTCTCTTCGCCGGTCTCCTTGCATTTCATGGCTTCGTCGATCGCGGTGCGGATGGCGTGAGAGGATTCCGGCGCGGGCAGGAGGCCTTCGCAGCGGGCGAAGAGCTCCGCGGCTTCGAAGACAGCCGTCTGTTCGACCGAAACGGCCTCGATGTAACCGTCATGGTAGAGCTGGGACAGGACCGGGCTCATGCCGTGGTACCGGAGACCGCCGGCGTGGTTGGCGCTCGGGATGAAGCCGGAACCGAGGGTGTACATCTTCGCGAGCGGAGTGACTTTTCCGGTGTCGCAGAAGTCGTATGCGAACTTGCCTCTCGTCAGAGACGGGCAGGACGCGGGTTCGACGGCGATGATCCGGTAGTCGGCTTCGCCTCTCAGCTTCTCGCCCATGAAGGGGCCGATGAGACCGCCGAGGTTGGAGCCGCCGCCGGCGCAGCCGATGATGATGTCGGGTTTGACGTTGATCTTGTCGAGCGCCGCCTTGGTCTCGAGACCGATGACGGACTGATGCAGGAGGACCTGGTTCAGAACGGAACCGAGGACGTAACGGTAACCTTCCTGCTTGACTTCCGCCTCAACAGCTTCGGAGATGGCGCAGCCGAGGGAACCGGTGGTGCCGGGGTTCTCGGCGAGGATCTTCCGGCCGATCTCAGTGGTGTCGGACGGAGAGGGGATGACAGAAGCGCCGTAGGTGCGCATGACTTCGCGGCGGAACGGCTTCTGCTCATAGGAGACCTTGACCATGTAGACCTGGCAGTCGAGGCCGAGGTACGCACACGCCATGGAGAGGGCCGTACCCCACTGGCCGGCACCGGTCTCGGTCGTGACGCCTTTGAGGCCCTGGTTCTTCGCATAATAGGCCTGCGCGATGGCGGAGTTCAGTTTATGGGAGCCGGAGGTGTTGTTGCCTTCGAACTTGTAGTAGATCTTTGCCGGGGTCTGCAGCTTCTCTTCGAGGCAGTACGCGCGGACGAGGGGAGACGGGCGGTACATCTTGTAGAAGTCGCGGATCTCCTGGGGGATCGGGATGTAGCGGTTTTCATTGTCCAGTTCCTGCGCGATGAGCTCTTCGCAGAAGACCGCGGACAGTTCCTCGGCGGTCATGGGCTCCATGGTGCCGGGGTTCAGCAGGGGCGCGGGCTTGTTCTTCATGTCGGCCCGGACGTTATACCATGCCTTCGGGAGTTCGTACTCGTCAAGATACACTTTGTAAGGGATGTTGTTGTCAGCTGCGGTTTTCATGTTGAAACCATCCTTTCTTTGAGGTACTTGTGGAAAAGGCATGAAAAAAAGCCTTCGTCCACGGAATCTGTTTCCTCCGGGACAAAAGCGTCTGCTTCTGCGGTGCCACCCGGGTTGGCGATGAATCGCCCACCTCTTCGACCTGCCAACACAGGTCTGACTCTGTAACGGGAGTTCCCGTCGGCCCATACTCCCGGTCTCCCGGTTTCCGGCCGCCCTCCTCAGTCCATTCGACATCGGTTCCCTTTGCTGCATTCCCACCATCGGCAGCTCTCTGAAAAAGTTTCCCGTGCCTACTCACTCTGAGTCGTCGGTTTGTGACAAATATGAAATTTGTTGAGCTTACTTTACCACTTTAGCGCGATGGTGTCAACACCTGTTTTTTGTTTTTTGTCTTAAAAAGATCGACACTGCAGACCGGGATCGGGGCGGTCCCGGGGATGAGTTTTCGAGTGCTATATAGTAAATGATCGTGAAAAATAGTATAATAGACAAAATAATTACGAATTCCCCATCTGATCGAAAACAGGAGGAGCTATCATGGCGAAAAAAACCATTTCATCCATGGACAATTTCCAGGAGAAGCTGCCGAAGGCGGGGTCTCAGAAAGCCAGCAACCTGCTGGTGACACTGCTTGCCGCCTGCCTCGTGCTGAGCCTTCTCGCGGCCATCATGAGCATATTTGTCGGTGTGAAAGTCGCGAAGTTCGACTCCATCGGCTCTGACCTGCAGCTGGCAGTCTCCCGCATGGGCATCGTCGCCGGCGAAACGCAGGAAGATGACGTCACCATCTCAGACCTCTATACGGTCCGTTCGACACAGGCCATTTCCAAAGCTTATCTCGCCGGAAAAGATTCCGGACTCGACGCGAAGCAGAAGGAAGTCTACGACCTGGCTTCTGCCACTCTGAAGAACATCATCAAGGACGACATGACCACGTTCCAGAAGGAAAAGGCCGTCTATGAATGGATGTGCAAGAACCTGGAGATGGCAGAGGCAACGGAAGTGAACATCCCCGTCTCCTCGTCGCAGATCGATGAGCCCTACGGCGTCCTGAAGACCGGCACCGGCGTCCCCGTCGGCTTCGCCACCACGTTCCGGATGTTCATGGAGATGCTCGAGATCCCGTGCAAAGTCGTCCACGACACGGCGTTCACCAACGCCTGGAACATGGTCCAGCTCGACGATGAGAACTGGTACCACGTCGATGTCGGTTCCGATATCACCTACGGCAACTATGAAAACTTCAACATGAATGAGCCGGTCTGTGCCTACAAGCACACCTGGGACACCGATTTCTTCCCGGCCGCGACCGGTACCAAGTACTGCTACGCCCTGATGAAGGCAGGCGAGGTCAAGGACCTCTACAACATCCCGACCCGCATCAAGAAAGCCTACGACAAGAAGCGCAAGTGCATCTTCCTCAAGTTCAAAACGACCTCCGGCAAAGACCTCGAACTGGTCGATGAACTCGTGTCCCGTACCGCAGACTATCTCGGCGGCAACCTCGCAGAGAACGCCGATACCACCGAGACCGCGGAGAACAACGGGCGCGGTGTGGCCGATGCGGTCTGCATCAAGATGGAAGACTACTACATCCTCGGCGTCTTCTTTGCGGACGGTTCCCAGAAGAATGCCGGCCTCAACCAGAAAGACTACAACAAGATCTCCAAAGCCGTCGAAAAAGCGTTCCCCGCTGTCGGCTGAGCACAGAGAGGAAATCTCTTATGGCAAACGTATTGTATGTGCCGGACGGCACCCGCAGAGTCAAGCCTTACGCCTATTGTGACCGGACCGACATCGAGGAACTGGTGTTCCCGGAGAGCGTCCACAGCATCGGCGACTGGGCGTTCAAAGGCTGTACCGGTCTGAAGAAGATCACGTTCACCGATGCGCTGACCGCCATCGGGTCGGTCGCCTTTGCGGAGTGCACGTCCCTCGAGACCATCGAGTTCCCGTCGACCCTCCGGACCATCGGCGCCCTGGCGTTCAAGGGCTGCACGAAGCTCGACCACGTCGTTCTTCCGGCGAGTGTCGACGACCTCAAGGGCTGGGCATTCGAAGGCTGCTCCTCACTGAGCGACATCCGGTTCCCCCGGGACCTGCGTTCGCTCGAGTACGGCGTCCTGAAGGACTGTGTCGCGCTGCGGCATGTCGAGCTGCCCGCATCTCTCAACACCATCAAAGAGCGCGCGTTCGACGGCTGCACCGGCCTCACGACGCTCAAGATCCCCGAGTCGGTCGACACCATCCGCCGCGGCGCTTTCTACGGCTGCATCAACCTGACGGACGTCACGGTCCCGCAGTCTCTGGAAGTCCAGGGCAGCAACCTGTTCGAAGGCTGCAAGACTCTGAACCAGGTCCATTTCACGAAGCAGGATCCAGCCGTCGCGGAAGAACTGTTCGGGAACACGTCCCGGTTCGAGGACAAACTGCACCTCGCCGTCGGCATGCTCGGCGACGACCTGAAGAGCAGTGTCCTCGAGGGTTACCTGAAGCGATATACGAAACAGGCGCTGAAACTCTTCGTGGACATCGACAACGACGCCATGCTCCACAAAGTCCTGAACTTCCCGTTCCTCGAGAGCGAGATCGACGCCTGTTTCGATGAAGTGTTCGACTATGCCAATAAAAAGGGCAACGTCAAAGCCAAGGCCGTGCTGATGAACCATCGTCACATCAGCGGCGGTTACGAGAACCCCACCGACGAATTCGAACTGTAAGGAGGTGTCCCGATGCCGGAAGGTTTCCACGAACCGGAGATGACCGAGGAAGAGGCGCGGCTCGACCGCATCGCCCGTCGGATCATCGTCCTGTCCCGCAGTACGATCGTCGTGAATATGCGTTATCTGGACTCCGCCGTGTTCAAACTCATGCCGGTGCCGGGTGCCCTGTCTCTCGCCACCGACGGACGGTTCCTGTTCTATGACCCCGAGTTCCTGCTCCACGAATACCAGCAGGAGAAGAGCGTCATCGCCAGAGACCTGCTCCACGTGGTCCTCCACTGCATCTTCCAGCACGCCTTCATCCATGAGGCGGTGAAACAGGAGTACTGGGACCTCGCGGTCGACATCGCCGTCGAGAACCTCATCAACGACCAGGACCTCGACTGTTTCCGCTGCGAGCGGGAGATCTCCCAGAAGAAAGTCCTGCAGTCCCTGAACATCCCGTTCCAGACCCTGACGGCGGAGCGCATCTACCGCTGGCTCCTCGAGAGTGGGAAAGAAGCGGAAGAGGTCGAGACCCTTCGCAAATTCTTCAAGGCCGACGAGCACGATCTCTGGTATTTCCACGACCCCAGCGATACCCCCGGCCCGGTCAACAACCCGCAGCAGCAGGAGAAACCGGAACACGACCCCACTGAAGACCTGCCCCCGCAGGACAATGACGGGGGAGACGACAAATCTCAGAAAGAGCAGGAGTGGGAGGACATCTCCAAACGCGTCCAGGTGGACATGGAGACCTCTTCCCGCAAGGCCGGCTCCGAGTCCAGCTCCATGCTGATGGAGCTCAAAGAGCTTCACAGAGAACGTTACGACTATGCGACCTTCCTCCGGAAGTTCTCGGTCCTCGGCGAAGAGATCATGATCAACGACGACGAGTTCGACACGGTCTTTTACACCTACGGCCTGGAACTCTACGGAGACATGCCCCTCATCGAACCGCTCGAGTATAAAGAGGTCAACCGCATCCGGGATTTCGTCATCGTCATCGACACCTCGGCCTCCACCAGCGGCGACCTCATCCAGAAGTTCATGCAGAAGACCTACAACATCCTGAAGGCATCCGAGAACTTCTTCAAACAGGTCAACCTCTATCTCATCCAGGCGGACATGGAGGTGCAGGAGGTCACTTACATCGACGACCTTTCGAAGCTGGAGCAGTACATCGCCCACCTCGACCTGAAGGGGAAGGGCGGAACGGACTTCCGGCCGGCGTTCGAATATGTGAACACCCTGCTCGAGCAGGAAAAATTCCGAAAACTCAAGGGCCTCATCTACTTCACGGACGGCTACGGCACGTTCCCGCAGAGAAAACCGCCCTACGATACCGCGTTTGTTTTCATGCGCGACGAATCCTATGAACCCGAAGTGCCCCCGTGGGCGATCAAGTTAGTATTGGAGGAAGAAGACTTAGTATGAATATCCGCGAAGCAAAAGAACAGGTCAAATTCACGGTCCGGTCCTATTTGACCCGCAACGAGATCGGGGACTATGTGATCCCGGTCGAACGGCAGCGCCCCATCTTCCTGATGGGCCCTCCCGGCATCGGTAAGACTGCCATCATGGGACAGATCGCGTCTGAACTCGACATCGCGCTCGTCTCCTACTCCATGACCCACCATACCCGGCAGAGCGCGCTCGGCCTTCCGTTCATCGCCGACAAGGTCTACGGCGGGCAGAACGTCCGTGTGTCCGAATACACCATGTCCGAGATCATCTCCTCCATGTATGAGGAGATGGAGCGTACGGGGAAGAAGGAGGGCATCCTGTTCCTCGATGAGATCAACTGTGTCTCGGAGACGCTGGCGCCCTCCATGCTGCAGTTCCTGCAGTTCAAGACGTTCGGCATGCACCGCATCCCCGACGGCTGGGTCGTCGTCACGGCCGGCAACCCGCCCGAGTACAACAACTCGGTCCGCGAGTTCGACATCGTCACCTGGGACCGTCTGAAGAGGGTCGACATCGAGCCCGATTTCGCCGCCTGGAAAGAGTACGCCTACGAGGCAAAAGTGCACCCCGCCATCACGACGTACCTGTCCATCAAGAACGCGGACTTCTACCTCGTCCAGACCACGGTCGACGGCAAGACGTTCGTCACCGCCCGCGGCTGGGAGGACCTCTCCGACATCATCTACCTCTATGAGCAGCACGAGTTCCCCGTGACTGCGGACCTCGTCCGGCAGTACCTGCAGAACCACCGCATTGCGGAAGAATTCGCGATCTACTACGACCTCTACAACAAGTACAAGTCTGACTACCAGATCGACAAGATCCTCTCCGGCGACATCTCCGAGGAGATCGTCGAGCGGGCGAAGATGGCCCGGTTCGATGAACGGCTCACGGTCATCGGCCTGTTGCTCGAGCACGTGGGCAACCGGTTCCATGACGTGTTCGACCGTGAAAAGACCATGCGGATCGTCGTGTCGGAACTGAAGGCACAGAAGGCCGCCATCACCGACGGCAACGCCGAGAACGGCTTTGCGGTCCTCACTCAGTCCGTCGAGAAACTGCGCATGAACAGCACGACGGCGCGCCGGAGCCGCCAGGCGTCCGAGGAGGACAGCATCTACGCGTACAGAGCCGCGAACATCGTCGAGAAGATGCTGGCGGCGGCCCGTGTCGCAGACCCCGCCGACGGCGAGGCGCTGTATGCGGTCCTGCAGGACGAATTCAAGAAGGAGAACGAGGCCCTGAAGAGCCTTGCCGGCCGCACCGGCGACGAACTCTCGAACCTCTTCAAGTTCGCGGAGACCGCCTTCGACAACGGCAACGAGATGCTGATCATCGTCACGGAACTGACGACGAACCTGTACTCGTCGAGCTTTATCAGCCGCTACGGCTGCAAAGAGTACTTCGACCACAATCAGGAACTCATGTTCTACGAGCGCCAGAAAGAGCTCATCCGGGACATTGAGGAACTGGGACTGTAAACCTGATTGATAAGAGGCATGACTTCGGTCATGCCTCTTTTTGGGTTTCCTCTCGGAAATGCCTCCACCTCGACAAACTTGTATTTGTCGAGCTCTTCAAACTTGCACCTGCTAGGTGACATCCGCCCTGGCAGCGGGGCATCGGCGTGCCCCTGTCAGCTGCCGTGCGTATTTGCGCCTTCCGCTTCGCTCCGGGCTTCGTGCCAGCGGCTTGCAGCGCCGTCAAGGGGCTTGCTCGCTCCGCGACAGGCAACCACCCACCGCGTTGCCTGCCCTTGACCGCACTTCCACCCGCCGGCATGGGGCAAACAACAGGCCAAAGGGGCACTCCGGCCCTTCGGCCTGCAAGATAACATGTTGCGGCAAGGCGAGTTCCTGCTCCGATTCGGCTGGTGGTACATATTAAGAATAATCATTATGAAATGGTCCAC
>JAFRHS010000059.1 GCA_017433225.1 Clostridia bacterium
GGCACACCCAGACTCCTTTCCCGGTAAAAACCAGCGGGAAAGGTGGACCATTTCATAATGATTATTCTTAATATGTACCACCAGCCGAATCGGAGCAGGAACTCGCCTTGCCGCAACATGTTATCTTGCAGGCCGAAGGGCCGGAGTGCCCCTTTGGCCTGTTGTTTGCCCCATGCCACGGGGCGGAGGGGAAGTCAAGGGCTGGGCAAGATGACAGAGAATTGAAAAAAAGCGTTGGTGACCAGCCGCGAAGCGGGCAAAGCCCCTTTACTTGCCCAGAGCACTGTGGCACCCACGCCCGAAGGGCAAAACGTGCGTCGGAATAGCTCGGCAAATACAAGTTTGGCGAGGTCTGTGGAGTTGGAGACGGGAGAAAAAGACAGGACCTGCTGCGAAGGGGCAGCAGGTCCTGTCGATTGCAGGGGTGAGAGATGGATGGATGTGTCGATCAGATGAACAGGTTGTGGTTCGCGGTCTCCGCGGCGCCAAGGTAGGTGCCGACACCGACGATCTCGATGCCGTCGATGAGCTCTTCTTCCTTGATGCCCATGACGTCCATGCTCATGGAGCAGGCCTGGATGGTGACACCGTTCTTCATGGCGGTGTCCATGAGGTCCTGGAGCGTGTCGACGTTCTTCTGCTTCATGACCCAGCGCATCATGGCGCCGCCCATGCCGCCCATGTTCCACTTGGAGATGCCCATGTGGGCAACGCCCTTCGGGAGCATGATGCCGAACGCGTGCTCGATGAGTCCTTTGGAGACTTTCGGCGCGGGGCGTTTCCGCAGAGCAGCAAGGCCCCAGAACGTGAAGAACATGGTGACCTTCTTGCCCATGGCGGCGGCGCCGTTCGCGATGATGAACGAGGCCATGACCTTGTCCATGTCGCCGGAGAAGACGACGATCGTCTTTTCGCTGTCGGTCCGTCCGGGGACGACGGTCGAGCCGGTCTCAGCCGCGGCGGGTCCGCCGGTCAGGCCCTTCATGAGGACCGCTTTGAATTCGTTCCCTTCCTTGCCGGCCGAGATGAGGGTGTTGCCGGTCGTCTGGCACCAGGCGCCGATGTCGCGGACGAAGCCCGGGTCAGAGGCGGACACTTCAAGGGTGTCGCCGTCGTTCATCGAGTTGATGGCGTCATAGACTTTGACGATGGGGCCGGGGCACTGGAGCCCGATGCAGTCGAGCGAGATCTTCTTTGCGTCCGCAGGCATAGTGAATTCCTCCTTCGCGGGTGCCGGCTGGTCCAGCGTGGGCAGCTGGATGACCGGGACCGGTTTCTTGTGGGTGGCGTGGTAGAGGCGGGTGCCGCCGGGGTAGACGAGGACATGCTCGAATCCGTTGTTGGCGAGCGTCCGGGCGGCGTTGTAGGCGCGAACGCCGATGCCGCAGAAGGCGATGTACGTCTTGTTTTTGTCGAGCTCGTCCATCCGGTCGCGGAGTTCGCCGAGCGGGATCTCCACCGCGTCCGGCAGTTTCGAGACCATCCGCTCCGCGTCTTCCCGGATGTCCAGGATGACGGCATCCGGTGTCGTCTCCTCGAAGTTCCAGTCCGAGAACGCCACGATGCCGCGCAGCGCGTTCTGCGCCGCGAAGCCCACCATGTTGACGGGGTCTTTCGCGGAGGAGTAGGGCGGAGCGTAAGCGAGTTCGAGGTCGGTGAGGTCATCGACCGTGGCACCGAGGCGCATGGCGACGCCGAGCGTGTCGATGCGTTTGTCGACGCCGTCATAGCCGACGATCTGCGCGCCGAGGATATGGCTGTCGGTTGGGTCTTTCTTCTCGACGATCAGCTTGATGACCATCGGCAGCGCGCCGGGGTAGTAGCCCGCGTGGTGGTTCTGGGTGACGTAGACGACCTCGTAGTCCCTGCCTTTTTCGAGTCCTGCGGCGATGAGCGCCTTCTCGTTCCGACCGGTCGAGGCAGCGGTGTAGTCAAACACTTTGACGACCGAACTGCCCTGGGTCCCGGCATACATGGTGTGCGGCTCCTCGCCCTTCGCGACCGCGGCGAGGTTGTCCGCCACGATGCGGCCCTGCTTGTTGGCGGGGCCTGCCAGCGGGACCATGGTGCGTCCGCCGGTGTTGAAGTCGAGGACTTCGACGACGTCGCCGACCGCGAAGATGTTGGGGTCTTCCGTCTGCATGTAGTCGTCGACGAGGATGCCGCCCCGCGCATTGAGCGGCAGGTCGGCGTCTTTCGCGATGCCGCTGTTCGGGCGGACACCGATGGAGAGGACGACGAGTTCGGCCTCTACGGCCGTGCCGCTCTTCAGCGTCGTGACGACGGTGTCGCCTTTGTCTTCAAACGAGGCGACCGGGTCGCCGAGTTCGAGGCGGATGCCCTTGTCGCGGATCTCGCCGTGGAGCATCTGCGCCATCTCGAAGTCAAGGGGTGCCATGACCTGGTCCATCGCCTCGAGGATGGTGACGTCGACGCCGGCTTCCTTCAGGTTTTCAGCCATTTCGAGGCCGATGAACCCGCCGCCGACCACGACGGCCGTTTTGATCTTCTGTTCGTAGACCATGGCGCGGAACAGATCGGTGTCCGCGACGGTCCAGAGGGTATGGATCCGCGGGGAGTCGATGCCCGGGATCGGCGGCCGCAGGGGAGACGATCCGGTCGCAAGGACCAGTTTGTCGTAGTGTTCGGTGTAATCTTCGTTCGTATCACTGTTGTGGACCGTGACGGTCTTGTTCACGCGGTCGATCGCCGTGACCTCGTTATGGGTCCGGACATCGACGCCGAAACGGTCTCTCATCTGCTGCGCCGGGGTGACGAGCAGGGAGTCTCTCGAGCGGATGACATTGCCGACATGGTACGGCAGTCCGCAGTTGGCATAGGAGATGTAGTCACCCCGTTCGAGCATGACGATCTCCGCGTTTTCATCGAGTCTGCGAAGTCTGGCAGCACAACCGGCACCTCCGGCGACGCCGCCGACAATGACAACTTTCATCAGGAAACCTCCTTTATCTTTGCTGTTTGGAACATCATAAACCCTAAAACCTACCAAGTCAATAGGCTTATGCGGATCGGTCTTCTTAAACCGTTCTTCAGCCTTACTTTATAAAACTTCTCCGAAGAAGTATGTGACTTAGTCACACAACACAAATCGGAAAAGAGTCGGGCGGGTGTAAGAAAACTTAGCATAACACAAAAACTGAATGTATCGAATACGTTTACGCATGCCGGTTTTGCAGGCTTTTTTAAAGAATCGCTACAGAGAACCTATATAAAATAAAGTTACTAAACTTCTGGAGGTGGGTCCAATGGGCCAGTATAACAACAATTATCCGCTTGTGCTGCTTTCCGGCTGGAACGGCTGGGGCGAACACGATTCGATCGATGCAAAGGGCCAATTCCCGTATTGGAACTTTTTCACTTCTGGTGACCTCATCGCGCACCTTGAAGAGAAGGGTTTCGAAGTGTTCCACCCGTCTCTCGGGCCCTGGAACTCCGGCTGGGACAGAGCCTGCATCCTTTGGGCCTACCTGTTCGGCGGCCGTGTCGACTACGGAAAAGTCCACAGCGAAAAATATAACCATGCCCGCTACGGCAGGGTGTACCCCGGTGTCCTCAAGGACCTCGGCCAGGAAGGACCCCACAAGAAGATCAACATCTTCGGGCACTCCTTCGGCGGCCCCGCGGTCAAAGAGATCGCGAACATTTTCGTCAACGGCTCCGAAGAAGAGCGTGCCGGCACTCCGGCCGACGAACTGTCTCCGCTCTTCGAAGGCGGCCACGGCAACCTGATCCACAGCGTCCATACACTGTCGGGCGTCAACAATGGCACGGCCCTCGCGTCCATGTTCGGCAAACGCGGCTCCAAGATCTTCTATGACGTCGTCCTCGGCATTAATACCGTGATCGGCGATACACCGCTCATGCGCGGCGTCGACCTGATGACCCAGCAGTGGGGCATCATGCCGGAAGTCGAGGACATCACCGGCTGGAACTGGCGTTCTCCCTTCGCCAAAGCCGCGGAGATCCGCAACTAC
>JAFRHS010000060.1 GCA_017433225.1 Clostridia bacterium
CTATATATATTTTTACAACAATGAGCGCATCCAGACAAGTACAAAACTGACACCGCTGGAATTGCGGTGCCAGTTTGCAGCTTAGCTATTGCCCTACAGGGGGGCTTTTTTGTGCAGTCCGAATAAAATGGTTCGGTTCACAGCGTACCCGGGGGTTTCTTGCGGGGTCTTACTTTTGGTTACTGTACACGACGATCTGTCGGATGATCGCTTCGACCATCTGGACCTCAGAGGGAGACAACTTGTCGAGCAGGTCGTTGATGGCGCGGTGGCGGACATAGGAAACGCTGTCGGCGTCCTGTTCCTCCCAGCCCATCAAAAAACCGGGCGTGACACCCAAAGCTTTGGCAGCCGCTTCGATCTTTTCCGACGGGATATTGGTGACGATGCCGGTCTCGTACTTGTAAAGCGTCTGCTTGATGACTCCCATTTTCTGTGCTAGTTCTGTCTGCGAAATGCCTTCCCGTTTGCGGGTCGCACGGATGCGGTCGCCGACGGTCATTGCTGTATCGGACATGCCTTAACACAACTCCTCTCACATATTGGTAACTCCATTATACAGATTCTGCTTCGAACTTGTAACCCTTCATAACAGCTTATTGCCCGAAATTCACAACTTTTTTACAGGTGTGAATGAGCTGCGTACAAATACTGGACATTCCCGCCCGCTTTATTTATAATTTTAAAGAAGATTTCTTGAATGCCCCGCTCTGGGGCCATCCACCGGAGGTACTTTTACTATGATCCAGGATTCCATCATCACCCTCATGAATAAGCAGGACCTGACCTTCGACGCGGCGGAAGCGGCGGTCGACGAGATCATGTCCGGCCGTTCCACTGACATCCAGATCGGCGCGTTCCTGGTCGCTCTTTCGCTGAAGGGCGCCACCGTTGAAGAGATCGCCGGTGCGGCCAAGGGTATGCGCAACCACTGCGATAAATTCTTCGACGATGAGGACATCCTGGAGATCGTCGGTACCGGCGGGGACAAGTCCAACACGTTCAACGTCTCGACAGCAGCGGCGATCGTCTGCGCCGCCGCCGGCATCAAAGTCGCGAAACACGGCAACCGCGCCGCCACCAGCAACTGCGGTACCGCAGACGTCCTCGAAGCCCTCGGCATGAAACTGGCCATTCCGCCGGAGCGCATCAAAGAAGTTCTGGAGAAGACCAACTTCTGCTTCCTGTTCACGCAGAACAGCCACATCATGAACCGGTTCCTGGCGCCCATCCGCCGCCAGCTTCCCTGGGACACCGCGTTCGACATGCTCCGGCCCATCATCGACTACGCCGGCGCCGCGGAACACCTCATCGGTGTCACCGACGAACGGTTCGTCGAGCCGCTGGCCCGCGTCCTGACCCGTCTCGGCGCCAAGCGCTGCATGATCGTCTACTCCGAGGACTGTCTCGATGAGATCGCCTGCGGCGGCCGCACCGTCGTCTGTGAGGCGATCGACGGGCACTTCCATACGTACCCGCTGTCTCCGACCCAGTTCGGTCTGCCGATCTGCACGAAGGACGACCTGTCCGGCGGCACTCCGAAAGTCAACGCCGCCATCCTGAACGACGTCTTTGCCGGCAAAAAAGGCCCGCAGAGAGACGCCGTCGTCTTCAGTGCCGCGCTCTGTCTCCATGTTTCGAAGAACATCTCCATGGAAGAGGGCATCCGGACCGCCGAAGAAGTCCTCGACAGCGGCAGGGCTGCCGAAGTCCTGAAAGAAGTCGTCGAACTCACCGTCGACATGTAACGAAGACCCAACGGGCAACGAACTTGTTCGCTGCCCGTTTTTCTTGAGAGGAGCTTTTCCCTTGGCACAAAACGCACTCAAATATTTTATGATCACCCTCGGCATCCTGATCGATGCCATCGCTCTTGAACTGTTCCTGATCCCGAACTCGGTCCTGGACGGAGGGCTCACGGGGATCTCTCTGATGATCCAGTACAAGACCGGCTGGCCGCTGGGTCTCATCGTGTCCGTATTCAACCTGCCGTTCATCTTTCTCGGCATGAAGCAGGTGGGCAAACGGTTCGCGCTGGCCTACACCTACGCGCTGGCCGTGTTCACACTGTTCACCCAGCTGTTCCACCACGTGGCTCCGATCACGGAGAACGAACTGCTGTCCGTCGCGTTCGGCGGATTCCTGCTCGGCGCCGGTGTCGGCCTCGTCCTGCGGGGCGGCGCCTGTATCGACGGCACGGAACTCGTGGCCCTGATGATCTCCCGGAAGAGCGCCGCTTCGACGGGCGTCGTCATCCTCGTCTTCAACCTCATCATCTTTACGGTGGCGTCGTTCCTCTTCGGTGTGGACCGCGCGCTGCTGTCACTGCTCACGTACTACATCGCCTCCCGCATCATCGACAAAGTGGAAGAGGGCCTCGACACGGCGAAGCAGGTCATCATCATCACGGACGACGCGGAGCCCATCGCCGATGCCATCTACAAACGCCTCGGACGAACAGTGACCATCTCGTCTGCCCGCGGCCTCGTCTCCGGCAAGAAGGAGATGCTCTACGTGGTCATCACCCGACTGGAACTGCCGGAGCTGCGTGAGATCGTCGAAGCGTCCGACGAGAGCGCGTTCATCACCATCTCCGATGTCAACGAGATCATTGGCAAGCACGTCCGGAAAGTGGACGAGGCGGTCGTCGAGGAACTGGAAGCCTGACGGCTGACGCCGGGGCGAAGCCCCGAAAGAAAGGAGAGACGCCCTTTGTCTCTGGAAACCATCAAAACCGTGGAGGACCTGTCGCTCAACGCCTGGCCGTCGCACCAGATGCAGGTGTACGACGGTTGGATCCTCCGCTTCTCCTACTTCTATACCCACCGTACCAACTGTGTCGAGACCATCGGCCCGGCACAGCTGCCCATTGCCGAAAAGGTGGCGTACTGTGAAGAGGTCTATGAAAAGTGGGGGACCCCCTGCATCTTCAAGATCTCCCCGCTGACCACGCCCGCCCTGGAACTCTTCCTCGAAGAGCGCGGGTACGAGGAACAGCACCGCGTGGACAACATGGTCCTGGACCTCGCCTCCTGTGGCGATACACCGGTAAAAACTCCCGCCCTCCCGCTCGTGGTGGGAGACCGGGTGGACGACGAATGGCTCGACGCGCTGTTTGAACTGAAAGCCGTCTCGAACGCGGACCACCTGCGGGTGGTGCCGTCGATGTATGCCGCCATTCCGAAGGACGAGATCACGGTGAAAGTGCTGGACCGCGAGGGGCGCATCGCCGGGACCGGCCTAGGCATTCTCGACCGGGGTTATGTGGGCGTGTACGCGATCCACGTCCGGGAGGACTGCCGCCGGCAGGGCCTCGCCGAAGCCATCGTGCGCACCATCCTGACGGAAGGCGCCCGGCAGGGCGCGACCAAAGCCTACCTCCAGGTGGTGTCGGACAACGAGCCCGCGCGGCGGCTCTATGAGAAGCTCGGTTTCGTGTCGGAATACGAGTGCTGGTTCCGGGTCAAAGAGACCCTCTGAACCCATATATTGTGGAGAGTTATGCTACAATAGTCATAGATATTGTTATTTTCCCGCAACTTTGTATTGAAAAACAGATACTGTTACTGTTATGATTATCATAATAGGGGTCGTCTGACTCGTGGACGACTCGAATGAAATGGGCGAGAAGAAAGGAGCTCTGAACGTGGAACAGAGCAGAAATATCCGAAACGGCTCCGGTGCGACCGGCCGGCACATCAGTACCGACGCGGCCATCAACCAGAAGAAAGCAGCGCAGAAAAAATCTGCCGCTGCCAAACGCCGTAGTAAGAAAGCCGTCAACAGCGTGAAGCAGGCGGCGAAGAAACCGGCTTCGAAGAAAACGTCTTCGGGCAAGGCGAACAATGCGGCGAAACGGCCCGCCAATCGCCAGGCCCCCGCGAAGCAGTCTCCGAACGCGCGGAAACAGACCTCGAACGCGAAGAAGCAGCAGAACGCGAAACGCAACGCGCAGCTGCAGAACGCCCGGGCGAACGGTCAGAAGAAACAGGCCACCCGTAAAAAGAAAAAGTACAAAGTCAATTACCGGAGACTCATCACGTGCATCGTGGCGGCTCTCCTCGTATTCCTCCTTCTGTTCCTCATCATCCATGCCATCGCGCACAAGGGGAGCAAGAAGGGCTGGTACAACGTCTATGTGACGTCCGCCACCAGCGACTGCCGCCTCGGCCGTGTCACCGAACTCGATGAGAACGGTGTCCCCGCCAAGGTCGACCTCCTCGAAGAGGTCAAGGACGGCGTCTATCTCGTCCCGGTCCAGTGCGGCGGCACCTCGACCATCATCGTCGCGGACAAGGACTACAGCTTCAACAAGGTGAACCCGTATAACACCGAGTACTACCTCGCTTCGGTCCAGGCCGAGTACTCCTCCGACGCTGCCAAGCAGGCAGAGTTCGAAGACAAGTACCAGCCGTCCATCGTCGAGGTCGAAGGACAGACCATCACGACGAGCGGCATGAAAGACCTGCCGGCCATCGCGCTCTACGGCAGCGACCGCGTCAAGGACAAACTGGCCGATGCCGCAGTCGGTTCTCCGCAGCCGTCCATCCCGGTCAAGAAACTCGACTACAACGGACGCAAGCAGCCGGAAGCTCCGGCGAAGACCGATGAGACTGCCACCTTCACCTTCTCGGCGTCCGGTGACAACCTCATCCACCAGAAGATCTTCCAGCAGGCCTCCACCCGTGCGGGCGGCAACGGCTACGACTTCAACTTCTGCTACGAGAGCGTCTCGAACTTCTACCAGCAGCACGACCTCAACTGGATCAACCAGGAGTCCCTGCTCTCCAGCAAGCTCGGTCCCGCGAGCTATCCGACCTTCTCCACCCCGGGTGAGAACGGACAGGCTCTGTACAACCTTCTCAACATGCGCGTCTTCAGCATCGCGAACAACCATATCTACGACCAGGGTGCCACCGGCATCGAGGCCACGACCGAGTACTACGAGAACGATATGCCGGACGATGTCCTTGCCACCGGTCTCTGGAAGAAGAGCGACCTCGACGACATCCCGGTGTACTCCTGCAAGGGACGGTCCATCGCCTTCCTGTCCTACACCTACGGCACGAACGGCATTTCCACGCCGGAGTCCGCGGACAGACGGGTCATCTACACGAGCGAGACCGATATCATCAAGAAGCAGGTCAAGAGAGCCAACAAGCTCGCCGACATCGTCATCGTCGGCTGCCACTGGGGCGTCGAAGGGAGCCACGTCATCTCCGACGACCAGAAGAAACTGGCTCAGAACCTCGCGGACTGGGGCGCCGACCTCATCGTCGGTACACATCCGCACGTCGTCCAGAACGCCGAATGGATCAACACCGAAGACGGACGCAAAGTCTTCTGTGCCTACTCGCTTGGTAACTTCATCTCCACGCAGGCCCTTGCCGACCAGATCGTCGGTCTGGTCCTCGACTGTACCATCGACACCGTGACCACTCCGGACGGAAAGGTCACTGTCGAGATCCGCAATCCGAAGCTCGTCCCGACCGTCACGGTCTATGGCGCGGACTTCTCCAACGTCCATGTGGTCTGGTACAGAGACTTCACCGAGACGGACGCCATGAACCACGGTGTCAAGATCAGCAACCCGAACTTCACGTACCTGTGGGTCGGCACCATGCTGAAACAGTACGTCAACACCGACTACCTCGACCTTCCGGACTCCACCGCGGGCAACGCCCTGAACGGTGAGCTCAGCGAGGAAGAGACCACGGTCGATCCCACGGCTACCACGGCTGCCGGCGCTTCCACGAGCGCCACGACGTCCGCGGGCACCTCTGCAGCATCCACGGCTGCGACTACTGCCCTTACGACGGCTGCCACGACCGCTGCGACGACCACCGCCGCTCCGACGACCGCTGCGACCACTGCCGCCGGCACCACCGTCGGGGAAGGCCGCATCACGAACGGCCCGGTCGGCCTCGCCGCCGCCGGCAACTGAGGACATCCCGCTCTCAGTTTTCACTGATTGATCAAAAAGGGACTACAAGAGTCTGTTTCAGCTCTCTGTAGTCCCTTTTTTGCGCTGATCGTTCTACTTTTTCCAGGAAAAGGGACTACGAACCCCGGTTAAAGGGCTTTTGTAGTCCTTTTTGCGTTGAAGAACTCCTTGAAAAGAGCCGAAGGCCGAAGAAAAGGGACTACGAACAAGCAGTTTTGCTGTTCGTAGTCCCTTTTTGGAAAATCAGTGGATGAAGCGCCGTTGTTCAGCGAAACCCTAAACTCAGCGCTCGACGCGGCGGACGACCGGGATCTCGGACTTCATGGCGCCGGTCGGGCAGACCTCCACGCACTTGAGACAGGTGGCGCAGAAGGTGGCAGCCTTGTCGGCGGGGACCATCGGGTTGACGATGGTGCTGAATCCGCGGTTGTAAAGGCCGATGAATGTCTGGCCGACGACCTGGTCGCAGGTGCGGTAGCAGAGGCCGCAGAGCACGCACTTGTCCGGGTTGTGGCTGATGGGATCGGCCACTTTGATGATGGGACGGGCGTGGACTTCGCCGGGGAACTTCTCCGGCTCGACGTCATAGCGGTTCGCGTAGTCGATGAGACGGCAGTCATAGTAGTCATGGCAGCCGCAGTCGAGGCAGCGGGACGCTTCGTTCTTCGCCTGCTCTTCGGTGAATCCGAAGTAGATCGGATTGAAGTTGTCGCGGCGCTCCTCGGGGGAGAGGCCGGGCATCTTCTCGCGCTGCTGTTTCTCGCGGTCTTCGAAGTCGGCTTCCGTCTTTTCGTCTTCGACGAAGTAGGGCTTCTTGTAGCGGACTTCATCGCCGGCAAGGTAATTGTTGATGCACAGCGCAGCTTTCTGAGCTTCGCCGATGGCTTCGATGGCGATGCCGGCGCCGCGGTTGGTGACGTCGCCTGCTGCGAAGACGTTGTCGATGTTGGTGCGGAAGGTCATGTCGTCAGCGACGATGGTGCCCTTCTTCGTGAGCTCGATGCCGTCCACGCCGTCGCATTTCGCGACCTGGCCGATGGCCATGAGCACGTTGTCGACCTTGATGTCTTCAATGGCGCCTTCCACCGGGACCGGACGGCGTCTGCCGGAAGCATCCGGTTCGCCCAGTTCCATGATCTGCAGTTTCATGCCGGCGACGTGGCCGTTTTCGTCTGCGTAGATCTCGGCGGGATTGGTGAGGAACTTGAAGGTGACGCCTTCTTCCTCCGCCTCTTCGATCTCGATGTCCGCTGCGGGCATCTCGTTGCGGGTACGGCGATAGACGACGTAGACGTTCTCAGCGCCCAGTCGGACCGCGGTACGGCAGCAGTCCATGGCGGTGTTGCCGCCGCCGCAGACGGCGACGTTCTTGCCGAGGAGCGGCTTCTCGCCGAGGCCGAGCTTCTCGAGGAAGTAGATACCGCCTTCGACGCCGTCGAGGTCTTCGCCCGGGACACGCATCGGGACCGAGGTCCATGCGCCGATGGCGAGGAGGACTGCGTCGTATTCGTTGCGGATGTCATCGAACTGGATGTCTTTGCCGAGCTTGACGTTGTTCTTCAGAACGACGCCGGCCTTCTCGATGATCGAGATCTCCTGGTCTAGGACTGCCTTCGGAAGACGGTACTCGGGGATGCCGTATCGGAGCATACCGCCCATCTTCGGCTGCTGGTCAAAGATGGTGACCGCATGGCCCCACTGACGCAGGAAGTAAGCGGCCGTCAGACCGGCGGGGCCGCCGCCGATGATGGCGACTTTCTTGCCGGTGTCGGGTTCGACGGGGATGACATAGGGGTCTTCGGCCAGGACTTTGTCCGCGGCGAAGGCCTTCAGGAACGCGATGGAGATGGGCTCTTCCACCAGTTGCCGGCGGCAGGCGTCTTCACACGGATGCGGGCAGACGCGGCCGATGGAGGCGGGGATGGGGAAGGCTTCGTAGATGGTCTCGACGGCTTTCTTGAACTCGCCGTTCTTGATCTCCTGGACATACTTCTGGCAGTCTGTCATGGCCGGGCAGTTCAGTTTGCACGGGCCGCGGCAGTCGCCGGTGTGGTCGGAGAGGAGCAACTCGAGGGCGGTCTTCCGGGCGCGGACGACACGGTCGGTGTCGGTGCGGACCACGTAGCCCTCCTGAGGTCTCGCGGAACAGGCACGGAGCAGTTTCGGGACGCCTTCGACCTCGACGAGGCAGATGCCGCAGGCACCGTAGATGGCGGTGCGTTTGTCGAAGCAGAGGGTCGGGATATCGACGCCCGCGCGGACCGCGGAGGAGAGTATGGTATCAGAAGGCTCTGCAATGACTTCGATACCGTCGATGGTATATTTGATAGACATAGGTCAGGCCTCCTTTCTCAGTGTACTTCCACTGCGCCGAAGCGGCAGGCCGTGATGCAGTTGCCGCACTTGACGCAGAGGTCGGCATCGATCTCGAACGGGCTCTTGAGCTCGCCGGTGATGGCATTGGCCGGGCACTGGCGGGCGCAGGCCGAACAGCCGACGCACTTGTCTTTGTTGATGCTGTAGGTGATGAGGTCGCGGCACTCGCCGGCGGGGCAGCGCTGTTCTTTGATGTGCGCTTCGAACTCGTCGCGGAAGTACCGGATGGTGGTCAGGACCGGGTTGGGAGCGGTCTGGCCGAGGCCGCAGAGCGCGCCGTCCTTGATGGCGTAGCACAGCTCTTCGAGCTTCTCGATGTCGCCCTCTTCGCCCTGGCCCTTGACGATGCGGTCGAGGACCTCGAGCATGCGCTTCGTGCCGAGACGGCAGTGGACACATTTACCGCAGGACTCTTTGGCGGTGAAGTCCAGGAAGAACTTCGCCATGCTGACCATACAGGTGGACTCGTCCATGACGACCATACCGCCGGAGCCCATGATGGCGCCGGTCTTGCCGAGTTCGGCATAGTCGATGACGGTGTCCAGTTTCTCCTTCGGCACACAGCCGCCGGAGGGACCGCCGAGCTGGACGGCTTTGAACTCTTTGTCGTTCCGGATGCCGCCGCCGATGTCGAAGATGACATCTCTCAGCGTGGTGCCCATGGGGATCTCGACGAGACCGCCGCGTTTGATCTTGCCGGAGAGGGCGAAGACCTTGGTGCCCTTGGACTGCTCGGTGCCCATCGCCGCGAAGGCAGCACCGCCGTTGTTGATGATCCAGGGGACGTTCGCGTAGGTCTCAACGTTGTTGATGTTGGAAGGCTTGAACCAGTAGCCGGACTGAGCCGGGAACGGAGGTTTCAGACGCGGCATGCCGCGCTTGCCTTCGAGGGACTCGATGAGGGCGGTCTCTTCGCCGCAGACGAAGGCGCCGGCACCGGCCTTGATGCGAAGGACGCAGGAGAAGTCGGAGCCCAGGATGTTGTCGCCGAGGTAGCCGCGCGCGGTGGCGTCTTTGATGGCCTTCTCCAGACGGACGATGGCCAGCGGATACTCGGCACGGACATAGACGATCGCCGTGCTGGCGCCGATGGCATAGGCGCCGATGAGCATGCCTTCGATGAGGTTGTGCGGATCGCCTTCGAT
Organism: Clostridia bacterium; assembly: GCA_017433225.1. Taxonomy (GTDB): domain Bacteria; phylum Bacillota; class Clostridia; order Oscillospirales; family Acutalibacteraceae; genus RUG420. The sequence continues at coordinate 9,466 of JAFRHS010000060.1, forward strand.
GACGGCACGGTCCATGAATGCACCGGGGTCGCCTTCGTCGGCGTTACAGATGAGGTATTTCTCATCGCCTTCGGAGTTCTTGGCAGCTCTCCATTTGAAGGCGGTGGAGAAGCCGGCGCCGCCGCGTCCGCGGAGGCCGGAGATGTCGATCTGCTCGATGACATCGTCCTGGGTCATGCCGGTCTTCAGGATCTTCTCGATGGCCTTGTAGCCGTCTCTGGCGATGTAGTCATCGATGTTCTCGGGGTTGATGATCCCGCAGTCGCGAAGCGCGACACGGGTCTGGGCCTCGAGGAAGTGAGCGTCGTCGGGCGTGATGCCGAGACGGTCGAGGGAAGAGAGGTCGTTCGCGGAAACCGCGGCATAGATGTCGTCCGCGTCCTTTTCCGTGACCTTGACATAACGGTGGAGGGTGCCCTCGTCATCGTAGAGGTCCACGATGGGTTCGAGGAAGCACATGCCGTTACAGCCGGTGATGTCGAGGACTGCACCGGTGGGGTTGCTTTCGTTCAGAAGGGCGGCGAGTCTGTCGTAGACTGCGCCGGCGCCGGCGGCAAGACCGCAGCTGCCTTCACCAACTACGAGTTTCATGCGTCAGCACCTCCTTCTTCTTTGGCGATCTCCCGCAGGACCTTGCGGCACTTGTCGGGAGTCAGGGTGCTGTAGGTCTTTCCGTTGATCATCATGACCGGGGAAAGGGAGCAGCATCCGAGGCATGCGACATGTTCCATGCTGAAGAGACCGTCTTCGGTGGTCTCTCCGTCGTCGATGCCGAGTTCGTCCGTGATGGCGGCGGAGATGAGCTCCGCGCCGTTGACGTGGCAGGCGGTACCCTGGCAGAGCATGATGAGATGCTTGCCGACGGGCTCGAGACGGAACTGTGCATAGAATGTGGCCACACCGTAAATGGTCGCCGGCGCGGTGCCGGTGACTTCGGCGATGTGGTAGATCGCCTCTTCAGGCAGGTAACCGTAGGTGGCCTGCGTCTTCTGAAGGATGGCGATCAGGCTGCCGGGAGTATCCTTGTACTCTTCAAGGACCGGTGCGATCAGCCCGAGATCGACCGTGGTTTTCTCAGCCATAGAGAAACCTCCTTTTGACATAATATCCTAAAATAGGTTTGTACCCGTATAAGATTATAGCATAAACATTCGAATGATAATGCAGTCACAAGAAAAAAATTACACATTGTTCGAAGTGTCCAAGTTTTATATAATAAAATAGATATACACTAAAAAGTGAGTGGTGAGTTATGGGATTCAATCATTTCGATGAAAACGGAAATGCCGTCATGGTCGATGTCTCCGAAAAAGCGGTGACGTCCCGTACCGCTACGGCCAAAGGCACCATCGTGGTCTCGCCGGAGATCTTAAAGGCAATCCACGAAGGCACCGCCACAAAGGGCGATGTACTGGGCGTGGCCCGTGTCGCCGGCATCATGGCCGTCAAAAAGACGCCGGAGTTCATCCCGATGGCGCATCCGCTGCCGGTGACCAAGGCCGCGGTCGACTTCGAGATCGATGACGAACAGCATAAGATCACCGTGTTCTGCACCGTCAAGACGGACGGGAAGACCGGCGTCGAGATGGAAGCCCTGACCGGGGTCCATGTGACCCTCCTCACCATCTACGATATGTGCAAGGCGATGGACAAACGCATGCGGATGGAGAACATCCACCTCTGCGAGAAGAGCGGTGGCAAGTCCGGCGACATCGCCTACGGTCCGCAGCAGCCCGTCCTCTCGGTCTGCGGCATCAAGAACAGCGGCAAGACCACGGTGCTGGAGAAGCTCATCCCCGAGCTGATCTCCCGGGGGCTCAAAGTGGCAGTCTTCAAGAACGGCGGCCACTTTACACCCGACATGCCGGGCACCGATACCTATCGGTTCCTGCAGGTGGGCGCGTCCGGGACCCTCTTCTTTGACGACGAGCAGTACCAGATCTCCCGCAAGCTCCTGCCGCCGTACGAGGAACTCTTCATCCAGTTCCCGGAGGCAGACCTGCTCCTGGTCGAAGGACTGCGAGGAACGGAACTCCCGAAGCTGGAGATCATCAAACCGAACGACGAGCGTTCTCCCGCGCTCAGCGAAGACAAAGTGCTGGGGTACATCGCCGAAAACGGAGCCTACACCTCTTCCAAACCGGTGTTCGACCGGGACGATGTGAAGGGCATCGCGGACTTCATCATGGAACTCTATGAGAGCGGCGCTCTGGAAGGAGCAGTGTTATGACGGACCGGTACGGAAGAACCATCGACTATCTCCGGGTCTCCGTCACCGACCGCTGCAACTTCCGCTGTGTCTACTGCATGCCTCCCGACGGCATCCCGTCGGTCTCCCACGACGATATCCTGCGGTACGAAGAACTGCTTCGGATCATCCGTCTGTTCGCGGAGCTCGGCATCAAACACATCCGCCTGACCGGGGGAGAGCCTACGGTCCGCCGCGGCCTTGTGAAGCTTATCCGGGAGATCCACGACATGCCGGGCATCGAGACCATCTCGATGACCACGAACGGACTCTTGCTGCCGGACATGCTGGCCGACCTGAAAGACGCCGGACTGACCAGCGTGAACATCAGCCTGGACACATTGAAGGAAGAGCGGTTCGACGAGATCACCCGCACCACCGGCAACCTGCCGAAGGTCCTCGACGCCATCCGCCTCTGCGAGGAAACGGGGCTGAACACCAAGGTCAACTGTGTGGCCATGCGGGGCGTCAACGATGACGAACTGGCAGACATCGCCTCCCTGGCGAAAGACCGGAACATCGGTGTGCGCTTCATCGAATACATGCCCATCGGCAAGCACGACTACGAGCAGGCCATCTACAAAGACGAACTGCTCGACATGCTGCGGAGCTCCCTCGGCGAACTGGTCGATGACCCGTCGCTCCGTGGAAACGGCCCCGCGGTCTATTACAAGCCCGAGGGCTTCACCGGCTCGGTCGGGGTCATCTCGGCGATGAGCCACTCGTTCTGCGAGACCTGCAACCGGGTCCGCATGACGCCGGAAGGGTTCTTGAAACTCTGTCTGCAGTATGACGTGGGCGTCAACCTGAGGAGCCCCGTCCGCCAGGACCTGACCGATGACCAGATCAAGCAGCTGATCCTGGCTTCGTTAGACCGGAAACCGGAACACCACACGTTCCTCGACTACGCGGAAAAACAGGACATCGATACACGAGACATGTCTCTGATCGGAGGTTAATGATATGAGCGAAGAAAGACGCATTTTCAAAGCGGCCATCCTGACCGCCAGCGATAAAGGCTCCCGCGGAGAGCGGGTTGACCTCAGCGGTCCCGCCATTCAGGAGATGATCGAGCCGGAAGGCTATACGGTCACCGAGTACAAGATCGTCCCCGACGATCAGGAGACGCTGGAGAGTGAGATGAAACGCATCGCCGACGAAGGCATTGCCGACATCATCTTCACGACCGGCGGCACCGGTTTCTCGATGAGAGATGTCACCCCCGAAGCCACCATCGCGGTCAGCGACCGTCTGGTCCCGGGCATTCCCGAGGCCATGCGCGCCTACTCCATGACCATCACAAACAAAGCCATGCTCTCGAGAGCTGCGGCGGGCATCCGGAAACAGACGCTGATTGTCAACATGCCCGGTAGCCCGAAGGCCGTCAAAGAGAGCCTCGCATTCATTCTGCCGCCCCTGCGCCACGGGCTGGAGATCCTCCTCGGCGAGGCCTCCGAATGCGCAAGAAAGTGATCCATTTATCATGTTGAATGTCGTTACACGAGAAGAAGCGGTCCGCATCATTCTCGAAAAGATCCCCGAAGCGGCGGAAGCCGAGACCACCGGCCTCTCAGAGGCGCTCGGCAAAGTCGTCGCGGAGGACATCCTGAGTCCCGAAGACCTGCCGGCCTATGCCCGTTCCACGGTGGACGGCTTCGCGGTCCATGCCGCGGACACCTACGGCTGCTCCGAAGCGCTGCCCGCCATGGTCACCTATGCCGGAAAAGTCCTGATGGGCGAAGATGAGAAACGCGTCCTGCCGAAGGCCTCCTGCATGCAGGTGCCGACCGGCGGTCAGGTCCCGGAGGGGGCCGATGCCGTCGTCATGGTCGAGCACTCGGAAGACCTCGGCGACCAGTTCCGCTACATGCTGAAACCGGTCGCGCCCGGCGAGAACGTCAACGCCAAAGGCGATGACATCGCGCTCGGCGAAGTGGCCGTCCCTAAAGGCACCCTGATCGAGCCCCGGCACACGGCCGTCCTCGCGGCGCTGGGTATCTCCGAGCTCAGGGTCCGCAAACCCCTGACCGTGGGCATTCTCTCCACCGGCGATGAACTGGTGGACTACACAGAGACCCCGAAGGGGACGGAGATCCGCAACATCAACTCGGTCACGCTCGCGGCCGCGGTCGAAGCGCTTGGCTGCAACGCCAAAACCTATCCGATCGTGCCCGACGAAGAAGACGCTCTGCGGGAAGCCATCGACACCGTCCGGAAGGAATGTGACTTCCTCATCATCTCCGGCGGTTCATCCGTCGGGGAGCGGGACAACGTGAACCGCGTCCTCGCCTCCTTCGGCGAAGTCTACTTCCACGGTGTCGCGCTGAAACCGGGCAAGCCCACCATGTTCGCCATGCTCGACGGCGATGTGCCGGCCTTCGGCCTTCCTGGCCATCCGGCCGCCGCGTTCTATACGTTCCATCTGTTCGCGAAACCCGCCATCCTGAAACGCCGCGGCGCCATCGCCGTACCGCGCTATGTGGAGGCGGAACTGTCGCAGAAAGTGCCGTCGAACCACGGCCGTGAGGAGATCCTCGGCGTGGCGCTGGAGGACGGCAAAGCCGTCCCGCTGCCGGCGAAGTCCGGCGTCGTTTCCGTTCTGTCCCGCGCGGACGGGACCATCACCATCCCGAGAGACCTCGAGGGCCTCGAGCGGGGTGCCAAAGTGAAGGTGTTACTGTTTTGAAAAAGTATGAGTTCCTGACCAATATCTCGCTGGATGAAGCCCGGCAGAAGATCGTCGACGCGGTCCGCGCGGCCGACATTCCCGTCGCCACCGAAGTGGTCAAAGTCCGGGAAGCCAACAACTGCGTGACCGCCCGTGCCCATTACGCGGTCCGTTCCTCGCCCCACTATGTCGCGAGCGCCATGGACGGCATCGCCGTTCTCGCGTCGAAGACCGTCGGCGCCACCGAAGGCAATCCGGTCCGCCTGACCGAAGCGGACTACATCGTCGTCGACACCGGCGACCCGCTGCCCGAGAACACCGACGCGGTCGTCATGATCGAGAATGTCGTCGAGGCAGAGGACGGGGACGTCCTCCTGTACTCCGCCTGCGTTCCCTGGGACAACGTCCGCCAGGTCGGTGAGGACATCTGCATGGGCGATATGATCGTCCCGTCCTACACCGTCATGACGCCCGCCCTCATCGGCGCCTTCATGGCGGCCGGTGTCTATGAAGTGGAAGTCGTCAAGCGCCCGGTCTTCGGCATCATCCCGACCGGCGATGAGATCGTCGACGGCGACGCCGACTTGAAACCCGGCGACATCCCGGAGTTCAATTCCGCCATTTTCTCCGCCATGCTTTCCGACTGGGGCGCCGACTCGGTCGTCTACCCGGTCGTCAAAGACAAGATCGACCTCCTCGAAGCGGCGGTCACCAAAGCGGCTGACGAGTGCGACGCGGTCCTGACCATCGCGGGCTCCTCCGCCGGCCGGGACGACTACACGTCCACCATCCTGACGAACCTCGGCGAACTGCTGGTCCACGGCATCGCCATCAAACCCGGCAAACCCGCCGTTCTCGGCATGATCGGCCAAAAGCCCTTCTGCGGCATGCCCGGTTACCCGGTCTCCGGCATCATCGTCATGGAGGGGATCGTCAAGTACGTCTGCGCGCTGCTCACGCATCGCGAACCGGAGCGGGACGAGAAGGTCCAGGCGCAGGTCTCCCGCAAGCTGACCTCGTCTCTAAAGTATGAAGAATTCCTCCGCTGCCGTGTCGCGGAAGTGGATGGCAAGAACATCGCGGTCCCGATGCCCCGCGGAGCGGGCGTCGTTACCGGATTTGCCAAGGCCGGCGGTCTCTTCGTCGTCGACCAGAACAGCGAAGGCCTGGAAGCCGGCGCCACCGTCGACGTCGCTCTGCAGCGCGACAAGGTGGAACTGGAGAACAGTCTCTCCATCACCGGTTCCCACGACCCGCTGATCGATGAGGCTTCGGACCTGCTCATCCGGCAGGATCCCCGGACCTATGTCGTCTCCTCCCACGTCGGCTCCATGGGCGCCATCATGGCCCTGAGAGCAGGGGAGACCGCCCTCGGCGGCATCCATCTGCTGGACGCGGAGTCCGGCGAATACAACAAAGCCTATGTCCGTCAGTACTTCCCCGACGGCGGCGTCACCCTCATCCGCTGCGTCATCCGCCAGCAGGGCCTCATGGTCAAGAAGGGCAACCCCGAGAACATCCACTCGGTGAAAGACCTTATCGGGAAGAAATATGTCAACCGACAGAAGGGCGCCGGCACCCGCATCCTCCTCGACTATCTGCTGGAGCAGGAGGGCATGATGCCGGACGACATCTACGGCTACACCCGCGAAGAGTACACGCACACCGCAGTCGCCGCGGCGGTCGCGGACGGCGGGGCCGATGCCGGTATGGGCATCTACTCAGCCGCGAAGACCTACGGTCTCGACTTCGTCCCGCTGTGGGATGAGGAGTACGACTTCCTCGTCCGGGACTCCGCCCTGGAGACCCCGGAAGTCCAGCGCCTCCTCGCGGTCCTGAAGAGCGATGAGTTCGCTGCCCGCCTCACCGAGATGGGCGGCTACACCCTCGAAGCGCCCGGCGAAGTCATCCCGGTGTTCGCATAACAAAGGTTCGGTCCTCGTTACAAGGTCCGCGCTTCCGTGCTGTAAAGATTCCAGTCCTGCGGACGCGCACGTCCAGTGCGATTGTAACTAGTCCCGAACTTTGTGATGCTTGATAAAAAACAAAAACGACTTCCTTCTCGGAAGTCGTTTTTCTTTTTGTGGTGAATGATCAGTCCAGTTCGTGGATGAACAGGCCGGAGCGGAGCTTCGGCTCGAACCAGGTGGACTTCGGAGGCATGAGCTCGCCGGCGTCGGCGATGGCCATGAGCTGCTCGATGCTGGTGGGGTGCATCGCGAAGGCGATGTCCATGTCCGAGTTGGCTCTGCGCTCGAGTTCTTTCAGACCGCGGATGCCGCCGACAAAGTCGATGCGGGAGTCCGTGCGCGGGTCGGTGATCTCGAGGACCGGGGAGATGAGGTTGTTCTGCAGGACGGAGACGTCGAGGGAATCGACCGGGTCCCGTTTGTCGAACGTGCCGTTGCGGGCGATGAGCCGGTACCATTTTCGGTCATAGTACATGGCGATGTGCCACGGGCGTTCCGGGTGGAACGGAGAGGTCTCGGCCTCGTCCATATAGAAGTTGATGCCGATGTCGGCAAACAGTTCCGTTTTGGTCTTGCCCTCCGGGACTTTCGCGACACGGTTGTAGTCCATGATCTCGAGGTCAGAGGAGGGGAAGGCGACGGCTAAGAAGTAGTTGAACTCCTCGTCGCCGGTGTAGTCGGGGTGCTCTTTGCGCTTGTTCTCGCCCACACGGACGGCGGAGGCACAGCGGTGGTGACCGTCGGCGATGTAGAGGGACTCAACGTCTTCGAACAGCGTGCTGAGCTTCGCGGTGACCTCCGGGTCGCAGACGACCCAGCAGCGGGTGAGGACGTCGTCTTCCGTCGTGAAGTCATAGACCGGTTCTTCTGCCGCCTTCAGCTCTTTGATGAGCGCCGTGATCTCTTCATTCTCCCGATAGGTCAGGAAGATGGGACCGGTGTTGGCGTTGCAGGCCGAAACGTGCTTGATGCGGTCGACTTCCTTGGCGGCCAGTGTGTTCTCATGCTTTTTGATGACCGAGTTCAGGTAGTCATCGATGGACGCGCAGCCGACGAGACCGGTCTGAGTGCGGCCGTGCCAGGTCTGCTCCATGATGTAAAAGCCGGGGACATCGTCCTGCAGGAACACTCCGTCCGCCTTCATGTGGCGGAGCTTCGAAGCGGCGCGCTCGTAAACGGCGTCGTCGTACTTGTAAGTGCTGCGGGGCAGGTCGATCTCGGCTTTGTCGACGTGCAGGAATGAGTAGGGTTTGTCCTTGACATATTCACGGGCTTCTTCACCGCTGTAGACATCGTACGGGAGCGCGGCCACCTGACTGGCCAGCTTTGCGGTGGGGCGGACAGCCCGGAACGGACGGAAGGTGGACATGGATTTTCCTCGCAATCTTCCTAACAGATAGTTTTTTATAATAAAAATTCCGCTAGATTATACCAAAGGTGCCCTGAAACGGCAATAGGGAGCACTAAAAATGAACGTTTCGATGGTCACATCGTGAAAACGGTCAAAACCGGTCATAATACAGGCTGATATTTGTCTGATACGACAAGTCGAATGGGCGAAACTGGTGCATATTGAACGAACTTCTCCGAAAACGGTCAAAATCGATTGAAAAACAATCAGAATGACCTTATAATAGTTATTGTGGGAAACGAGGTGAAGAAGATGTCCATGCTGACCCAGCAGCGCCACGAAGCCATCCTTCGTCAGCTGCAGGAAAAAGGTGCCGTTTCGGTCGCGGAACTGACCGAACAGCTGAACACTTCAGAGAGCACCATCCGCAGAGATCTTCTGGCCCTCGACCGCATGGGGAAACTCCACCGCGTCCACGGTGGCGCCACCCAGACGAACCGCCAGTTTCTTCAGAGCGAAGACAACATTGAAGAAAAGATCTCGAAGAATATGGCGGAGAAGCGGCTCATCGCCCAATATGCGGCGGAGCAGATCCAGCCGGGGGATTTCGTCTTCCTCGATGCCGGTTCCACCACGCTTCTCATGATCGACTACCTGAAACCCGACGATGTCGCCTTCGTCACGAACGGCGTCGTCCACGCAAGGGAACTGGCCCGGCGAGGGTTCCACGTCTACATCCTCGGCGGCGAACTGAAAGCCGTCACGGAAGCGGTCGTCGGACTGGCAGCGGCCCAGAACCTGAATTCCTACAACTTTTCCAAAGCGTTCATCGGGACCAACGGCATTTCCGCCAAGTACGGATACACCACCCCGGACACCGACGAAGCGTTTCTGAAGTCCGCGGCCATCGACCGGAGTTTCGTCTCCTACGTGCTCGCCGACTCCTCGAAATTCGGAAAAGTCTCCACTGTCACATTCGGAACGCTCAACAGTTCCGCCATCATCACCGATCATTTACCCGACCAGCGCTACGCCGAGCAAACGGTAGTCAAGGTGGTAGGGGAGTAAAGGAGGTCATGCACCATGGTATACACCGTCACACTGAACCCGGCGCTCGACTACGTCATGCGCTGCGACTATGTCGGTTCAGAAGACATCAACCGGGCGAAGACCGCAGAGATCCTTCTCGGCGGCAAGGGCATCAACGTGTCCGTCGTCCTGTCCCGTCTCGGGATCCCGACCAAAGCCATCGCGCTGGCGGCCGGCTTCACCGGACATGAGCTCGAACGCCTCGTCCAGGCGGAGGGCATCGAGACCGAGTTCGTCTATCTCGAGCACGGCACCACCCGCATCAACGTCAAGCTCTTCGCGCAGGAGCAGTTCGACGTGAACGCTCCCGGCCCGGAAGTGACCGACAAAGACATCGAGGCCCTGTTCGCGGTCCTCGACAAGCTGGAAGAGGGCGATGTACTGGTCCTCGCCGGCGCGGTCCCCGGAAGCTGCCCCGAAGACATCTACGAGCGCATCCTGAAACGTCTCGACGGCCGCGGCATCAAGTTCGTTGTCGACACCACGGGAGAAGGCCTCATGAAGGTCCTGCCCTACAAGCCGTTCCTCATCAAACCGAACCACCACGAGATCTCCGAACTCTTCCACGATGACGTCAAGAAAACCGACGTCGATCTCATCGTGAAATACGCGAAGAAACTGCAGGAGATGGGAGCCGTCAACGTGCTGGTCTCCCGCGGCGGCGCCGGCGCCACCCTGGTCGACGAGACCGGAGCGGTCAACTCCGAAGGCATCGCGCCCGGAGAGTGCATCAACAACGTCGGCTGCGGCGATTCGATGGTCGCAGGTTTCGTGGCAGGATACGAAACGAAACAGGACTATGCATACGCATTGAAACTGGGATCTGCCGCCGGCAGCGCGTCCGCCTTCAACGACGGACTGGCACCGGGCGAACAGATCTGGGAAGTCTATCACAACTGCTTTGAAGACTGACAAGTCCCTGCAGTTGAATGGAATATATTTACGGAATCCATTGATTGAGAAAAGAGGGTAAACTACTATGAGAATCCGAGATTTGCTCAAAGTGGAAGCCATCGAACTCGGCGTCAGCGCAGCTAACAAGGAAGCTGCCATCGACAAGCTCGTTGCGCTCCACGACAAGGTGGGCAATCTGGCTGACGTGGCCGGCTACAAAGCTGCCATCCTGAAACGTGAGTCTGAGAGCACCACCGCCATCGGCGAAGGCCTTGCCGTCCCGCACGCCAAGACCGCTGCCGCCAAACACCCCGGCCTTGCCGCCATCACCATCCCGGACGGCGTCGACTATGACGCTCCCGACGGTCAGCCGGCAACGCTGGCGTTCATGATCGCCGCTCCGGAAGGCGCCGGCGACGCTCACCTGGAGATCCTCTCCAGACTGATGGTCATGCTCATGGACCCGGACTTCGGTGCCGCCCTTCGCGCTGCCAAGACCCCGGAAGAGTTCCTTGACATCATCAACAAACAGGAAGACGCGAAATATCCGGAAGAAGAGCCGGCACCGAAGAAAAAGGTCGCCGCTGTCGCTGCCACCGCAGCCGCCGGTGCCGCCGCAGCTACCGCAGCTGCCGCAGCAAAAGGCCCCCGCGTCGTCGCTGTCACGGCCTGCCCGACCGGTATCGCGCATACCTACATGGCAGCCGAAGCCCTCGAGAAGAAGGGCGCAGAGATGGGCATCCCGATCAAAGTCGAGACCAACGGCTCCGGCGGTGCCAAGAACGTCCTGACCGCGGAAGAGATCGCCGGTGCTGACGGCGTCATCATCGCGGCCGACAAAAATGTCGAAATGGCCCGCTTCGACGGCAAACCGCTCGTCAAAGTCCCGGTCGCAGACGGCATCCACAAAGCAGAAGAACTCATCACCAAGGCCACCAGCGGTGCGGCTCCTGTCTACAAAGCAGAAGCCGGTGCTGCAACGGAAGAGGCTGCGTCCGATGACGAGAGCACCTGGAGAAAGGTCTACAAACACCTCATGAACGGTGTTTCCCACATGCTTCCGTTCGTCGTTGGCGGCGGTATCCTCATCGCCCTGTCCTTCCTGTTCGACACCATTTACTGTGCACGCAACGGCCTGCCTTACGGCTCCGACTTCGGCGGCATGACCGCCCTCTCCGCCTGGTTCAACTCCATCGGCGGCGCGGCATTCGGCTTCATGCTTCCCGTCCTTGCCGGCTTCATCGCCATGTCCATCGCTGACCGTCCCGGCCTTGCTGTCGGTTTCGTCGGCGGTTACCTCGCCAAGATCGGCGCCACCTGGGCTGCTCCCGGCGGCCAGGACGTCTCTGCCGGTTTCCTTGGCGCTCTGCTCGCCGGTTTCGTTGCCGGTTTCATCGTCAACTGGCTGAAGAAACTGACCTCCAAGTTCCCGCCGTCCCTGGATGGTATCCGCCCGATGCTCATCTATCCGCTGGTCGGCATTGCGCTCATCGCCGTGGTCATGTGTACCATCGACCCGGTCATGATCTGGCTGAACAACGCCATCTCCACCTTCCTGAACTTCCTGTACGCCAAGAACCTCATCGTTCTTCTCGGTCTCCTGCTCGGCCTCATGATGGCCACCGATATGGGCGGCCCGATCAACAAGGCTGCTTACCTCTTCGGTGTCGGCATGCTGTCCCTCGGCACGGATGCCGGTTACCTGATGATGGCCTGCGTCATGATCGGCGGCATGGTTCCCCCGATCGCCATCGCGATGGCCTGCCAGTTCTTCCCGCAGAAGTTCACGGCTCAGGAACGCTCCACCGCTGCGACCAACTATGTCATGGGTCTCTCCTTCATCACCGAAGGTGCCATCCCGTTCGCAGCTGCTGACCCCGCACACGTCATTCCTGCCATGATGGTCGGCTCCGGTGTCGCCGGTGCTCTCTCCGCGCTCTTCAAGTGCACGCTCATGGCTCCTCACGGCGGTATCTTCGTCTTTGCCACAGTCGGCAGATGGTACTTCTACCTGATCGCCCTGGCAGCCGGTGCTCTTGCCGGTATGGCGATGCTCGGCCTTCTCAAGAAGGACATCGCCTCCAAGGAAGAGATCGACGCGGAAAAGGCTGCTAAGAAAGCTGCCAAAGCCAAGAAAGCGTAAACGCTCATTCCATCATCAATTAATTCACTATAAAGGAGAAATGCTATCATGGTATCTCAGGCTGTTAAAGTCATCAACAAAGAAGGTTTCCACATGCGCCCCGCGAACTACTTCATCAAAGAGATGAGCGAGTTCCAGAGCACCGTCACCCTTGTCTTCAACGGCAAGCCCGTCAACGGTAAATCCATCATGAACATCATGGCCGCCTGCATCAAGTTCGGTGCCGAACTTGAGATCCAGTGCGAAGGCCCCGATGAGGAAGCCGCTCTTGCAAAGGCTGTCGAACTCGTCGAGTCCGGTCTTGGTGACGCTGAATAAGTAACACCTTCTCGAAGGCCCCCGTTTCGGGGGCCTTCTTTCTTTACAGATACGCTTAAAAGTTGTACATAGAATGGCTTGAAAAAAACTAGGAACTTTAGCTAAACTGTGTATATCTTTTTTGTGAAAAGTGCTCTATAATGGTTGCAAAATGACGAAAGGAGTTCTCGTATGGCAGAAAGACGCATCCCGTTCGAAGAAGTCGACCTCATTTCCGGCCTGTTCGGCAGTTTTGACAGCAACATCCGGATCCTGGAGGACGAATATCATGTGACTGCGGTGAATCGCGGCGGTGAACTGAAACTGACCGGCGACGATGAGGCCCAGGTCGAAGCGGCAGCCCGTGCCGTACAGGGGATGCTGGTCCTTTTGAAGAAGGGCGAACAGCTGAACGAGCAGAATATCCACTACGTCATTTCGATGGTGAACGAAGGTGCCGACCGGAAGCTCTCGAAGCTCATGGCGGACGCCATCTGCATCACGTCCCGCGGCAAGCCCGTCAAGGCGAAGACCCTCGGTCAGGAAGCCTACGTGGAAGCCATCCGGGACAACACCGTCGTCTTTGGCATCGGCCCCGCCGGTACCGGTAAAACGTACCTGGCCGTCGCCATGGCCGTCAAGGCCTTCAAAGCCAAGGAAGTCAACCGCATCATACTGACAAGACCCGCCGTGGAAGCGGGGGAGAGCCTCGGGTTCCTGCCCGGCGACCTCCAGCAGAAGGTCGACCCCTATCTGCGTCCCCTCTACGATGCCCTTTTCGACATGCTCGGCGCCGAGAGTTTCCAGAAACAGCTCGAGCGCGGCAGCATCGAAGTGGCACCGCTCGCTTACATGCGCGGCAGAACATTAGATGACAGCTTCATCATTCTCGATGAGGCCCAGAACACCACCTCCGAACAGATGAAGATGTTCCTGACCCGCCTCGGGTCCAACTCGAAGGCCGTCGTCACGGGTGACGTCACCCAGATCGACCTGCCGGGCGGGAAAAAGTCGGGACTCAAGGAAGTCACCCGTATCCTGAAGGACATCGACGGCATCACCACCGTCTATTTCAATGACAAAGACGTCGTCCGTCACCATCTCGTCCAGGAGATCGTCAAGGCATACGACCGCTATGCCGAGCGGCAGGAAAAAGACGCCGCGAAGAAGAACCACAGGAAGTGAATCGCCACTACTGTTACGACAAGGAGGAATGTCAAAGTGGCAAAAGTCAAAGTCGTCATCACGAACGATCAGAAAACCGTCAAAGTCCCGAAGGGACTCCGTCTGCTCATCCGCCGCTGCTGCACTGCAGTGCTCGTCATGGAAGAATTCAAGGAAGACGCGGAAGTCTCCGTCAAGATCGTCGACAACGAGCAGATCCGTGAACTCAACAAACAGTACCGCAACATCGACAAGGAGACCGACGTCCTGTCGTTCCCCCTCGGCGCTGACGGTGTTTACGATATGAACCTGTCCACCGGAGAAGCCCAGCTGGGCGACATCGTCCTGTCCCTCGAAAAAGCGATGGAACAGGCCGAGCGCTACGGCCACTCCCTCGACCGCGAGGTCGGCTACCTCACCGTCCACTCCATGCTCCACCTGCTCGGGTACGACCATGAGAACGGCGGCCTCGAGATGGTCCGCATGAGAGAGAAGGAAGAGAAGGCACTCACCGAGCTCGGCCTGCGCCGGGACGGCAACTACTATATGGAGGATGAGGCGTAAATCGCCCAAACATACATGAAAACGAAAACTGCGTTCGTCGCGATCGTCGGCTGTCCCAACGTGGGCAAGTCCTCGCTTCTGAACAAAATGCTCGGGCAGAAGGTGGC
>JAFRHS010000007.1 GCA_017433225.1 Clostridia bacterium
CGGCATGTGATAGCAAGTGTATCCGACGCACAGCTGACCGTCTGCCTGCGCCTGTTTGACCAGTTCGTTGTCCTGGTTTTCAAGCAGGCTTTCGAAATAGATCAGATGTTTTAGATCCTTCATTGACACACCTCTCTCTTAATAAAATACCTTGCCTAAAAAATGACACATTTTCACAGTTTTGTGCCGTTCATTTTTATAATAGTTCTTAATAATGAATGATCCAAGAACAAACCACGGAAAAATGTGCAAAAAGTCTAAAAAAATAGATAAGCGCCCTATTTTTTCGTAAAAATAGTACGCTTATCTTTACTTATTGCTTTACATCTGTCTGACTTACGTGTTCACGTGGCCAGAGTATATTTCGTGATCTTCAGTTTCACCGCTCCGTCCGCAAGGAACGCGATCCGTTCTGCCGAGAGGTCGGTCTCGAGTGTCGTGCTCATGACCTTTTCCCCGTCGTTGACGAAGACTTCCGCGCTGAACCGGTCGAGGATGAGCCGGAGTTTCAACGCGCCGTTGTCATGGGAGACCAGCGCCTTCCGCTGATGGATGATCGCTCTCCGGGAGCCGGAATACATGCGGTCGATCTTGAGCGTCGACTCTTTGCGGCGGAACCGGACTTCTGTGTAGAAGTCATCGTCTTTGGCAAAACGGATGGCGAAGCGGCGGAAGGATGCCTCCGGGTCGACCGGTTCGATCTCGACCGTGAGGTCCAGCATACGGCCGCTGATGCCGTCGAGCTCTTTCTCCTCCGAGTCGAGGATGACTTCGTCACAGACCACTTCATCACACCGGAGCTCTTCGAGTTCCCGGATGGGGGTCTGGTACAGGATGCCGTCTTTGAGGGACAGTTCGCGCGGGATGCTCATCTGTCCGAACCAGGGCGTGGACTCTGTGTGCAGGTTGCAGGTGTCCCAGTTCTGCATCCAGCCGATCATGATGCGCCGGCCGTCCGGAGCCAGGACCGTCTGGGGCGCATAGAAGTCGATGCCGTAGTCCACCGTGTGGTCGGCCTCCTCGAAGAACGTCTCGGTCTCTTCGTCATAGGTGCCGGTGAAATAGAAGGTCCCGTTGCCGTTCTGGTACTCAAGGCCTTTCGGCAGCATGTCCTGGGAACTGCCGAGGAGCACATACTTCCCGTCCAGTTCGAAAAAGTCGGGACACTCCCACATGCGGCCGAGCCGGGAGTGGTTCTCGGCAAAGACCTTGACGAACTCCCAGTTTACGGCATCTTCCGAGCGGTACAGGAGCATCTGTCCGCCGAAGCCCTCTCCCCGGTCGTTGGCGATGAGCGCACGGTAGGAGCCGTCGGCAAGTCGCCACGGCTTCGGATCGCGGAACCCGTATTTGCTGCCGCCCTCCGGAAGGTCCGCTTCCGTCAGGACCGGGTTCCCCTCGTATTTTTCGTAGTCCAGTCCATCGCCAAAAGCCAGGTTCTGGGTCTGGACCTGCAGGGTCTTGCCGCCTTCGCCGATCTCATTGATGATGCCCGTGTACATGAGCATCTGCCGGCCGTCGGGAAGGGTGATGGCGTTGCCGGAGAAGCAGCCGTCGCGGTCATAGATGCGGTCCGGCGCCAGCGCCGCCGGGAGGTAGTCCCAGTGGAGCAGGTCGGAACTCACCGCATGGCCCCAGTGCATGGGGCCCCAGTGGGAGTCGTACGGGTGGTACTGGTAAAACATGTGGTACTGACCCATATAGAAGGAGAAGCCGTTCGGATCGTTCATCCAGCCCACGCGGGCGGACAGATGGAACCCCGGGCGGTCCTCCGGTTTGATATATGTTTCGATGCCCTCTTCATAGCGGCGGGCGTCGCGAAGTGCCTGACTCATGTTCGGTACCTCCCCTTGAAGTTTGCGGCATTATACATCGTCTGCCATGCTGTCTTCAAGGGCTTCTACGATATTTTTTACGACTTTCGTGACTTTTTTCTGAACTTCTTCCGGCGCATAGGGGAACGTGTAGGAGACGTCCGCCGCCTCGATGAGCGGAAGGTCGTTCAGAGAGTCGCCGATGCCGTAAAGCCTCACGTCGCCGTAAGCCTCGCGGTAGTAGTCGCGAAGCGCCTCGACGCCCTTACCTTTGGAACAGCCTTTCGGAGCGATGTCGATCTCGATGACGTTCTGGAACGCCTGGATCGAATCGCCGAAACGCTCGTTGATGTAAGCGGCGTTCGCCGCGGCGTCCTCGAGGCTCTCGGTATGGACGCTCACCTGATGGATGAGCCCCTCGGGGAGGTCTTCGGGCCCGGAGACCACATAGTACTTTCCGGGGTAGTCCATTTCTTCGAAGACGCAGATGTCGCCGTCCACATCGAGGGTCAGCCGGAAGCCTTTGGCGCGCATCTCGTTGGTGATGGCCCAGGCGACGTCCGGGTCGACCCCGCGTTTGCGGATCTCGTCATAGTGGCGATCGACGATGTTCGCGCCGGAACTCGTGATGAAAAAATCCGGTTCCACGAAGCCCGTGATGAACGGGGTCAGTCCGCCGACCTGGCGGCCGGTGCAGAGGCCGAAAAGGTGCCCGGCCTCCTGGTATTCGCGGATCTTCTCGACCGACTCCATCGGGAGTTTGTCGGGGTCCTCCGCCTTGTAGAAATACAGCGTACCGTCAAAATCGGATGCAAATACTTTTTTCATACTACAAAGTCGTCCTTTACTGAGGGTTTCAGGTTCCAGATGGTCATGTCGACGTTGTCGCTCTTCGTGTAGAAGTGCTCCCGCTCCGTCGGGTAGACGTGGGCGGTGAAGGTCTTGTCGCCGTCATTGATAAAGAGTTCGACAGAGCAGCGGTCGATGAAGACCCGCATGTTGCGAAGCGGCGTCTCCATGGGGACGTCCAGTTCCTCGAACACGTTCTCGTTGAACCGTTTGTCGAGCCCCGCCTTGCTGACGGTCATCTTTTTACACTTCGGACAGTAATGGATGGTGAATCCGCCGCTGCCGTCCTCTTTCGTGAACAGGTTCAGGTCGGACATCTCCTCTGCGCCGTTCGGGAAGGAGACCTCCAGTTCGCAGAACGCCGGGAGCGTGCCGTCTTCGGGAGCGGTGCCGTCCCGCAGTTCGTTCATCGCCGGGAGAGGCGTCTTGAAGAGCTTCCCGTCTTTCACCCGCAGTTCGCGGATGATGCCCATGCTGCCTTCCCAGTCCTCTTCCTCGGTCGGGTAGTGGTTGTCGGGAAGGCCCATCCAGCCGACGATGATGGCCTTGTCGGGGTCGCCGACATTGGCTGCGAGCTGGGCGGCATAGAAGTCGAACCCGTAGTCGAGGTGGTGGTAGTCGCCCTCCGGCGTGAAGGTCAGGGTGTCATAGTCCATGGACCCGATGAAGTAGACGTTGTGGTTCGTGCTGTTCCCGCGGCCCGGCAGCGTCGTGTACTGCGGGGAGAACAGAAGAACGTCCTTGCCGGAGATCTTCTGGATGCAGGGGCATTCCCACATGCCGCCGAAGTCCTCATATCCGGGAACGTTCAGCTGGCCGGCGAACTCCCAGCCCTCGAGGAGTTTCGGGGACTTGTAGACGAGGACCGTGCCCTTCTTGTCAAGGGTCTGGGCGCCGATGAAGATGTAGTAGGCCTGCTTCTCCTCGACCCAGAAGACCTTCGGGTCTCTCTGGTGCTCGCTGTAGTCGTCCCGGGGCCCGAAGAGGGGCTCGTCCAGTTTGACCGGCGTACCGCTCTCATCGAGTTTCGCGGCGCAGGTGTAGGGCGTGCGGACCCAGTTCTCGTCCCGGTGGTTGCCGGTGTAGAAGAAGTACAGGGAGTCGCCCTCGGCGATGGCGGAGCCGGAGTGGCATCCCTTGTTGTCGAAGTCGCGGTCGGGGCGCATGCCGACACCGGCATTCTCCCAGTGGACGAGGTCGGTGCTTTTGGCATGGTACCAGTATTTGAGGCCGTGCACGGCGCCCCAGGGCGTCCACTGATAGAACAGGTGCCAGACACCGTCGTGGTAGACGAATCCGTTCGGGTCGCTCGACAGGCCGGTAATGGGCTGGATGTGATATTTCTGGCGATAGACGCTGCCGAGAAGGGCCTCGTGGAGCCCTTTGATCTCATCGGCACTCTGCAGGACGCGGTACCGCTCTTCCAATGTCCATTCACGCATGGTCGTAGCCTCCTCAAATGGTTTTTGGTATCGATTTCATTATCATCTGATTCCATTATAAAAGGCACGAAAACAAAAGACAATTGGCACTCTCCACCATATTCGGACCCCGGTTTTCGGTCGTTTCGCCGAAAAAGACTTGACCATGTTTTAAGTAAAGGGTACTCTTGTATAGGAGATTTTACAGATACACTATATAAGGGAGTTTTTCCATGAAGTTCACCGGTAAGAAAGTATTAGTCGTCGGCCTTGCCCGCAGCGGCATGGCAGCCATCAAAGTCCTTCACGAACTGGGTGCGGACATCGTCCTCTCCGAGCGCAAGCCGGCGGAGGAGCTCAAAGAGCTCGCCACCCTGAAAGAGCTCGGCGTCACCATCGTCGGTCAGGACATGGAGGTCTTCGATCAGAAATACGACCTCTGCGTCAAGAACCCCGGTGTCCCCTACCGCAGCCCCTTCATGGAGGCGCTGGCCCTGCACGGCGTCCCGATCATCACCGAGATCGAACTGGCGTTCCAGGTCGCGAAGCCGCAGCACTACATCGCCATCACGGGCACGAACGGAAAGACTACCACGACCACCCTCGTCTACGAGATCCTGAACAGAGCGTTCCCCGGCAAAGCCCACCTGTGCGGCAACATCGGCATCCCGCTCTGTGAGATCGTCATGGAAGAGGGCCTCATGGAGGAGAGCGACCACTACATCGCCCTCGAGATCTCCAACTACCAGCTCGTCAGCATCGACCGGTTCCGTCCGGACGTCGCCACCATCATCAACCTGACTCCGGACCACGTCGACTTCATGGGTTCGCTCGAAGCCTACTACAAGTCGAAGACCGAAGTGTACCGCAACATGACTCCAAAGGACACCTTCCTCCTCAACGCGGACGACCCGGTCCTCGCGGAGTATGTGGAGAAATACCCGGTCCCGGCCACCGTCCGGACCTTCAGCCTCGACCGCACCGACACGGACAACTGCGTCAGGGACGGACAGCTGTACGTTGGCGATGAACCGGTCCTGCCCCTCACCTCCATCCGCCTGCCGGGCAAACACAACCTGCAGAACGTGATGATCGCCGTATCCGCCGCCAAAGTCCTCGGCATTTCGAACGAGACCATTCAGGAAGTCGTCGAAGGGTTCACCGGCGTCGAGCACCGCATCGAGTTCGTCCGCGAAAAGGACGGCGTCCGCTATTACAACGATTCGAAGGGCACCAACACCGACGCCACGGTCACCGCGCTGAAGGCGTTCGACAAAGGCGTCATCCTGCTCATCGGCGGCTTCGAAAAGGGCCTGCCCATGGACGACGTCAAAGCCCATCTCGGCTGTGTGAAGAAAGTCATCGGCTACGGCGCCTGCGGCCCGCGGCTCGTGGCAGACACCGTCGGAGCGGACGGCATCGTCGTCACCACGCTCGATGAGGCAGTCGCGGAGGCCGTGAAGATCGCCGAATCCGGCGACACGGTCCTGCTGTCCCCCACCACCAGTTCCTTCGACCAGTACACGTGCTTCGAGGAACGGGGCGACCACTTCAAAAAACTCGTCAATGAGTTATAAGAAAAAGGATATTCCACATGTCAGATAACCGTTATATCGGCGTCTTCGACTCGGGCATCGGCGGGCTCACCGTCGTCAAGTCCATCGTCGAATGCATGCCGGGAGAAAACATCATCTACTTCGGCGACACGGCGCACGTACCGTACGGTACCCGCTCCAAACGGCAGATCACCGAGTACGTCCTCGCCGACGTCCGCTTCCTCCGGACGTTCGACATCAAAGCCGTCGTCATCGCCTGCAACACGGCGGACTCCGTCGCAAAGGAGAAAGTCCGCGAAGTCAACCCGGACCTTCCGGTCTTCGGTGTCGTGGACCCGGCGTCCCGACTCGCCGCCGTCTCCACGAAGAACGGCAGGATCGGCGTCATCGCCACCAATGCCACCGTCAAGACCGGCGCCTACGAAAGAGCCATCGCCAAATACAACGAAGACGCCACCGTCTTCATGGAAGCCTGTCCGCTGCTCGTCCCACTCGTCGAGAACGGCCGATTCCGGCCCGGAGACCCGGTCATCGAGATCGTCCTGAAGGAGTACCTCGAACCGCTCGTGGAGAAAAACATCGACACCCTGGTCCTCGGGTGCACACACTACCCGCTCCTGCAGGAGGCCATCACTCATCTCTACCCCTCGCTGAATGTCATCAGCTCGTCTGACGCCGCCGCGGCAAAGATGCTCGGCACCCTCATTCAGAACGGCACCTGCAACGAGAACACCGAAGCCGCTCAGAGCGAGCGCAAATATTTCGTATCCGACGACGCCGAGGGCGTCGACAACCTCGCCAGAGTCTTCATGGGAGACGAACTCGGCGGCACGTTCCGACAGGTGGACGTGGAATAAACAACGAATGGAAAAGGAGACACTACTATGACCGTTATGGAAGCCGCCCGCATCCTGGGCGCCAGCATTCAGGAAGACCCCCGTTTCGCCGCCTATCAGGACGCGCAGGCCATCGTCGCGAACGATGAGCAGGTCAAAGAGCTCAGCGACAACCTTCAGACCCTGCAGGACCAGTTCAACGCAGAGGCCGTCAAAGAGCAGCCCGACGAGAAACTCCTGAACGACCTTCAGGAACAGGGTTCCGCCATGTACCAGACCATCTATCAGACTCCTGCCATGACCCGGATGATGGACGCGAAAGAGGGTATGGACAGCATGATGAACGAAGTCATGAACTTCCTGTACCTCGTCATCGGCGGTGCCGACCCGAAGACCGTCGAAGTCACGCCGGAGACCATGCAGCAGATGCAGGCCGAAATGATGCAGATGCAGCAGTAAATCGCCAAGCAACCACCAAAAACGAAATAGACAGGCATTCGATCTTCGGAAAGGATGTCTGTCTTTTTTATCATTTTTGGAAAATTGATTACTTTTTTAATACTAATTTACAATTTTTTTCTTATAATGAAAGCGGAAGCGATGGCCCGTATTCCCCATCACCCGGGAACGGCTGCCCCGGGTCTTCTTGCGGGCATCCTCGGCAGCTTGTATGGCTCCGGCATCCGGAGCAAATAAGGGAGATTCATTATGAGCAGAAAGGAAAAACAAAACCGCAGTATCATGAGCACTGTCGCTGCTGTGGAAGATCGGCTGTTTTACCGTCTCGACTACGTCTGGCCGGTCAAGCGTCTCATCCACAAAGCCATCATGGGCATTGCCCACGCCGTGTTCCCCCGCTTCCGGGATACCATTCTCGCGGAGGGGCCGGGCGCCATCAAAGAAGTCGGTCCCTTCATCAAAGAGCAGGGCTTCCATAAGGCCCTCATCATGACAGACGCTACCCTCGTGAAGATCGGTCTTGCCGGGAAACTGACCGACTCGCTGGAGGCCGCCGGCATTGGCTATGCCATCTACGATCAGGTCGTTCCGGACCCCACGATCCAGAATGTCGAAGAGGGTTATGCTCTGTACAAAAAAGAGAACTGTGACATCATCATCGGCCTCGGCGGCGGTTCTCCCATGGACGCGGCAAAAGTCGTCAGCGGACGGGTCGTGAGACCGAACCGGACCACCGACAACCTGGGCGGGCTCTTCGCCGTCACTATTCCGAACCTCAACTGGGCGCTCAAAAAACCGAAACATTATCCGAAGATCATCTGCATCCCCACCACCTCCGGCACCGGCGCGGAGACCACGTTCTCCTGCGTCATCACGAACCCGGACACCGGTCGGAAATACACGGTCAACGACCTGTGTGTCATGCCGGACTATGTCATCCTGGACCCCGAACTCACCCTCGGTGTCCCTCCGAAGATGACGGCTCTGACCGGCATCGATGCCCTATCCCATCTGACGGAAGCCTACGTGGGCGATGGACATAACAAAGAGTCCGATGAGATCTCCAGAGAAGGGATCAAACTGGTCTTCGAATGGCTGGACAAAGCAGTCGCAGAGCCGGACAATATCGAGGCCCGCGCGGCCATGATGAAAGCGGCCCACCTCGGCGGCAAGGAACTCATCGCCGGCGTCACCACCTACGTCCACCCCTTTGCCCACAAAACGGGCGCCATGACCCACATCACACACGGCTACTGCATCGGCACCTACCTGCCTTACTTCCTTGAGTTCTACCGTCCGCAGGCGGACAAGCGTCTCGCGGAACTGGCAGACCTCATCGGCGTCGGTCAGGGCAGAAAGACGAAGGACAAGGCGGAAGCCTACATCCAGGCCATCCGCGACATGTGCGCGAAATATGGTGTGGACGGGCACATTCCCGAAGTGGCGGACCTCGACACCAAAGACTTCATTCGTTCCGTCCGGACCGAATCCTTTGTCTATCCGGTCCCGAAACAGATCTCCAACCGGCAGATTCGAAAGATCTTAAAGACAGTAGCCGGCGAGAAATAACATTGTCAATTGCCGCCTCAATCTATATAATTGAGGTGGCAATTATCTACTCGTGTACAGGAAACCGTCACGGGAGAAAAATGAAAGGAAGGCAAATTATGAGCGAAAATTTCCCGAAGCTGTTTGAACCCTGGTTCATCGGCAACTGTGAGATCCCGAACCGCATCGCCCTGACTCCGATGCTCATGGAAGTCGGAGCTCGACGGAACGGCAGGCGACCGCGCGGTCGCCGACTACACCGAGCGCGCCCAGGGCGGCCCCGGCCGCATCCAGACCGAGGGCCCCCGTATCTACCACTGGACCGGCTGCACCGGCCCCCGCCAGC
>JAFRHS010000008.1 GCA_017433225.1 Clostridia bacterium
GAAGTTCTTGACCGTACCGTCAGTGTCGATGGCGATGCCCTTGACGTCCTGACCGCCGATGTCGATGATCGCCTTGACGTTCGGGTTCGTCACATGGACGCCCATCGCGTGGCAGGAGATCTCGGAGATGTTCTCGTCTGCAAACGGGACCTTGTTACGGCCGTAACCGGTACCGATGAGGTACGCGAGCTCTTTCTCGGACTTGAGGCCGACCTTGTCGAGGACTTCCTTCATCGCGATGCGAGCGGACTCTTCCGCGTTGATCTTGGATTTGATGGTGGTGTCGGCAACGATCTTGCCGGTCTCATCTAAAATGACTGCTTTCGTGTAGGTGGAACCTACATCGCATCCGCCATAATATTTCATAACGTTGATAACTCCTTCCTGTTATTACCACATGTTCTCGTCGTCGAGGACCTCGAGGGACGGATCGAGCGGCTCTTCCTGGAGGACCGCACGCATGTAACGGTTGACGTCGTCACGGATGGACTGACGCGGAACGACACGCGGATCCATGAGGTCGTGGTTGACCCAGACCAGCTTGATGCCGTTGTCGCGGGCTCTCTGCTCAAAGAGACCGTGCATACCGTCGAGGGCTTTGCAGGAAATGTGCTCCCAGAGGATGACCATGTCGGCATTGTAGTAGTCGCAGAAACGCCACAGGTCGTCGAGAAGGACTTCGTAACCGCCGTGGGTACGGTTTCTCATGATCATTTCCTGATAGAGTTTTGCGATGTCGTAGATGGCCTGCTCGGGGTCGTCTTCGGAGACCTCATCGAAGTAGACAAGGCTCAGCATGTCGACGAGCGGCAGGATGCCCCAGCAGTTCTGGAGCCACGGAAGGAAGTCCGTGTAGTACTGAGACTGGACGCCCCAGATGATCGCGCGGTGGCGGTACTCGGGGACCAGCATCTCTTTTCTGGCGAAGGATTCCTGAGCGTACTTGGTGATGCGGCGGTCGGCATCGAGGAAGTCCTGGATACGGCCGGCGATCGCCATGTAAGTGGTCTCAGCATAGAGGGCAAGGTTCGCGCCGATGACCTGCGGGGTATCGGTCTTGGACATTTCCATCCAGCTGTAGCGAAGGCGGTTCTCTTCGTTGAAGCGTTTGATGTTCTCGAAGTAGAAATCCCAATCCCATTTTTCACCGGTGTTGTCTTCGATGAATTTGATGGCGTTGCGGATCTCCTGAGCGGCGTACTCCTGGACGCCGTCTTCCGTATGACGGAGAGGAGCGGCGATCTGGAAGGTCGGGATGCCCTCTTCTTCATAGCGGCGGGCCATGATGCCGTTGCCCATCAGGGAGCCGTCACAGGTGGTGTTGCACTGAACGGCGCAGGCACCGAAGATCGGGATGTCGTCGTCGACCACGACGCCGGCTTCTGCAGCGGGCATCGGGCAGACGTCACCGGGCATACCCATTTCCTGGATGACATCGAGGTAATGGGTGACGCCGTCGCCCTGAAGAAGGACGGAGACGTAAACGGCAGCCGTTTCCCAGGAGATGGCTTTGAGGTTCCGGAAACCGCACATGATGGTGAACATCTCGTTCTCGTCAAGAACGACGATGCGCTTGGAGAGTTCCTGATCGTTGCCGCAGTACTTGTCGGCTTTGAAGGCCGTGTTGAGCAGCTTCGCGACGTCTTCCGCAACGAGGTCATACTCTTCGTGGGCGATCTTCAGGTGGTTGCCGCGAAGACCGGCCGTATGCTTGTCGATCATGTGAGGAACGGCGATGTAGTTCAGCATCCAGCGATAGCGCAGGAAGCCTTTCAGGAAATGCGGACGGACCAGGTAGGTCGCGAGCATTTTCATGATACCGAGCCAGCGGGTGTAATCGTAGAACGTGTCCTGGACACCGCGCCATTCACGGCGTTTTCTGGTTTTTCCGCCGGGCTTGTAGAGATCGCCCAGGCGTTCGGATCCAATAGCTTTTCCCATATTATTTCCCTCCCTGGATCTTCTTGATCTCGACGCTTTCGACGAATGCCTGGACACGGGTCCGAAGCTGTCCGGAGATACCGACGGTATACGGACGGTCGATGGTCAGAACGGGGTAGTTGAATTTCTCTCTGAGGTCGAACGAACCGGTGACGCGTTCATATGCCCAGGGGTCGCAGAACTTCATCTGTTCGAAGATGATGCCGTCGGCCTTGTACTCTTTCGCGATCTTCGCGATGTAGTCTTTCCGGCTCTGGACTTTTTTGTAGTTCATCTGACGCGGGCACTGGCTCGACGTCATGTAATGACGGCAGATCTGGGTCAGGACGTCTTCTTCGTCGTTCAGAGGGATCTCCATTCTTCCGGGGAGAGAACCGTAGCAGTAACGGTCTGCGACGACCAGAGCGCCGGACTCTTCGATGAGCTTGATCATGTCGATGTCATCGATCTCGGAACCGACGACGGCGACACGGGCGCGGTACGGCGGTTTCTCGTCGGGCTCACGGGTCTTGAGCTCTTCGAGGGTCTCTTCCAGAATGGGGAGGAGAAGGTCTTTCGGGCAGACGTGGCTCGCCATGGTGATGAGGTGGAACTCATACCCGGTGATCCGCGGGTTGTCCTCTTTGCGGTAGTCGCCGATCTCATTGATGACGCGGCAGACTTTGTTGTAGTTTTCGACAGCCGTACGAAGCGCATCGTCGGAGATGTCGATGCCAAAGGTGTCATGGAGCGGCTGCAGGATCTTCTTGCGGCACTCGGAGACATACAGGTTCAGACCGTTGTCGTCGTCCTTCATGGGGACTTCCAGGTACTGATAGTAGAAGTTTTCCTTCGGCATGGTATTGAGCAGTTCCATGTTCTCGACGCAGCGGTTGATCATGGTGCAGCCGTCGGGAGCAACGAGGGCATCGAGGCACTCGAAGCCGCCTTCGATGGCGCGCTCGAGAATGGCTCTCGAGAACTCGCAGAGGAAACTGGTCATGTAATAGGTCGCCATATCCATGGAACCGGAGCGCGGGGCCCGGAGCCGGATGGTGAACGTGCCCGGAAGGTCCATCAGGACTTCCGGAGTCTGGAAGCAAATGTTACCGATACATTTGCGGCCGTCTTCCTGCGCCTTGCGGACGAGTTCGTTGTCGACATCGTCCAGGAGACGTTCCAGGGTGAACAGGTGTTTGAGATCCTTCATAAATACCTCCTCATAAAATACCTAACTTGGTGAGAGCTTCTTCCGCTCCCTTATGGACCGCGGCATCCCTCGGCAGTTCGAACACGCTCCGTCCGCTCATGTCGGAGAGCGCCATCTCTCTGTCGTCCGGGATGACAGCCAGAAGATCCAGCGTACCGGTGTCCAAAGAATCCTTGAGTGACATGTCCGGCATCCGGTTGACGATGAGACCGGCTTTGTCGAACATGACGAGTTCGCGCGCGACGTCGTGAATGGTCTGCACCACCTGCAGGCCCTTCTTGCTGGCGTCCGAGACGAGGACCAGATGGGTCACTTTCTCCATGACGCGGCGATTGACCTGCTCGATCCCGGCTTCGCCGTCGATGACGACGTAGTCGAAATGGTCAGCGATCATGGAAATGACTTCCTTGAGGTAGGCATTTACCTTGCAGTAGCAGCCTGCGCTCTCCGGTCTGCCGATGGCGAGGAAGGAGATGTTGTCTCCGATCTCGACCAGCGCGTCGAACATTTGATATTTGGCTTCGCCCAGGAGTTCGACCGCAGCTTTGGTGTTGCCGTCTTCCACCGTGGTGACGAAGGACTTCCGGATGTCGTCGACCGTCGATGTGACATCGACTCCCAGCGCGGTCGCAAGACCGACGGCGGGGTCCGCATCGATGGCGAGGATCTTTTTGTCCGGATGATGCTCCGACAACAGTTTGACGGTCAGCGCGGAGAGAGATGTCTTGCCGACACCGCCCTTTCCGACCAGCGCGAGAATGGTCGTCGGATGTTCATTGCTCATAAAATAACCTCCCTTACCCAGAACGATGGGTCCTCCCGGGACACGCACGTGTCTGGTCAAACCATCATATCATTATAAATTTAACATTTTTTATGGTTCAATTCAATATATTATACGGACATTTCGTGAACCTTTTGGCAAAAATAAACAGAGAGCGGAAGGCGCACCTTACAGAATTGTTTTCTTGACGCTCCAGCCCAAGGGTTCGACCCCTGTCGGGCAGCAAAAAAGAAGGAGTCCATCAGACTCCTTCTTTTTTGGTGCACCCAACAGGACTTGAACCTGCACGCCTCGCGGCACCAGATCCTAAATCTGGCGTGTCTGCCAATTCCACCATAGGTGCATATTCGGTTGAACGGGTATTATTATCCCTTTTTCAGAGGGAAAAGTCAATCGCCGACGGGGAGGGGAAAGTGTACGACTTTATGGACTTTGAAAACGAAACGTGGTACACTGAAACAAATACAGCATGTCAAAAAGGAGAGAAGCCTATGCCGGGACGTGCCGACTCGAAACT
This sequence comes from Clostridia bacterium, assembly GCA_017433225.1. Lineage (GTDB taxonomy): Bacteria > Bacillota > Clostridia > Oscillospirales > Acutalibacteraceae > RUG420. The sequence continues at coordinate 4,432 of JAFRHS010000008.1, forward strand.
CAAAACGCTTTACCTCATGGATATCCTTCGGGAACAGACCGACGAGGACCATCCCATGTCCGCCGCAGACATCTGCAAAGAGCTGGACGACCGGGGCGTCGGGGCGGAGAGGAAATCCATCTACGCCAACCTTGAGGTCCTGCGTCAGTACAACCTCGACATCGTCAAGACGTCGACGCCGAAGAAGGGATTCTTCCTCGGAGACCGGGAATTCGAACCGGTGGAACTGCGGCTCATCGCTGACGCGGTCCAGTCCGCGAGCTTCATCTCCCAGGCAAACAGCCGGAAACTCATCTCGAAGCTCGAGAAGAACCTGTCCATCTACCAGCGGGAGAATTTCCGCAAACAGGTGTACATCGACCAGCGGAACAAGACCGACAACGACGCCATTTACTACCGGATCAACGAGCTGGCCGAGGCCATCGACCGGAAGTGCCGCGTGAAGGTCACCTATGAACGGCGCCGTCTGGAAGAGGGTTCGGCCGTCCGCAACGAGATCCGGATCATGACCGTCTCGCCTTACGCGATGATCTGGCTGAACGACCATTACTACCTCATCTGTAACAACGCAAAGTACGACAACCTTCTGCACCTGCGGATCGAACGCATCAAACGGGTCGACATCCTCGAACAGGAACCCGTCCGCCCGGTCTCCGAAGTGTCCGAATACCGCGAAAAATTCGACACTGCCGACTACAGTTCCAAGATCTTCGAGGGCTTCTCGGGGACCGTTGAAGTCGTCGAACTGCGCTGTGCCCATGAGCTTTATGACACCATCGCCGACCTCTTCGGAAACCGGCTCGCCATCATCGACGCGGACGACGACACGTTCACGGTCCGGGTCGAGGCGGCCACCAGCGAAGGCTTCATCGGCTGGGTCCTGAAGTTTGGGACGAAGATGCAGGTCGTGTCTCCGCACCACGTCCGGGAAGCGGTCCGCGAAACGGCGGAAGCGGTGGCGAAACAGTACGCTCTGTAACATGAAAACGAATTATCAGCTGGAACTCGACCGCATCCTTTCCGACCTGGAGGAAACGGGCGGGCGCCCGACGCTCCTGCTCCACAGCTGCTGCGGTCCCTGCTCCAGTTATGTGCTCGACTATCTGGCTCAGTGGTTCGACATCACGGTCCTTTACTACAACCCCTGCATCGACCCGGAGGAGGAATACGAACTCCGGAAAGACGTGCAAAAGGGCCTCATCGACCGGATGAACGTCCACGGCCGGAACATCCGGTACCTCGACGAACCCTACGACCACCTGTCCTTCCTCGACCGGGTGGCGGGACATGAAGAGGACCGGGAAGGCGGTGCGCGATGTGCCATCTGTTTTGAACAGCGGCTCCGCAAAGCGGCGGAGACGGCAAGGGCCGGCGGCTACGACTGGTTCTGCACGACCCTGACCGTGAGCCCGCACAAAAACGCGCAGGTGCTGAACCGCATCGGACAGGAACTGGCCGGCGAGACCGGCGTGCCGTTCCTGCCGTCCGACTTCAAAAAGCGGGACGGCTACAAGAAGTCCATTGAACTTTCCAGAGAATATTGCCTGTACCGGCAGAACTACTGCGGCTGCGAATTCTCCTCCCGGCCGGAGGAGACCGACGCGGCAACACAGGTCATGACTGCGGTGGTCTCGAAGTCGATCGCCGAGGGGTCCGGACAGGGAAAGGCAGGCTCTTATGAAACCTAAAACCAGAGCGGATGAATTCCGCAAAATGATCATGTTCACCCTTTCCATCATGATCCTTCTGTCACTGACGGTGGCGTTCGGATACACCTGGGTGAACCACATCAATGTCGGCATCATCTGGGCATTCTTCCGGAGGGGCAACTACCTCATCTTCACGCTGTACTTCGTGCTGCAGTATGTGCTGTCGCGCGTTTACGGTGCTCTGAAGATCGACCTCTACCGGGTCAGTGACATCGTCTACTCCCAGGGCATCACGACCCTGCTGGTCGACGCCATCATGTATGCCATCATGAGCCTTGTCGCCCGAAAGATGGTGGCCGTGGCGCCGGTCCTCATCCTGTTCCTCGTGCAGATGGGCATCATCCTCATCTGGGCGTACCTCGCCGCCATCGTTTACCGCAAACTGTACCCGCCGTACCACCTCGTCATCGTCTACAGTTACCACTCGGCGACGAGCCTCGTGCGGAAGATGTCCGCGAGAGACGACCGGTTCATCATCTGTGAAGCGGTCAACATCGACCAGGGGTACGATTACATCAAGGAACGCATCATGGCCTATGACGGCGCCATCATCTGCGATATCCCGGGCTCCCTGCGCAACGACATCCTGAAGTACTGTTACGACAACGGCAAGCGCACTTATGTGACGCCGAAAGTCTCCGACATCATCATCCGCTCCGGCGAGAACCTCCATGTGTTCGACACGCCGCTGCTGCTCTGCCGCAACACCGGCCTCACCTTCGAGCAGAAGGTCCTGAAGCGGATCGTCGACATCCTCCTGAGCCTCATCGCCCTCGTCCTCACGAGCCCGTTCATGCTGATCACGGCCATCGCCATCAAGGCCTACGACAAGGGCCCGGTCTTCTATAAACAGGCCCGTGTCACGAAGGACGGCAAGGTCTTCGACATCATCAAGTTCCGCTCGATGATCCCGAACGCCGAGGCCGACGGAAAGTCCCGCCCGGCCGTCTCGGACGACGATCGCATCACGCCGATCGGCAAGGTCATCCGCGCCATCCGGTTCGACGAGATGCCGCAGATCTTCAACATCCTGAAAGGCGACATGTCCATCGTCGGTCCCCGTCCCGAACGGGTCGAGCACGTGGAGAAGTACACGAAGGAGATGCCCGAATTCGCGTACCGCCTCAAAGTCAAGGCCGGCCTCACAGGCTATGCCCAGGTCTACGGCAAGTACAATACGACGTCCTACGACAAGCTGAAACTCGACCTCTTCTACATCGAGAACTACAGCCTCCGGACGGACATCCGCCTCATCTTCATGACCATCAAGGTCCTCTTCATGAAGGAGAGCACCGAGGGGTTCGACAAGGCGGACGACAACAGTGCGAGCGGCGCGCCGCAGAGCTGAACGACAGAAAAAGAAGACCTCCTGAGAGATCAGGAGGTCTTTTCGATTTTGTCTGTTTTGGACGGCTTATAATGCTTCGACGATCTCTTTGGTATCTCTCGCGATCATCAGTTCCTCGTTGGTGGGGAGCATGAAGATGGCCGCCGTGGAACCTTCGGCGTCGAGGCGGACTTCCTTGCCGCGGATGCCGTCGTTCTTCTCGTAGTCCATCTTGATGCCGAGGCATTCGAGCTCTTTGCAGATGCCTTCGCGGACGTTGCAGCCGTTCTCGCCGATGCCGGCGGTGAAGACCAGCGCGTCGAGACCCTGGAGGGCGACGATGTAGGAGGCGATGATCTTCGGCACTTCATAGTAGAAGATGTCGAGAGCGAGCTGTGCACGTTCGTTGCCGGCCGCGGCCGCCTCTTCGACGTCACGCATGTCGGACGAGACACCGGAGATGCCGAGGAAGCCGGACTTCTTGTTCATGATGGTGTCGGTCTCGGCCGGGGTCAGGCCTTCCTTCTGCATCAGGAACGTGACGGCGGAGGGGTCGATGGCGCCCGTGCGGGTACCCATGATGAAGCCGTCGAGCGGGGTCAGACCCATGGAGGTGTCGATGACCTTGCCGTCTTTGACCGCGGTGATGGAAGAACCGTTGCCGAGGTGGCAGATGATGACCTTTTTGAACTCCGGATGCAGTTCGGAAAGGCGCTTGCTCACATAGCGGTGAGACGTGCCGTGCGCGCCGTACTTCCGGATGGCATGTTTCTCATAGTATTCGTAGGGCAGGGGATACATGTACGCCTTCGGCGGCATGGTGCTGTGGAACGCGTTGTCGAAGACGACGACCTGCGGGACGTCTTTCCCAAAGACGTCTTCCGCGGCGTTGATGCCCTGGATGTGCGCCGGGTTGTGGAGCGGGGCGAGGTCGCTGAGCATGTCGATGTCCGCCTTGACCTGTTCGTTGACGAGGCAGCTCTCTTTGTAGAGGGCGCCGCCCTGAACGATCCGGTGGCCGATGGCCGCGATCTCGTCGAGGGAGTCGATGACCTTGAGGTCGCCCTCGGTGAGGATCTTTTTGACTTCATAGAACGCGGTGGTGTGGTCGGGCATGGAAACGTCGAAGCTGACCTTCTGTCCCTTTGCCTTCGCGGTGATCTTGCCGTCGAGGCCGACGCGCTCGCAAAGACCGGAGGCGATGGTCGATTCATCGTTCATGTCGATGAGCTGATACTTGAGCGACGAGGAGCCGCAGTTGATGACGAGGATTTTCATAGAGTTCTCCTTCCAAATCCATTATTCGCTGTCCATTATAAAATAAATTGCCTAACTTTTCTACGTCCGTTACAATAGAATTGACGATTTCTTTCAGGAAATCTCTCACAGGAGGCACTTTTTTATGAAAACCACAGGCATCGTAGCAGAATACAATCCGTTCCACAACGGTCACAAAGCATTGGTCGACCGTTGCCGGGAGAACGGAGCCACCCATATCGTCGCGGCGATGAGCGGCAATTTCGTCCAGCGGGGCAGTGTTGCCATCATGGACAAACGCGCCCGGGCGGCGGCCGCCATCCGGGGCGGGGTCGATCTCGTCCTCGAACTGCCGGTGCCTTTCGCGGTCGCCACGGCAGAAGTCTTCGCCCGCGGCGGCGTCTCGGTCCTCGACGCGCTCGGGTGTGTCGATGCTCTCAGCTTCGGCGCAGAGTGCGAAGACCTCGCCCTGCTGAAAAAAGCGGCGGCGGCCGTCACCGACCCGAAGGTCGATGAACTCATCAAAACCGAGCTCTCCGGCGGCGTGAGCTATCCCACCGCCAGAGCCTATGCCGTCCGAAGCGTTTACGGCGCCGACATCGCCGATGTGCTGGAGGGCCCGAACAACATCCTGGCGGTCGAATATCTGAAGGAGCTCGAGCGCCGGGGGAGCGGGCTGGCCGTGGAACCGATGGAACGGGTCGGGTCCGGACACGACGGACTGACCGCCACCGACGAGTTCGCCAGCGCCTCCATGCTGCGCATCCTGCTCGAGCGGGGCGATGAACGGGCGTTCGATTTCATGCCCGCGACTACGGAGGTCGAGTTCAAACGGATGGTCGGCGTCGGCCGGGCGCCGGTCCGGGTCGAGGAGAGCGAACGGGCCATCCTGTCCCGCCTGCGGATGCTGACCGCGGAGGACATCCGGAAGGCGCCGGACGTCTCGGAAGGTCTGGAAAACCGGATCTACAACGCCATCCAGAGCGCCACGTCGCTCGAGGAGCTCTACGATATCGTCAAGACGAAGCGGTATACGCATTCCCGCATCCGCCGCATCGTGACCGCTCTCTACCTCGGCATCCTGCCGGAGGACCGGGAGGAGGTCCCGTACCTGCGTGTCCTCGGGTTCAACGACCGCGGCCTCGAGATCCTGAAGGCGGCAAAGGAGACGGCTGCTCTGCCGATCATCACGAAACCCGCCGCCATTGCCGGACTCGATGAAAAAGCCCGGCACACCTTTGAACTGGAATGCCGGGCGACGAATCTCTATAACCTCGCGACGCCCCGGATCCTGCCGTGCGGGACCGAGTACTCCGACGAGATCGTCATGTTATAACGTTTTACTCTGACAGCAGGGTGCCGACACAGGCATCCTGCTCTTTTTCTGCCCCCGTGATGTGAACGGTGACCAGCTCGCCGTGAAGGTCACGGTCGGAGGGGAAGCGGACCGGGGTGTAATTCATGGTGTAGCCGGTGACATGCCCGTCTTCGAAGGTCTCGCAGAGGACCTCGACCTCGCGTCCGATCTGGCGCTTAAGGAAATCCATCCGCAGTTCATCGCCCACCTCGATCATGCGGCGGCAGCGCTCTTTCTTGACTGCTTTGGCGATCTGCGGCCGGAGTTCCGCGGCGGGTGTCCCGGTGCGGGGCGAGTAGGGGAAGACGTGGATCTTCTCGAAGCCGATCTCCCGGGCAAAGGCCATGGACTCCTCGAAATCCTCCTCTGTCTCGGAGGGGAACCCCACCATGATGTCGGTCGTGATGGTGCCGTCCGGGAAGGTCTCCCGCAGACGGTCACAGAGGGCTTTGTAGGCCTTCGTGTCGTAGTTGCGGTACATCCGACGCAGCGTGTTGTCGGAACCGCTCTGGAGCGAGATGTGGAACTGAGGGCAGAAGTTCGGGAACGACGCCATCTTTTCGATGGCTTCCGGTCCGATGTTGTCGAACTCGAGGGAGCCGATGCGGACCCGGTCGAACCCCATGCTGCAGGCGAGTTCGATGGGGTCGGTGAAGTGCTTCCCGATGTCCGGGCCGTAGCAGCAGAAGTTGATGCCGACGAGGACGACTTCCCGGTAGCCGGCCGCTTGGATCCCGCGGAGCTCCGCCCCGAGGTCTTCGAGTGTGCGGGAACGGCTCCGCCCGCGGGCGGCAGGGATGATGCAGTAGGAACAGCGGCGGTTGCAGCCGTCCTGGACCTTGATGAACGCCCGGGTCCGGCCGAGGAACTCCTCGATGGGGACGTTCTGGAACGTCTCGTCCCGGTCGTGAGCGAGGACGTCGAGGACTTTTTCCGGCACCTTTTCCTGCGCTTTTTCGGCGAAGAACCGGTTCACATATTCGATGATCTTTCCCTGGTCCCGGACCCCGGCGACGATGTCGGCTTCGTCGAGGGACGCCGCCTTGTCGGGGTAGGCCTGGACCATGCAGCCGCTGAGGACGACGCAGGCGTCGGGGGACATGCGGCGGAATCTCCGGATGGCCTGTCGGGACTTCTGGTCCGCGACCGCTGTCACGGTGCAGGAGCTGATGACATAGACATCGGCGCCCTCCGGCGTTTCCGACAGAGTGAAGCCGGCGCGGCGAAACTGCTCCGCCAGCGATTCGGTGTCGTATTTGTTCACTTTGCAGCCGAGTGAATGGAGATAGACCTTCATGTCCTCACCGCCTTTCCGGGTCTTTGAATCGCCTTATTATAAGCGACTTCTATTATTTTATCAATAACGTCTATTATAGTTTGACACGTCGCGCGGTAAAATGGTAGAATTTCTAGTGAATATTTATGCCAACAAGTACTCTGGAGGGAAATGAAATGATCGATAAAAGAAGTTCCTATCCGGTCATCCTGGTCCCGGGCGTCCTGGGCTACGGAGACGACAATAAATTGTCGAAAGTAGTGCCCTATTTCGGCACGATGTCCGCCAGCGTGGCCAAGACGGTCCGCAGCCTCGACATCGACTGCTTTACGGCTTCCTTTACCCCGAACGCGGGCATCTGGGAGCGCACCTGTGAGCTCTATGCGCAGATCGCCGGCGGCACGGTCGACTACGGTGCTGCCTATTCCAAACGGTACGGCAGACCCCGCTACGGAAAGACTTATGAAGGATTCGTCGGCGACTGGGGAACGACCAACGAATTCGGCAATTTCAAGAAAGTCACGCTCATCGCCCACGGCTTCGGCGCGCCCGTCGCCCGTATGCTCGCCTACCTGATGGCATTCGGCTCGAAAAAAGAACAGGCCGAAGGGGGAGACCTCTCTCCGCTGTTTGCCGGCGGCAACGGCAAAGCGGTCCACGCGGTCGTCACCCTCGCCGGTAACAACGACGGCACGACCCTCATCCAGGCGCTGGAAGACAAGATGCCCGGCATCACCAAAAAGATGGCAGGCCTCTGTTTCAAGATGAGCGAAGATTACTTCACGGAAGAAGACGTGGATGAGTACCTCCAGAAGTCCCGCACGAACCTCTTCTATGAGATGGGTCTCGACGGCATGGCGGACTTCAACAAGCGTCTTGAAACCAACCCCGACACCTATTACTTCGCATACTCGGCAGAAGCGACCCGTGACTACGGCCGCCTTCTCCCCGAGCGGAAGATCCGCAAATATGAAAACCCGTTCACGTCCAAGTCCTACCGGCGTGCTCAGGAGAACCGTCCCGAGCTCACGCTGCCGGATCTGAAACACGGCGGCCTCCCCGTGGCTCCCACCGCGGCGCTCATCGGTACGTACAAGAATTATCTTGCCGATGCTCCGCTGGCAACGCCGGTCCTGCATCCGAACGACGGGTTCATCAATACCGACAATACTCTGGCCCCCTCCACCGAGGCCGTCCGGGCTTACCGCTCCGTGAACGACTGCTACCCCGGCGAGTGGTACCAGATGCCGATCTGGGAAGGCAACTCTCTCGGCTACCTCGGCGTGCTCCAGCGCCCCGACAAATACCGGGACTTCTACATCGACCTGATGAAGATCATCTGCAACCTGATCGAAGAATAATTGCAAGAATTGTCGGGCGGACATCCTTCCGGATGCCCGCCCTTTCTCTTGATAATCTTAGTATAATGTGATAAAATATTATTCCTGTCTTTGGGTAAATCGCCCAAGTCCTTGTTTATTATTTGCAAAAAATGACGTTCTGCTTTGCAGAAACCGATAGAAAGGAGTGGCTGCCAATGGATTTCGCAAGAGATTTTTCCACGATCCCGCCTCAGGTAGAGGAACTTGCGAAGCTGTCTGTGGAAAACAGTCAGATCGATCCGGCTCTCTATGCCAAATTCAACGTCAAACGCGGTCTTCGTGACCGGGACGGCAAAGGTGTCCTGACCGGCCTTACGGAGATCTCCGAAGTCTGGGGCCACCAGGTCATCGACGGCGTCGATACCGAAGTCGACGGCATCCTCCGCTACCGCGGATACAACGTGGAAGACCTCATCGAAGGATTCCCGAAAAACAACAACTTCTCTTTTGAGGAAGTCATTTACCTTCTGCTCTTCGGCGAGCTTCCCACGGAGGAACAGTTTGCCGAATTCAAGGAGCTTTTGGCGGGCTACCGGACGCTTCCCATCCACTTCGTCCGCGACATCATCATGAAAGCGCCCAGCAAGGACATGATGAATACCCTGGCCCGCAGTGTCCTGACCCTTTATTCCTACGACCAGCATTCGGACGACGGCACCCCGGAGAACGTCCTGCGCCAGTGCCTTGAACTCATCGCACTGTTCCCGCAGCTGTCCATTTACGGATATCAGACCTACCGTTATTACCACGATGGAGACTCGTTCTTCATCCACCCGCCGCTCGAGGAATACTCCACGGCGGAGAACATCCTGCACATGTTGCGCATGGACAGCCAGTTCACACCGCTCGAAGCCAAGGTCCTCGACATGGCGCTCGTGCTGCATGCCGAGCACGGCGGAGGTAACAACTCGACCTTCACGACCCACGTCGTCACCTCGTCCGGCACCGACACCTACTCGTCCACCGCGGCATCCCTCGGCTCTCTGAAGGGCCCCCGCCACGGCGGCGCGAACATCAAGGTCGTCAAGCAGATGGACGAACTGAAGACCGTGGTCAAAGACTGGAAAGACGACGACGAGATCGCCGCCTATCTGAACCGGCTTTTGAACCGCGACGCCTTCGACAGGGCAGGCCTCATCTACGGCCTCGGCCATGCCATCTACACGAAGTCCGACCCGCGTGCCCGCATGCTGAAGCAGTTCGTCCGTGAGCTGTCTGCCGAAAAGGGCCGCACCGACGAGTTCGAACTCTATGAGCGCATCGAACGCATCGGCCCCGGACTCATCACCGCAAAACGCAACACCCAGAAGAGCGTCTGCGCCAACGTCGACTTCTACAGCGGCTTTGCCTACAGCATGCTCGACCTTCCGCTGGAACTCTACACGCCCATCTTCGCCATCGCGAGGATCGCCGGCTGGAGCGCGCACCGGATGGAAGAGATCATCAACAAGGGCAAGATCATCCGCCCGGCATACATGAACATCTGCCCGGCACGCGACTACAAGCCCTTCCAGGACCGCTGAACCATACCGTGAACAGAAAAACCTCTCTGACATTCGTCAGAGAGGTTTTTTGATTTCGTTCCGTCGGTCAGTTGTTTCCGCCGGTCAGGGTCCCGAAGAAGTCCGGGTCTTCGGAAGAAGGCTCGGTGATATCGGCCTCTGTGGTCGTCTCGGTCGGCAGGGTCTCTGGTTCATCCCATACCTGAAGGACAACGAGCGTGCCCTTTCTGTGCTGCGTGCCGGCGGACAGGGACGCGGACTTGACGGTGCCGGAGATCTGAGAGCCGTCGTTCGCGATGTCGGAACGGCTGACCTTGAACCCGAGCGCGGTGAGCCGGGCGCTGGCGTCGTCATAGGTGCTGCCGGTGACTTCTGGCATGGTGATCTGTTCCGGACCCTTGGAGACCGTCAGCTCGATGTTCGCGCCTTCGTTCACTTTGGTGCCGGGGCTCAGGTCCTGCGCGATGATCTTGCCGGACGGCTCGTCGCTGTACTGCTCGACCTCGGTGAAGGTGAACGAGGAGTAGCGCGGCGAATGCTCGATGGCGGCATAGTACTTGCCGACGAGGTCCGGTACCTCCACGACTTTGACATCGGAGGACAGCGTGACCGTGGTCGTCTCGCCCGGGTCGACCGTGAAGTGGTCTTTCAGGACCGTGACGTAGAGGATGCCGAAGAGGAGCGCCGCGATGAGCAGGACCACCATGATCGTGGTGAGGATGGTCTTGGCCGTGCCGCCGGTATGGTCTCTGCGGGGCCGGTCGTCCTCGTCCTCTTCCTCTTCATGGAGGTGGGTGCGGACATAGCCGTCGTTCAGCGCCTGCTGCTGCAGCGGGTTGAACTTGAGTTCCTGGGTGTCGTCCTTGTTGCCGATGGGGTGGGGCGCGTACATCTTCTGACGTTTCCGTGCCTTTTCCTCCTCCTCATATTCGGAGGCGAACTCGGCGACCTGAGACGCGGAGAGTTCTGCGCGGAAGCGGTCCATGTTCCGGGTCCGGTCTTCCGGCAGGACCTGGAGCGCGTTGACGAGCGCGCCGACCACATGGTTCGGCAGGGCGTCGGCGAACTTCGCCGGGATCATCATCTCGTCGTTCTCAAGGCGGACCATGGCGTCGATGGGCGCCCGTCCGATGAGGACACGGTACAGGACCGCGGCAAAGGAATAGATGTCGGTCCATGCGCCGGAGGCTGCCTGGACGCCCAGCTGTTCGACGGGGGTGTAACCCGGGAACACCTCGGTCGTGAGGCCGCCGTTGACCATGCGGCATTCCGGAATGGAGAAGTCGGAGATGCGAACTTTATGGTCGGGATAGATGTAGAGGGTGGAGGGGGAGATGCCCCGGTGGATGATGCCGTTCTGATGGAGCGTTGCCAGCGTGGACAGGACGGGCATGAACAGGACCCGGGCCTCTTTCCAGGGCAGGTAACCCTCCTTGGCGGCCAGCAGATAGTCCCGGAGGGACTGGGCGCCTTCGACATATTCGCTGACGGCATAAGCCGTGTTGTTCTCTTCGAAGATGTCCACCACGGAGATGAGGGCGGACAGACCGTTCATCTTCTGGAGTTTTCCCCAGAGTTCGAGGAACGAGCTGAGCAGACTGTAGTAGGTCTCCTGTGAACCTTCCCGTACGAGGAGGGCGGAGGAGTCCGAGCTTCTGCGGACCATGGTGTCCGGCAGGAACTCCCGGATGGTGACCGGTGTTTTCGTCTGCGTGTCGTATCCCATGTAGGTGGTGCCGTCGCCGTTGGACTCCGTGACAGCGCCTACGAGATAGTGGCCGCCGACGATGGTCCTCATGGGGAGGAACGGGGGCAGCTGCAGAGAGTCATTGTGGAAATGGCAGTGCGGACACTGTTCCGACGAGCCCTTTTCCTTCATGCAGTTCATGCAAAGATTCTCGTATGACATGGAAGCGCTCCTTTCATACAAACGTAAAATACCAGTATCATTCTAATATAAAAGGGGATAGAAAGCCAATTACAAATGGTTTCAGTTCCATTACAGGGCCTTTTTGGCGATTTGTGTCCGTAAAAAAGGACACATCGAAAAAATTTAGAACAAGAGTGTTGACTTTGTTCGGTTGGCGTGTATAATTGACTTGTAACGAAAAACAAATGTTCGAATCCTGTTCGGCTTTATTGGAGGTATATCACATGTTCGCTCTGAAAACCATCCTCGAATTCACCGCCATCGTCCTTCTCCTCATCGGATGGCTCAACGAAGACAAAGTCGTCGACTTTGAGCGCGCTCTCTGGGAACAGATGAAAGCACGCTTCGCTCCCAAAAGCGAGACCGCTGCCGCCCACTCCGCCACTTACTACGCTTCCCGCGCAGCAGAACAGCGTGCATGGGACGAGCGGGAGCGCATCGCCAGAAGTGCCGAGTACGCACGGAACCATGCCGTTCTCCGAAACGGGAACGAAGAGCCCAAGCGTGTAGCCTGAGTCGCCCATTTCTCAGGTTTACATACATAGCAGGTAGAGTCTGCCTTATACAACAAAACGGTGTGCCCTCCGGACACACCGTTTTTGTTTTGTCTCGATCAGATGAGGTCTTCGGCGTCTTCCGGGTTTTCCCAGTTGTGCCAGACGTTCTGGACATCATCGTTGTCTTCGAACATTTCGATCATCTTCGCCATGTTCTTGAGCGCGTCCTCGTCGGTCAGCTTGACGTAGGTGGACGGGACGTACTGGATCTCGGCCGTGGAGAATTTGTAGCCTGCGGCCTCCAGGCTGTCACGGACCGCGCCGAGGTCGGGGATGGCGGTGCGGATCTCGAAGACTGTATCGTCATCGGTGAGGAAGTCTTCGGCTCCGGCTTCCAGAGCGGCTTCCATCAGGGTGTCTTCGTCGACGACGTTCTCATCTTCGTCTTCGCGGTCGATGAGGATGACGCCGCAGCGCTCGAACATGAAGGAAACGCAGCCGGACTGGCCGAGGTTCCCGCCGTATTTGTCGAAGTAGTGACGAACGTCGCCGGCGGTGCGGTTCTTGTTGTCGGTCAGGGTCTCGACGATGACGGCGATGCCGTTCGGACCGTAACCTTCATAGACGTTCTCGACGTATTCCTTGCTGGAGTCCTCGCCGGCAGCCTTTTTGATGGCGCGTTCGATGTTGTCGTTCGGGATGTTGGCAGCCTTGGCTTTGGCGATGACGTCTTTCAGCTTGGAGTTGTTGTCAGGGTCCGGTCCGCCTTCGCGGATGGCGACGGCCAGCTCGCGGCCGATCTTCGTGAAGACCTTCGCTCTCGCGTTGTCGGTCTTTTCTTTTTTGCGTTTGATGGTGCTCCATTTGGAATGTCCGGACATGGGTGCACGCCTCCCTTAGTGAATTGTCAAAATACGGAAACTATTATATAGAGGAACGTTCCTCTTGTCCATTGTAAAATATCTCGAAAAACTCCCGGAGACGGTCGAGCTCGCCGGCGAGGTACAGGTAGCCGAACAGGGCCTCACAGCCCGTTGCCGCGTGGTAGCTCGCGCTCGACATGTTCTTCGGTGTATGGTTCGTGTGGGCATTGCGCCCTCTGCGAAAGACCGCGGCCTCTTTCTCCGTCAGATGGGGAAGGAGTGTTTTGATGGCCGCTTCCTGGGCCTCCGCGTTGACCAGTTTGACCTTCGCGGCATGGAGGTCGCGGTTCGGCCGGTTCGCCTCGGTGACGAGTTTCTCCCGGACGAAGAGCTCATAGACACAGTCGCCGAGGAAGGCGAGGTCCAGCGGGCTCAGGAGGTTCGGGTCGGTCTCGGTGTTCAAAAATCGGTCCATAGTCCAGTCCTTATGTCACGTAGTCGAATTCGATGTCATAGAGGCTGACGGTGTCGCCGTCCTCGATGCCGTTGTCCTGCAGCGCCTGGTCGATCCCGCTCGACTGGAGGACTCTCTGCAGGTACTGGAGAGACTCGTAGTCGTCGTAATCGATCTTCGAGAGGATGGGGACGAGCCATTCGGCTTCGACGATGTAGATGCCGTCTTCCACGCGGATGGTGAAGCCGTTGTCCTGCTTCTTCTCAAGGGCTTCGAGCGGGATCTCCGCCGTCTCATACCGCTTGATGGGGGGCAGGGTGTCGAGCTTCGCGGCGACCGCGTTGATGAGCTCCTGTGTTCCTTCCCGGATGGGGGCGCAGATGCTGAAGTACTCGTAACCGAGTCCCTCGACGTACGAACGGAACGCCTCGATCTGCTCGTCGGAAGCCATGTCGATCTTGTTGCCGGCGACGATCTGCGGCAGCCCGGTCATCTCCGGGTTGAACTTCTCGAGCTCGGCGTTGATCGCCTTGAAATCCTCGATGGGGTCTCTGCCTTCGGAACCGGCCACGTCGACGATGTGGACGAGCATCCGGCAGCGCTCGACATGGCGCAGGAACTCATGGCCGAGACCGATGCCTTCCGCCGCGCCTTCGATGAGCCCGGGGATGTCCGCCATGACAAAGGACTTGCCTTCGCCCATGGAGACGACGCCGAGGACCGGGACGATGGTGGTGAAGTGGTAGTCGCCGATGATGGGCTTGGCTTCACTGACGACCGAGATGAGCGTCGATTTGCCGACGTTGGGAAAGCCCAGCAGTCCGACGTCCGCGAGCAGTTTCAGTTCGAGCTGCAGCTCCCATTCTTCGCCGGGAGCGCCGTCCTTGGCAAAGCGGGGCGCCTGTCTCGTGGGGGTCGCGAAGTGCCGGTTGCCCCAGCCGCCGCGTCCGCCGCGGGCCGCGATGAATTCCTCTTCATCGGACATGTCGGCGATGATGGTGTCCGTCTCGACTTCCCGGATGATGGTGCCCTTCGGGACCTTGATGTAGAGGTCCTGGCCCCGTTTTCCGTTACATTTGTTGCCGCGGCCGTCCTTGCCGTTTTCCGCCTTGTACTTCCGCTTGTACCGGAAGTCCGACAGGGTGGCGAGCGAGTTGTCGACCACAAAGACGATGTTCCCGCCTCTGCCGCCGTCTCCGCCGTCGGGCCCGCCGCTGGCGACATATTTCTCACGGTGGAACGCAACGGCTCCGTTGCCGCCCTTGCCGGCGGTGACCGTGATCTTCGCAATATCGACAAACATAAAACTGTACTTCCTTCAAAGAGTTTTCATGATTATAAACAATTAAATAGTCGAAGTCAATGAAACGACGTTTGACGGAAGAGGCCGTTTGTGATAGTCTTTAGGCGATTTACGGAAAGGGGACATACCCATGAAAGTTCTTATGCCGGAATACAATACGCTGACCCGCGGCGACATCGACATGTCCGGGTTCGAGACGATCGGAGACCTCGTCACCCTCGACCACCCGACGCGGGAGGAGTTGAAGGCTGAGCTCGCCGATACCGATATTCTCTTTGTCAACAAGGTGAATGTCGATGAGGACCTCCTGTCTGCCGCGCCGAAACTGCGCTATGTCGGCGAGTGCGCGACCGGGTACAACAATATCGACCTCACCGCCTGCAAGAAGCGGGGCATCGTCGTCACCTACGTGCCGTCCTATTCCTCCGACGCGGTGGCGCAGCAGGTGTTCGCGTTCCTGCTGGAGCACTACGCAAGGGTCCATGACTACAACGACTTCGTTAAGGACGGAGGATGGATCCGTTCCGGGAACTTCTCCGAATTCTGTTTTCCGACGGCGGAACTGGCCCACAAGACCATCGGTCTCGTCGGCTACGGACGCATCGGAAGCAAGGTGGCGCTCATCGCCAAAGCCTTCGGCATGAATGTCCTCGCCACGTCCCGGTCGTTCCTGTCCGGGTACTCGGGAGACGGTCTGGCGCAGTTCGTGCCCCTCGACACGCTCCTCGCGGAATCGGACATCGTCTCGGTGCACTGTCCGCTGAACGAGGAATCGCACCATCTGTTCAACGAGAAGACGTTCGCCAAAATGAAGAAGGGCGCCTTCTTTATCAATACGGCCCGCGGGCCCATCGTGTCCGAACGGGCTCTGGCCGCCGCGCTGAAGAGCGGGCACCTGTCCGGAGCGGCCGTCGATGTCATCGAGGAAGAGCCCATGAAAGAGGGCTCGGTCCTGCTCGATGTCGAGAACTGCATCATCACACCGCATGTGGCGTGGGCCCCGAAGGAGACCCGTCAGCGGCTGGTCGATGTGGTCCTCAGCAACGTGTTCTGCTGGCTCGAGAAGGAGCCCGTCAATGTGGTAGAAGCCAATTGACAAAGGGCTGTCCTCTCTGCTAGAATACATTGGCAATACGGAGACGTATCGAAGTGGTCATAACGGGGCTGACTCGAAATCAGTTTGCCGGTAACTCCGGCACGTGGGTTCGAATCCCACCGTCTCCGCCAAAAAAGAAGGACACCCTTGCGGTGTCCTTCTTTTTTTGCTGCGTGGGATTCGAACCTTTAGGCCGCGCCGTTAAGCAAACATGCCAGTGGCATGTTTGCAGGTGCGGGAGTTGCGGCAGCAACTCGAAGCGGTTTCCGAAGGAAAACGCGTCGAATCCCACCGGTCGAGCGGAGCTCGACAGAAAACTCCAGGTCAGAACGAACTAAGGGAGAGCGAATCCCACCGTCTCCGCGCAGGGCTTTTTTTATGGTATAATACCCTTACCAACCAAAAGGGGGCTTTCCTATGGCAGCCAGTATCGTCCGCTACTACATCTCCTTCAAAGGCCGCGTCCAGGGCGTCGGCTTTCGCTGGCGCGCTCAGACGATCGCCCATGACCTGGGCCTCACCGGCTGGGTCCGCAATGAGTATGACGGCTCGGTCGTCATGGAACTGCAGGGCCCGATCGTCAAGATCTATCAGCTCATCGACACGCTCGAAGGCGATCGATGGATCCGCATCGAAGAGAAGTACATGCGCGAGATCCCGGTCGAACCTCACGAAACACAGTTTCGGGTCACCGGCTGACATTTTTGACCGAAGGTGGTAAATCGCCTTTAAATATGTTATGATTACTTAGTTAACACTATTAGAATCCCTGGAGGCAAAGACTATGCTGGGTGCGATCATTGGAGATATCGTCGGTTCTCCTTACGAATTCGATGAGAACAATATCAAGACGACCAATTTCCCGCTGTTCACCGACAAGTCGGTCTTCACGGACGACACTGTGATGACGGTCGCCGTCGCCAGAGCGCTGATGGACACCTACGGCGCGGACGACGACATCATCGAAAATGCGCTGACCATGCAGATGAGGGCACTCGGCCGCAACTACCCCGGACGGGGCTACGGCGGCATGTTCCAGGCCTGGCTGCTGGTCGACACCGCGGAAGCCTACAACAGTTTCGGCAACGGCAGCGCCATGCGCGTCGCGGCGGCCGGCTGGCTGTACCGCACGCTCGAAGAGACCCTTCACGCGGCCGAACTCACCGCCCGCGTCACCCATAACCATCCGGAAGGCATCAAAGGCGCCCAGGCCGTCGCGGCCGCCATCTTCCTGGCAAGGCTCCGCCTGCCGAAAGACGACATCCGCGCGTACCTGTCGAGAGCGTTCGGCTATGACCTCACCCGGACCCTGAAACAGATCCGGCCCGGATACAAGATGGACGAGACCTGTCAGGGCTCGGTCCCGGAAGCCATCACGGCATTCCTCGAAGGCAACGGGTTCGTCGACGTCCTCCGCAAAGCGGTCTCCATCGGCGGTGACAGCGACACCATCGCCTGCATGGCCGGCGCCATCGCGGAAGCCTACTACGGCATCCCGGAACAGGTGGAGAAAGACGCGCTTGCCCGGCTCGCTCCGGACCTCTCCGCCACCGTCTTCAAGTTCCGCCGATTCTATCTCGACCACTCCGGCACACCGCTGCCCGGGTGGGAAGAGAGTGTCTACTATAACCCCGATGAAGTCCTGAAAGGCCTCAAAAACCTGGAGTTCGCCATCTCGGAGTTCTACGTGAAGTCCGGCAGCGGCAAAATGGAACCGCAGCCCGTGCTCGATGAGATCGCAGCCCTTCTGAGAAAAGACGAAGTGGCCCTCATCACGGTCCAGGCGCCGAGCCAGTCGCTGAAGTATTCTTCCAGCGCCGACGCGGTCCAGGTCCAGTGCATCAACGACAGCGAAGGCAACCTTCTCCTGCCGATCTTCACGTCGAAGAACCAGGTCTCGTCCGGCGGACCGGAGCTGTACTGCATGACAGACAGCATCTACAACATCCTGAGCTCCAGCCTGGCGGCGGACAAACTGTTCGGCGTCATCATCAACCCCTTCGGGCAGAATTTCCTGCTCGACAAAAAGAACGTCCGTCTTCTCGTCCAGCAGTTCGAGATGGACCGGTCCATCGCCTCCGGCAAGACCGGCGACTGACGTTTCGACAAACACGCAATACCCTTGGGAGATATTCTATGGCAACTAAGATCATCATCGCTGCGCACAAGCAGTACCGCATGCCGGACGACCCGGTCTATGTCCCGGTACAGGTGGGCGCGGCCTGCAATAAAGACGCGGATGGGAACCCCGTCGACCTCGGTTTCATGAAGGACAACACCGGGGAAAACATCTCGGCGAAAAATCCGCATTTCTGCGAACTGACCGGTCTCTACTGGGCTTGGAAGAACCTGGAAGCGGACCACCTCGGCCTCGTCCATTACCGCCGCTATTTCGGTTCGCCGAAGAAGACGAAGGCAAAGGACCTGTACGAGACCATCCTGACCGGGGAAGAGGCAGAGCGCCTGTTCGAGAAACACCGCGTCCTGGTCCCGACCCGCCGGAACTATTACATCGAGACCCTCTATTCGCATTACGCGCACACCCATTACGCGGAGCACCTCGATGAGACCCGCAAGATCATCGAGGCGGTCTGCCCGGACTACCTCGGAGACTTCGATACCGTCATGGACCAGCGCTCCGGCTACATGTTCAACATGTGCGTCATGGACCGCGAACTCATGAACGATTACTGCAGCTGGGTCTTCAACATCCTCTTCCGTCTGGAAGACGCGCTGAAAGCGCAGGAAGCGGAACTCTCGTTCTACCAGGGCCGCTTCTACGGCAGAGTGTCCGAGATCATCTTCAACGTCTGGCTGCAGCACCAGCTGGAGACCGGCGTCCTCAAAAAGTCCGACATCTGTGAACTGCCCTGCATCTACACCGAAAAGGTCAACTGGGTCAAAAAGGGCATCGCGTTCCTGTCGGCCAAGTTCCTTCACAAACGCTACGAAAACAGTTTCTGATCAAAGGTGATTTCCATGAAGAACGCGGTCGCACGCACCGTGGCACGGGGATCCGAAACAGTTTCCGTCATGGAAAGGTCTGAGTATTTTACCTTCGGGTTTCAATATTTCGGACCTTTTTTGTATGGATTCACGAAGTGGCTTTCCGGCCGGCTCGCGGAAGAGGGACTCACGAATGTCTTCTTCTTCTCCCGCGACGGCTACATGATGCAGAAAGCCTTCGAACTCCTCGAACCGGATCTCCCGAAAACCAAATATGTCTACTTCTCCCGCAAGAGCCTGCGCCAGAGCCTTCTCTGGAAGTGCGACGGCTTCCGGGAGTCCCTCCGCTATCTGACCTACGAGAACTTCATCTCCGTGGGCCGGCTCCTCGACTATTACGGCTACGGCGAGGCAGAACGCGCCGCGGTCGCGGACCGGTACGGGTTCGACCTCACACAGGATCTGCCCTGGAACGACCTCTCGGAAAACGAGACCGCGAAGCACGTGTACGACCTGCTCGCGGAGGACATCGCCCGCAAGTCCCGGGAACAGTACGACCTCCTGGAAGCGTACCTCGACGCCATCGGTATGACCGGCCGGGTCGCCATCGTGGACATCGGATGGATCGGCAGCATGCAGTACGCGCTCGAGGAGTTCGCCCGCCTGAGCGGGAGAGACCTCACGGTCTCCGGCTTCTACGTCGGCATGAACCCCGAGAACCCGGTCACCGGGTCGGCGGAAGGGTACCTTTACAACAAAGACGACCTCACCCTGCGCAAGAGCCTCCTGTGCTTCTTCGGCGGGCTTGAAAAGCTGTTCCAGAGCCTCGAAGGTTCGACGGACGGCTATGTCCGGGAGAACGGCGCCGTCGTGCCCGTCTGCGCCGCCTATGAATACGAGGGCGATGAACGCATCCAGGGCTTCATCAGAGAATGGCAGCAGGGCGCGCTCGACTTCGTGGCGTTCGCCAAAGACGACCCGTCTGCCGAAAAGGTCAGAGCCCTCAGAGACTGGGCGATGCCCCTCATCGAGTTCGGGAAGTCGCCAACGCTGCGCGGCGTAAAACTGTTCTCTTTCTTCTACAATGTCGACGGGACGAAACAGTACTTCGTGGCACAGAAGCCGCTCTGGAAGTACCGCCCGAAGGAACTCGTCCACGACCTGTCCAACAGTGTGTGGAAGACCGGCTTCATGAAGTCGGTCTTGAAGGTCCCGTTCCCGTATTTCAAGATCTACGATATCCTCCGAAAGTGAGACCCTGTCATGAGACTACAGACGTTCCTCTACACCCTCTGTCTGCGCCGGTACCGCGCGGTCAGTTTCGACATCTTCGACACGCTCCTGGAACGGGACGTCGACCGGCCGGTCGATGTGTTCCTGCGGGTCGGGGACATCGTTCTTGGCGCCGGGAAAGGCGAGCAGTTCCGGGCGGACCGCATGGCAGCCGAACGGGCGGCACGGGTCCCCGCCCCGAACGGGGAAGTGACCCTCGACGACATCTATGAAGCGCTCATCGCCGCCGGGTACGACCGCGAGACCGCGGAGGAACTGAAGACCGAAGAAGTCCGCTCGGAACTGAACGGCTGCTTCGTCAAGGCCTCCATGAAACCGGTCTTCGACGCGGCACTGAGACGCGGCAAGACCGTGTTCCTCATCTCGGACATGTACCTCCCGCCGGAAGTCATCTCCGGCATGGCCGCCCGCTGCGGCTATGAGGGCTATGAAAAACTCTTTGTCTCCAATGAGTACGGCGTCAGCAAACGGAGTGGACAGCTCTTCGGCGAAGTCCTGAAGGAGTACGATCTTTCGAAAAACGATCTCATCCACATCGGAGACAGCATCGGAGCCGACCTGCTCGGCGCCCGGAAAGCGGGCATCGCCGCACTGCCGGTGGCCCGGAAAAACAGACTGGGGAGGCTCGTGAACCGCTCATGAAAAAGATCCTCGAAGTCAATGTGGACGATATGGGGTTCGGCGGCGTCTATTCGCTGGTCCGAAACGTCATCCTCGCGAGACCTGCGGGAACGACCCTGGACATCGCCTGCATCGAACCTTTTGAACAGCAGAAGAATATCGACGAACTCGCGGAGCACGGCTGCACGGTCCACTATGTGGGCTATGCCGGGAACAAGATCAAAAAGCAGTTCGTCATCCTCCAAAACCTGAAGCAGCTCATCCGGGAAGGCGGGTACGAAGCGGTGCACATCCACGGCGATGTCGCCTACAAGCTTCTGGTCTACTCCGTCGCGGCCCGGCTCGCCGGCGTGAAGACCATCCTGCTCCATTCCCACGCCTCCGGCACGGACGGGAACCACCGCGGTCTCAAACGGAATCTGCATATGGCATCCCGCCGGTTCCTGAAATGGACCGGGACCGGGTACGTCTCCTGTTCCGACCTCGCGGCGGACTGGATGTTCCCAAACGTGAACGCGAAGAAGATCACCATCATCCACAACGGCGTAGACCTCGACAAGTTCCGGTTCGACCCGGAAAAGCGGGCCGCCATGCGGAGTGAATGGGGTCTTGAGGACGCGTTCGTCCTCGGCCACGTCGGTCGGTTCGAATACCAGAAGAACCACACCTACCTCGTCGACATCTTCGCGGCGGTCAGAGACCGCGTGCCGAACGCGAAACTCTTCCTCGTCGGAGAGGGGAGCCTGCAGGACGAGACCCGGAAGAAAGTGGCGAACCTCGGTCTTGCCGATGACGTCATCTTCGCCGGCCTCTCGAGAGAAGTGGAGAAGCTCCTCTCCGGGTTCGACGTCTTCGTCCTGCCGTCCCACTTCGAGGGACTGCCTATCGTCGGCGTCGAGGCGCAGGCGGCCGGCCTGCCGGTGCTCTTTGCGGACACCATCACAAAAGAGGCCAGGCTGACGGACGACGCGTGGTTCCTGCCGATCGGTGAGGGCGATGTGCCGCAGTGGGCGGACAAACTCGCGTCTCTGAACGGCGCAGAGCGGGGAGACCCCTATGAGCGGCTGAAGGCACAGCACTTTTCGCTCGACGACACCATTCAGGAGTTCCTGGACCTCTATGCGTAGATCGCCAGACAGCATAATAACAACACCCGGACGGGAACTCCCGTCCGGGTGTATTGTTTGTATTACCGTTTTCGCGAGCGCCGGTCAACTTTGCCCGAGGACCTTCTGAAACGCGCTCAGAGCGGCCGGGAAGTCCTCCTCCGGAAGGGCGGAGGGAAGAAGGGTCAGGCGGGCGGTCTGCCCGTCAAAGCTCTCCCAGAAGACGCTGAGACCGACGGCGTCGAAGTCCTCTTTCGTGCCGGAGAAGGGGACCGTGAGGCGGATCTGCAGGCCGTTTTCGCTGATGCGGCATTCCTCATACGAGAGGTTGTCCCGCAAAAGTTCATGGAAGCGTCGGGTCTTGGCCGTGGCGAAGCGGCGGATCTTTCGGATCTGCGCGCCGATGTGCCCGTCCCGGATATACCCGCAGAGGGCGATCTGCTCCGTTTTGCTGGCGGTCTGAGAGAAGCGCCAGATCTGCTCGTGATAGGCGTCCGCCAGGACCCGGGGCAGCACCATGAACGAGATGCGGATGCCGGGGGTCAGCACGTTCGCGAACGAACTCATGTAGACGACGTTGTCGGCGGTGGCCAGCGCGTAGAGGGACGGCGTCGGCCGGGAGGCGTACAGGAAGTCGTTGTCGTAATCGTCCTCCAGGACGAGCGCCGCATGCGCTTCGCTGTACTCGACGAGTTCGAGCCGCCGTTTCATGGGCATGACATCGCCGAAGCGGGTCATGTGGGAAGGGGAGACGTAGATGATCGTCGCGTCCTTGTCGCGGAAGTGGACGTCGAAGCCGTAGTTCCGGAACCGGGAGATGCCCTTCCGGAAACTCTGGTCCGGGAACGAGACCGTCCGGTCCTTCGGGAGCAGGGTGCAGAGGATGTCGAGCAGCGTGTCGACACCGGCGCCGATAACGATCTGGTCCCGGTCGGCGATGACGTTCCGCTTCACGCGGATGTATTCGGCGATCGCGTCCCGCAGGTCCTCTTCGCCCTGGGGCTCACTGTACGAACAGAGCCGCTCTTTCTGCCGCAGGGCCGCGTTGATGTACCGGTGCCAGAGGGCGACGTCGAAGCTCTCGAGGTCCGCGTCGCCGCTCGACAGGTCGAAGCGCGGCTTCACCTTGCCGGTGAAGTCCCGGGCCGGTTTCGGCGCCGCCGGCTTCGTGCCGGCTTTCCGGGACACATAGTAGCCGCTGCGGTCCGACGACAGGAGGAAGCCCTCCGCCTGCAGGGCGAAGTACGCGTTCTCGACCGTGGTCCGGCTGACGCCGTGGATGGCCGCCGCTTCGCGGATGGAAGGCAGACGGTCCCCGTGGCGGAGCTGGCCGTCCAGGATCCGTTCTTTATAGTATTCGTAAAGCTCCAGATACTTCTTCATGATGTTTTATCTGTCCTTTAAAAAATAGTCGAAATTGTCACTTTCTTTCATGCCAGTTACAGTATATACTGACTTCAACTTCAGAGCAAGAAAAAGTACCGCATCGAAAGGAACATCACTTATGACAAAACGCACGACGGCTTCGGCCGTATCCCGAAGCGGGGACGACGTTCTGCGGCTGACGACTGCCGCAGTGGCGACCGCGCTCGTATTCCTGTTCACGTTTCTCATCAAGGTCCCGACGGCCCTCGGCTATGTCCACCTGGGCGACGCGTTCGTCCTGCTTTACGCCGCCGTCTCCGGCGACCCGCTGGCGCTCCTTGTCGGGGCACTCGGAGAAGGGCTCGCCGATGTGGCGGGCGGCTATTTCCAGTACGCTCCCGCGACGGTCCTCATCAAGGCGCTGATCGCGCTGCCCGTCTTCCTGAATGCCCGAAAAGAGCGTTCGGAGCACCGGGACGCGGAGCACGGACACCGGATCCTGACCGCGAAGACCTTACTGTGGTCGCTCGTGTCCATTCCGGTCACCCTCGGCGGATACTTCCTGACCGACTACCTTCTGAGCGGGGCCTACGCCTTCGCGGCGCTCTGGTCCAACGGCGTCCAGGCCGTCGGCAGCGTCCTCGTGTTCGCCGTCCTTGCGATCGCCTTTGAAAAGAGCCGCCTCGAACAGCGCCTGCGGTGAATCGCCCAAAGGAATACAAAACAAAACGTGCCATCCTTTTCGGAGGATGACACGTTGTTTTTATTCACTCGCTTTTCCGCGCTTCGGCCGGAGCTTTTCGAGCCATGGCCAGGGGTCCAGCAGGGCATTCACCGGGACCGTGAAGGGTTTCCAGGAGAACAGGTAGGTGAGGGCGAACATCAGCACGACGGACAGGAGCAGGTGGTACCAGAAGGACCGGTGGATGAAATCGACCGCCCAGTCCATGTGGATGATGACGTCGAGGACCGGCAGATGCCAGAAGTAGACGGACAGGGTCCGGGCACCGAGTTCGGTCATGTGAGGGACCGAGAACCGGGGCACCAGTGTGAAGAACCCGAGGATGACCAGCGCACTGATGGCGTAGGCGAGGGCGCGGAAGACGAACTCTGCCGGGCCGAGCGCGTTCGGGATCTCGTCGTAGTTGTTCTGTCCCGTAAAGAGCCGCCGCAGGAGATAGACCTGCTTGTCGAGGACGAAACACAGGACGAACCACAAAAGGAACACAAACGCTCCTCCGGCGCGGACGGCCTTTTTGTCGAGGAACTCTGCGAGCCTGTTCCGGTCCAGCATATAGCCCGCATAGAAAAACGGGAAGAACACGATGATCCGGGAGAGGGAGAACCCTTCGCTGATGAAGGGGACATACCCGACCGCGAGACCGACGACGATGGTTGCCGGGAACACGTACTTCGGCGGGTACTTTCTCAGAAGCCAGGCGATGGAGTACGACGCGAACAGGGCCAGCATGAACCAGGAAATCTTGTTCTGGTTGTAGAAACTGAACCCGTGCTCCGGCTTCCGGACGTGGATGGACAGGTCCCGGAAGAACCCGAGGACCAGACAGACCAGCACGTAGGGCAGGAGCTTTTTCCAGTTGTATTTGTCCGCCTGTACGGTCCGTTTGGAGAACAGGCCGGAGATGAAGAGGAACGCCGGCATGTGAAAACTGTAGATGAACAGGAAGAGGCTCCGGTCCAGCCAGTAGTATTCACATCCCCGTTCGATGGCGTGCCCGAGGACGACGAGAAGGATCAGAAGAAACTTTGCATTGTCCCATCGGGGGTCTCGTTTGGCAGTAGGCAGAGGATCAGATCCTTTCTCTCATGCTGCGAATGGTGCGGCGGAACATATCTTCCATACCGACCGAGGGGACGTATCCGATGGACTTCAGTTTCGACGCGTCCAGCCGGATGATCATTTGCGGGTTATAGCCGAAGGAAGCGAGGTCCTCCGGGATCTCGATACGAACGTTGACACCGGCTTCCGGCTCGAGGCCGGCGACCAGTTCCGCCATCTCGCGGATGGAGCAGGCGGTGTCCATATTGGTGACGTTGTAAGCCTCTCCGCTCTCACCCTTCAGAAGGATGGTGTAGAGGGCGCAGACCGCGTCGGCGGTATAGCAGTAGCTGCGGACCGTGGAGCCGTCCGTGTGGAGAACGATGTCTTTCTTCTCCATGAGACAGCGGGCGAACTCCGCAAAGACACGGCCGTCGTGGTATTCGACCCCGGCGCCGAAGGTCTGGGAGAGACGGGCCACCTTGACCGGCACGCCATACTCGGAGGCGTAGGACGCGCAGAGGCATTCCACCATCCGTTTGCCTTCGGAGTAGCTGCTCCGCACGGAGAGGGGATCGATGAGCCCGTAGTCTGACTCGGAAATGGTCGGGTTCTTCCCGTCCGGCACGCCGTACACTTCGAGAGAGGAGAGGTATACCATGCCGGAGACCTGTTTGTCTCTCGCGAACTGAAGCAGACGGTCGGTGCCGTAGATGGCGGTCTGGATGGTCTCGACCGGGCTCTCGACGAAGAACTTCGAACCGGTGGCGCTGGCGCCGTGGACGACGTAGTCGACCGGCCTGTCGTATTCGACGGGACGGGAGAGGTCGCCGATGACGAAGTCGAGCTTCTCGTTCGGAAGCACGTCTTCGAATATCATCTGAGCCTTCTGCTCATTGCGGATGAAGGCGGCTACCGTGATGTCCGCATCGTAGAGGCGATTTGCCTCGAGCAGAGTCCGGACCATCTGCGAACCGATGAGACCGGTGGCTCCGGTGATGAAGACGGTCTTCCCGGAAAGTGCCGGGAGCAGGCCGTTGTCATTCAGTGTTTTTGCGCAGAGGGCCATGTCCTCCCGCAGTACAGAATCGGTCATGGTCAGCTCTCTTTCGGTTTGCGGAAGGTGTTGATCTTCGTGCGGTTGCCGTTGGTGAGACCGAAGCCGAAGGTCTGCTCGTTCTCACGATATTGCAGGAGCGCACGGAACATGTATACGTCTTCCGGTGTGGTGACTTTGATGTTGCCCCGGTTGCCTTCCACCATGTGGACGGGGATGCCCAGCGTGTGGCAGATGGTGCAGTTGTCGACCATGTTCTCGTAACCGTTTTCCGTGGCACGGATGCGGTCGTGCGCCGCAATGATGTCTTTCAGGACAAAGGTCTGGGGAGCCTGCGCCGCAAAGGTGTCTTTCCGGTAGGGGACCTGATCGACGCCCTCGCCGTCATGGCTCAGAAGGATGGTCTCATAGCAGGGGGTGCAGGTGATGGCATTGCCCTTTTCCTTCGCGGTCTCGATGTTCTCGGTGATGACATCGTAAGAGACGAAGGGACGAACGCCGTCGTGGAGCAGCACGATGCTGTCGTCGGGGTTCTCGGACTCGGCCTTCTTCAAAAGATTGTAGATGGTATCCTGCGCGCTGGAACCGCCCGGGATGACTTCCGCCACCTTGGTGAGGCGGTACTCTTCACAGAGGGATTCCACGTACGGGATGTAGTCTTCCAGGGTGGAGATGTAGATCTTGTCGATCTTCGTGTGCCACTGGAACAGACGGACCGTGTGGACGAGGACCGGCATGGAGTTGATCTCGAGGAACTGTTTCGGGATACCGGCACCCATGCGGACGCCGCTGCCGCCGGCAAAGATCAGAGCGATATTCATAAAGGGATCCTCCTTTTGGTTTGCTTAGTCGTGGGTGTCCTGTTTCTCTTCCTCGTCGTCCGTTTCCTCACGGGGCGTCAGGGAGGAGAAGTCGAGGTGGCGAAGCAGTTCGACACCGTCTTCGACCGCTTTGATGTCCGCCTGAAGGTCTTCCGGGATATTGCCGAGGACGATCCAGTCGATGACGCGGTCGGAGGCGCCGGAGTCGATGTAATCGAAGTGGACATCGACATACTCTTCGACTTTTTCGTAGTCGAAATCTTCGTTCTCCAGGGCGGTCATGACTTCGTCGAAGGTGTGGCAGACCTTGCCCGGCGCCGACTCCTCGTAGTCGCGGTGGAAGCCGCGGGAGAAGGAGTACTGGATCTCGTCGAAGGCGAAGAACAGCATGGGCTTTCTCATGAGGGAGAACTCGAAGATGTTCGACGAGTAGTCCGTGATGAGCAGGTCGGTCTTGTAGAACAGGTCGTTGATGTTGGGGTATTTGTTGACATCGACGAACTTGTCGCTGTGTTCTTTTTTGATGGGGACCGGTTCGGAGACCCAGGGGTGCATCTTGAAGAGGACCACGGTGTCGTCTCCGCAGAATTCATAGAGCCGGTCGAAGTCGATGAGGTTGTAGGGGTAGTGGGCGTCGAAGTGGTTCTTGCCCCGGTAGGTGGGCGCGAAGAGGATGACCCGTTTGCCGTCGATCATCGGGAACTGCTCGAGCAGTTCTTTCTCCTTCTGTGCCCGGTAGTCCGGGTCGAGGAACTCGTCCATACGCGGCATGCCGGTGGGGAGGACGTTCTCCGTGTTGATGCCCCAGACTTCGGAGAAGAAGTGGGCGATGTGCCGGCTGCCGGCGATGCCGTATTTGTACTGGCGGTGACAGCCGTTCGGAGCGGGACAGCCCGTGTGGCCCCAGCGGCTGTAGCCGGAGGATTTGAACCCCGCGCCGGCGTGCCAGAGCTGGATGAGAGTGGTGTCTTCGTTCAGGAAGATCCAGTCGAGGATGGGGGCGTGGTCGTCGATGAAGATCATGTCAGACTTGGCCATCTTCCAGAGGACCTTGAGCCAGCTCGGGATGCCGTAATGGGGGTTCGCCACCGTGGCGCGGGCGGAGTAGATGATATCGTAATCTTTGTCCATCCCGCGTTCGACCATGCGGTCGGCCACACTCATGATGTTGGTGCCGAGCTTTTCGCTCTGTTCACTCATAAAGAGGATGGTCGGTTTGGCATTCTTTCCGCGGAACAGACGGTTGATGTCGTGAGAGGTGTTGTAATCCCAGATCATGAACCGCCGGCCGGCTTTGACATAGCGTTTGTGGAGGTTCTTTTTGAACTTCGCCATGCCCGTCGGGTTGTTTTCCTGACGGTCATCGACATTGAAGACTTTGAGGCCGGACTTCGTGAGGTCCATGATGTTGAGGATGATGCCGAGATCTTCCTCGTCTTCGGTGACAGAGAAATTGACACAGTACCCTTTGGTCTTGTTGTTGTGCAGGAACGTCCGGGAATGCTCCTGGAGTTTCGGGGCGAGTTCCGGCGCCACTTCCGGAGCACAGAGGATGTCCGTGCCCTGGCAGGCATAGATGGTGTAGGTGCCGGTGGGCACACACATGACGGCACCGGTGTTCGTTACGTTCAGGGACAGGCGGTAGGTGTGCTCATCGAGCCGTTCCGCTTTGTATTTCGCGTTGGCCATCAGGAAGGCCGCGACGAGATAGAAGTCGAGCGGTTTCGACGGGTCGAAACGGTCTGAATAGTCCACTTTCACGGTGAGGTGCATGTGGATCCGCTCCCATTCGATCTCCGTGATGGTGGCCGAAATGAGATGTTCATCGATCCGGTTCTTCATGAGGATCTTGCCGGTTTGCTTGGAATTGTCTGCCATAAGTAGAACGCCCTTCCTAAATATTCATTAAATTATAACATATATGGCATGGCCTTTTCCATAGAATTCGATGACCATTTGTGTTAAGATAGCGATATACGTTGGGAGGTGCTTCTATGAGTCTGGAACGACCGGATTATCTGAATGAAAGTTCCCCGGCAGACCCCGATCTCAACATCAGAGAAGAACCTTCGGTCGCCAACGTCGACGAACCGCCCCGCTATGAAGTGGCGTTTTTCTCGCCCGAATTCATGGAGGTCATCGAAGAGAACCGCCGTATGGAGCACGAACTGCTGGAGCACTGGCAGAGCGATGCGGAAAGCGGAGACCCGGAAGCGCAGCTGCAGATGGGGATCAACCATCTGTACGGCATCGGCGGCGTCGAACGGGACGACCGGAAAGCATTCGAATATTTTGAGGCGGCCGGGTCAGGCAGTCCCGCGGCGGACTACTGGCTGGGTCTCTGTTATATGAACGGCCTCGGCACCGGCGAGGACCCCGTCAAAGGCTTTGAACTGCTCAAACAGGCGGGTGACCACGAAGACCCGCTGGCGCTCTGCGCCCTCGGTGCCTGTTATGAGAACGGCATCGGAACGGAGCAGGACCTGAAAGAAGCGGTGTTCTGCTATACAGCGGCGATGGACCGCGGTTCCGTCGAAGCGGCATTCCAGCTGGCGGAACTCTATTTCCTCGGCAGCGGTGTCGAACGGGACGATCAAAAAGCGCTGGAACTCTACCGGAAAGCCGCGGAAGGCGGCGACCACCGGGCGCTGTTCATGCTGGGCTTCTGCTTCGAGACCGGAGCCGGCGTGGAGCGGGACCCGGAAAAAGCGGCTGCCCTTTACCGGGAAGCGGCACAGAAAGGGGTCCCGGAAGCGAACTGTTTCCTCGGTGTCCTGTATTTCAACGGAAAAGGGGTTCCCCAGGATCGGGAAGAGGCCGTCCGTCTGTTCCGCCTCTCTGCCGATGAGGGGTTTCCGAGAGCCAATTACCTGCTCGGGTACTGCTATGACTTCGGCAACGGAGTCGGGCCCGATCTCGAAAAAGCGCTCGAATACTACTGGAAAGCCGCGGAACGCGGCGATGTCGACGGCATGTACCAGATTGCCCTCTGCTGCGAGACCGGCCACGGGACCGCGCAGAACTATGAAAAGGCGGCAGAATGGTACGAAAAAGCCGCCATGGCGGGCGACCCCCGTTCCATGGTCCGGCTCGGCGTCCTTTCGGAGGCGGGCAACGGTGTCCCCCGGGACGAATCGAAAGCGGTCTCCTGGTATCAGATGGCTGCCGGCCTCGGCAACGCGGAAGGGATGACGAACCTCGCGGTCCTGCTGCGGCAGGGGCGGGGGACCGATCCCGATCCCCGGGAAGCGGCGCGGCTTCTGGAAACCGCTTCGGAACAGATGAATCCCCGTGCGATGTACCTGAACGGTCTGCTCTGCCTCGACGGCGATGAACAACACCCGAGAGACGAGCGCCACGCGTTCCGTCTGTTCCTCGACGCCGCGGAAGCCGGCTACGAAAAGGCCTGGTACGCGGTCGCCCATTGCCGGGAAAACGGCATCGGCACGCTGGCGAATCCTGTCCGGGCGGCCACAGATTACCGGCTTGCGGCAGAATACGGCCTGCCGGATGCCCAGTTCCGTTATGCGGTCCTGCTCCGCCTCGGCGAAGTCGTCCGTCAGAACGATGAAGAATCTTTCCGATGGCTCAGCAAAGCGGCGGCCCAGGGACATCCGGACGCCATCTGTGAACTCGGATATTATTACGATAAAGGCATTGCCGTGTCGAAAGACCCCATTCGGGCACGGCACCTCTTTGAAGAGTCTGCCTCTCTCGGCTGCGCCCGTGCCATGACCAATCTGGCCCAGCTCTATGCGGTCGGACGGGGCGTTGAACCGGACGAGGAAAAAGCGGTCGATCTGTTCCTGCAGGCGGCCGATGCCGGCGACCCCTTCGCCATGACCCGCATCGGTGAGATGTATGAACGCGGGGTCGGCGTCAAACAGAAAAAAGACCTGTCCAAGGCTCTCTACTGGTATCGGAGAGCTTCCAAAGGCGGCGACCTGATTGCCTCGGGAGCCCTGGAACGCATGCGCGTCATGTTCCGCGATTCCTTCCGGCAGTCGCTTCTGGCCACTCTGATCCTGTCCGGCGCCGGACTCCTGTCGCTGATCCTGCACCTTGCCGGGGTCCTCCCGACGGTGACCGGCATCCTTGCGGGCGTCTGCCTCCTCGGCGACCTTGCGGTCGTCGGCCGGACCGCTCCGCTCCTGAAACAGTATTTTGATTTTTGAGGTGATACAGTATGAAAACGATGAAAATCGCGACCAAGATCTTCCTGGCCGTCATCGGTGTCCTTCTGGTGGCAGCAGGCATTGTCTGCCTGGCAGACCCCATGGGCGCCGTTAGTACGGTCGCCTGGGTCGTCGGTCTCGTCCTGCTGATCTCCGGGATCAGCACGGCGATCTACTACTTCGTGTTCGGCAGTTTCCTGGTGTTCGCGTTCCCGGTGCTGCTCAGCGCCATCGGTCATATCCTCTTCGGTGTGATCTTCCTGCAGCATCCGGACGGGACGTCCCGGGTCTTTATCGTGCTTTACGGCATGCTCCTGATCCTTGTGGGACTCGCTGCCGCAGCAGTCGCCTTTGCGGTCCGGCACTTCGTGGAGAACAAGGCAGTCTTTACCGGCATCCTCATCGCAGGACTGGCCGCAGTCGTTCTCGGCATCGTGACACTGGCGTCTGACACGGCCGGCGCTGTTCTGATCGCCATCCCCGTCGGACTCGGTCTTCTGCTCATGGGGATCGGGTATATCGCCCTCGACGTGAGACTCATCCGCGGCGACCGGGCAGGGGAGACCCCGAAGTATTTCAAGGACGTCGACGACAAGCCCGGTCCTTCCGCCACCGCGTAAGACAGAAACAAAAAACGTCCATCGGACTCTTCCGATGGACGTGTTTTTTTTTTGCACTCAGGCGTTTGCTTCGTCTTCCGCGAAGGCGTCCATGAGCTGATGAAGGGTCTTCATGAGGACGACTGCTTTCATGTTGCCGATGTCGAGGCCTTCGATCATCTGGCGCGGGACACAGACCGCCATGGATTTGAGCTCGCGGCCCTTGTTGGTAAGACGGATGATGATGTTTCGTTCATCGCGCGGGTCTCTCGAACGCTCGACGTAACCCTGTGCCTCGAGTTTCTTCAGAAGGGGAGTGAGGGTCCCGGAATCGAGGAACAGACGGGAACCGAGTTCCTTCACGTTGACATTGTCCTTTTCCCAGAGGGCCATCATCGTGATGTAGCCGGTATAAGTAAGGCCGTAGGGCTCCAGCAGGGGCTTGTAGCGTTTGATGACTTCTTTGGAACAGACATAGAGAGAGAAGCAGAGCTGGTTGTCCAGCTTCAGAAGTTCGTCCTCTCCCACGGCATCGAGTGCCTTTTCAGTGAGTTTCTTTTCAACAGCCATGATAACTCCTTCGATTGGTCACACAATTGAATGGATATTTCAACTAATTGCGTGTAATTTAACTGCTTCCATTGTGGCCCATTTTCGGTGGATTGTCAAGAGTTTGCTACCGCCGGAAATCGGAGGATTGTGGAAAGCGAAGGATTCTGTAAAAAAAGTACGACGTATAAATGCCCGAAAAAGGGTTGACCAGAGACCTTGTATTGGATACAATTCAATTGACTCTTGCAGAACTGTTGCCCGAACGGCAGTTCTGGACAATAAGAGTTCACTCTCCATAAATATCCAAAGCTTGAGGAAAACAGTCTGCCTGACCTGGCGGACTGTTTTTCTATATCACGCTCGTCGTCCTCACACGCTTTCGGACGCTCTGTTCGCTCAGGTGAGAACAGAACTCGGAAATGCGATCGAAGCCGCAACATGATCCACAGGATAAAACGAACAGACCCGCCTTCCGGCGGGTCTGTTTTTATGTCAGGGGTCATTTGATGAACTTGTCGATGATGCCGTAGAGGCTTTCCAGAGACTCTTCGGAGCCCTGCTCGGTCGCGTGCTCGACCGCTCCTTTGAAGTGTTCTTTCATGATGACGCGGGACGTGCTGGCGATCGACGACTCGACCGCGGACAGCTGGATGAGGATGTCGGACGCGTCGCGGTTCCCCTCGACCATCCGTTTGACGGACTCGAGGTGGCCGATCGACCGGGCGATGCGGTTCGAGATCGCTTTGCGCTGGGCCTCGTCGGCGGAAACCGGGTGATCGTGGTGATGGCGGTGTCCGGCAGACCGGGATGTGGTCCCTTCTTTGCCGGAGACGTCTTCCGCCTCGCCGAGGAAGGCGCGGAAGTAGTTCGCGACATCGTAGTCCTTGGTGCCCATCCCGTAGCCGATGTTTTCGATGTTCATGACCGGCATGGGACCGAATGAACCGGCGAAGTACTTGATGAGCGCCGCGCCGGTCGGCGTGCAGAGCTCGCCGTTGACGCCGGTGTTGTAGATCGGGATGCCGTGGAGCAGGTAAGAGGTGGCCGGCGCGGGGATCGGCAGGATGCCGTGGGCGCACTTGACCTTGCCGGTCCCGGTGTTCACGCTGGAGGCGATGATCTGGTCCGGAGCCAGCTTTTCGATGAGCATGCAGACGCACACGATGTCCGCGATGGCATCCATGTTGCCCACTTCGTGGAAGTGGATCTCGGTGACCGTGGTCCCATGGACATGGCTCTCTGCCTCCGCGAGGATGTCATAGACGGCCTGAGCGTCCTTCTTGACTTTGTCGGAGACGTTCAGGTCTCCGATGATGGTCTTGACGTCGCCGAGCGAATGGTGCTCATGGTGGTGCTCGTGATGGTGCTCGTGGTCATGGTGCTCAAGCTCGTGCTCATGGTGATGCTCATGGTGAGCATATTTGAGGTCTTCTTCCGGAGTCAGTTCGACGATGGCGTCCTTCGGGAGGACGTTCGGAGTCTCTTCGATGTCGTTGTAGGTCACCCGGAAATGAGTTCCAAAAATGCCCTGCTTTTGCGTGGGCAGGGCATAAGTTTTGACACCAGGGATCCCGATGGAATTGACTTCCTCGATGAATTCCTCCTTGTTTTCTGTGAGTTCCCAGAGGGCGGCGGAGATCATGTCTCCGGCGGCTCCGTTCCCACAGTCAAGGTACAGTGTTTTCATATAGTTTGATTCTTCCTAAGCGATCATTTCTTTTCGAGAAGATCTTTGATCTCGCCGAGAAGCTCCACTTCGCTCGGGCCTTCGGGCTCGTCTTCCTTCTTGGCGTTTCTGGCTTTGTTGAACGCCTTGACGACGAGGAAGAGGACCAGACCGACGATCAGGAAGTTGATGATGGCGCCGATGAAGTTGCCGTAGTTCATGGTGACACCGTTGGCGAAGGTGTAGGACAGTGCGGAAGCTCCGTCCACGAGAGCGTCTCCACCGAGGAGAGCGATCAGCGGATTGAGGATGTCCTCGACCAGCGCATCGACGATCGCGGTGAAGGCGGCACCGATGATGACGCCGACTGCCAGATCCATAACGTTGCCATGCATGATGAACTCTTTGAATTCAGCGATGAGGCCTTTCTTTTCTGCCATTGTTGATTACCCCTTTTTCATTTGGTATTTGACTCAAAACTCACTTCAAGTCATCGTTACCATTTTATCAGATAATTTCGCGATGTACAACAGTAAAGCGAACAAAGCGTAAAGAAAAAACCTGCATCGGGATCGATGCAGGTTTTTGTCGTTGTGCTTAGCCGAAGATACCGCCGACAGCTGCAATGGCAGTTGCGAAAACGGTGGAGACGACGGTCATGAGCTTGATGAGGATGTTGATGGACGGGCCCGAGGTGTCCTTGAACGGATCGCCAACGGTGTCGCCGACAACAGCCGCATGATGGGCGTCGGAGCCCTTGCCGCCGTGGTGGCCGGTCTCGATGAACTTCTTGGCGTTATCCCAGGCACCGCCGGAGTTCGCCATGAAGATGGCCATCAGGACGCCGGTGACGAGAGCGCCGCCGAGCATACCGCCGAGAGCGGTCGGGCCAAGGATGAATCCGCAGAGAAGGGGAGCGGCGACGGCGATGAGGCCGGGGACGATCATTTCCTTCAGAGCAGCTTTGGTAGAGATGGAGACGCAGGTCTTGTAGTCCGGCTTCTCGGTACCGGCGAGGATGCCGGGTTTCTCTCTGAACTGACGACGGACTTCTTCGATCATGTTGTTCGCTGCACGGCCGACGGACTCCATCGTGAAGGCGGAGAACAGGAACGGCAGCATACCGCCGATGAGGACACCGGCGACGACCGGAGCGTCGGTCAGGCTGATGCTGGTAAGGCCGATGGACTGCGTGTAGGTGGAGAACAGAGCCAGGGCGGTCAGAGCGGCAGAACCGATGGCGAAGCCTTTACCGACAGCGGCGGTGGTGTTACCGACGGAGTCGAGCTGGTCAGTGATCTCACGGACAGACGGGTCGAGTTCGGACATTTCCGCGATACCGCCGGCGTTGTCGGCGATGGGGCCGTAGGCGTCGACCGCAACGGTGATACCGGTGGTGGCCAGCATACCGACAGCGGCGAGAGCGATGCCGTAAAGGCCTGCCGTCGCATAGGCGATGAGGATGCCGATGGCGATGAGCAGCAGCGGGATGGCGGTGGATTTCATACCGACAGCAAGGCCGGCGATGATGTTGGTGGCAGAACCGGTCTCGGACTGCTCGGCGATCTTCTGAACGGATTTGTACTTGTCAGAAGTGTAGTACTCGGTCAGAGTGCCGATGGCAAGACCGACGAGAAGGCCGGCAAGGACTGCCCAGAACGGGCCAAGGCCGACGAAGAACATCTTGCAAAGGATGAATGCGCCGATGATGGTGAGGCCGGCGGAGACCCATTCACCGATCTTCAGGGCGAAGCCGGGGTCGGAACCCTCTTTGCCGCGGACGAAGAAGGTGGAGATGATGGACGCGATGATACCGATGGCGGCAAGGATGAGCGGGAACGCTACTGCGCCATAGGGTTTGTCGGTGACGGTGGTGACGATGCCGGTAGCGGCAGCGACAGTACCGAGGGACAGGGAAGAGATGATGGAACCGACATAAGACTCATAGAGGTCGGCACCCATGCCGGCGACGTCGCCGACGTTATCGCCGACGTTGTCAGCAATAACAGCAGGGTTTCTGGGATCGTCTTCCGGGATGTTGTTCTCGACTTTACCGACGAGGTCGGCACCGACGTCAGCAGCTTTGGTGTAGATACCGCCGCCGACACGGGCGAAGAGAGCGATGGACGAAGCACCGAGGCTGAAACCGAACAGGATGTCGGTACGGCCGGTGATGGCAAAGATGAGACCGACGCCAAAGAGGCCGAGGCCGACGACGGACATACCCATGACGGCACCGCCGGAGAAGGCGATGGACAGGGCTTTGTTCATGCCGCTGGTGCGGGCTGCGTTCGCAGTACGGACGTTCGCTCTGGTGGCGACTGTCATGCCGAGGAAACCGGCAAGGACCGAGAAGAGCGCACCGACGATGAAGCATACGGCGGTGGGCCAGCTGATCGCGAAACCGATGACGAGGAAGAACACGGCAACGAAGATTGCCAGGATCTTGTACTCGGAAGTCAGGAACGCGAGAGCGCCTTCATGGATGTGGCCGGAGATTTCCTGCATTCTTTCTGTGCCCGGATCTGCTTTTCTGACACGCGCTGCAAGGAACAGAGCATATGCCAGACCAACAAGGCCGATGGCCGGGATCAGATAAATTAATCCTCCCATTTTTGAATCCTCCAATTGATAAGAGTTTTTTCGAGATGCGGAGACATGGGAAGTCCCCTTATCTTTCCTAACAATTCTAACAAAGAAGAAATCGGATTTCAATAATACACTTTGTTTCTTGTGAAGGTTTTCCGCAAAAGGGGAAAAGTGGGGCAAAGGGGGACGGCGGAAAAACCGGGTTTTCAACCGAAAACGGCAAAAAATCGAAAAATTTTTTCATTTTCTTCCTACAGCAAACACAAGATATTGTGTTTTGCGCAGCTTCCGACCACAATTGCGCAAAATTTCCACCTTGCAATGCCGGAAAGTGAAGTGTATATTGTAAGTATCGAAGTGGGGGAAATTCCCCAAAAATGTCACCGAAATGGTGGAAAGTGGAGCGGAGGTGAGCGCAGCATGGAATTCCTTGGCGATTTTCGGCACAAGCTGGATGCCAAGAAGCGTCTGTTTGTCCCTGCCAAATACCGCAGCGCTCTCGCTGACGGATTCATCGTCTGCAAAGCTCCCGACCACTGCCTCTATATCTATTCGAAAGAGGAATGGGAACCGGTCGCTGCACAGGTCAAGTCCCTGCCCGGTGGCGAAGAATACCGCCGCTTCAAACGGGACTTCTTCCGAAATGCCGATCTGGTGGAAATGGACAGCCAGGGGCGATTCACGGTCAAAGCGGATCTGCTCGAGTACGCAGGCCTTGACAAAGAGGTCCTCATCATCGGCTCCGGAAACAAGTTCGAAGTCTGGGATGCCGCTTCGGTCCAGGCTGACTCCGGCAAGACCAAGTCGGCGGATGAACTGGGTGTTGAGGTCATATTCTGATGAGTGACATAACGTTCTCTCACATCCCTGTCCTCCTGCAGGAGACACTCGACTCTCTGCAGATCGACCCGGACGGCATCTATGTCGATGCCACAGCCGGCGGCGCCGGCCACTCGTCGAAGATCCTCGAGAGACTTTCCGAAAAGGGGAGACTCATCTGCATGGATCAGGACCCGGATGCCATACAGATCATTAAAGAACGGATCGGGTCCGACCCGCGGGTCACCGTCGTCCATGACAACTTCGCGCACATCGCCGAAGCCCTGTCAGAACTCGGCATCGACCGCGTGGACGGGATCCTGGCCGATCTCGGTGTCAGCTCTCATCAGCTGGATACACCGGAACGGGGGTTCTCCTTCCATACGGATGCGCCCCTCGATATGCGGATGAGTCAGGAGGGCCCGACGGCCGCCGACCTCTGCAACCGTCTGCCGGAGGCGGAACTCCGGAAGATCCTCTATACCTATGGAGAAGAAAAAAACGCGCCCCGCATCGCGGCCTCGATCGTGAGGGCCAGAGCGGAAGCGCCCATCGAAACCACGCTGCAGCTCGCGGAGCTGGTCAAAGGAGCGGTCCCCGCAAAGCAACGGCGTGCGAAGCATCCTGCCCGGAAGACCTTCCAGGCACTCCGGATCGCGGTGAACGGAGAGATGGATGTCCTGAACACCGCGCTGGACAGCATGTTCGACGTCCTGAAGGACGGCGGCATCCTTTCCATCATCACGTTCCATTCCCTCGAAGACCGGATGGTCAAACAGCGCTTCGCAGAATACTGCCAGGGCTGCATCTGTCCGCCGGAATTCCCGGTCTGTGTCTGCGGCAGGACGCCCAGCGCGGAACTCCCGTTCAAATTCAAAACGGCGGGAGAGGACGAACTGGAACAGAACCCGAGAAGCCGCAGCGCGAAACTCCGCTGCGTGAGAAAGCTCAAAGAAAGAGAACCCGATTGATTTTCATACATACATCAGCAAAGTGGGGAGGTGAGTCGGATGGCTGCTACTGGAAACCGTGGCGCATATGATTTGAATACATATCGCAGTCAGCGGAACGCGAGGCTCTCCGAGCCGACCCGTCCCGTGCGGGGGACAGCGGTGCCGAAGACTCGCCCCAACCCCACGCCCCAGACTCGAAAAGTCCGACGGCCGCGGGTCGTCCGGAAATCACAAAAGCAGCTTCGGGCGGAGGCACAGCGCAGCCGCGCGGCCGCCATCCGGATCGTGGCTCTGGCAGCGGTCCTGTTCATGGTCTTCGGATTCAAGATCTACAGTCAGGTCCAGGTCAATGAGCTCGACTCGCAGCTTGACGCCATCCGGAAAGAGATCAGCGTCATCGAAAGCGACAACACACGGCGAAACATGGAACTCAATGCCAACGTCTCGCTTGAAAAAGTAGACCAGTACGCCAAATACGAACTTGGCATGGTCAAGATCTCCGACTATCAGGTCAACTACGTGAAACTGTCGGAGGACGATGCGGTCGAAGTCAGCGGCGGCAAGACCCACGGTGACAAGGACATCGCACAAAAATTAAAAATCAGTAAAAACGAATAACGCACCTGCGATTGAGAGTTAGGAAAAAGTTTCCTAACTCTCAACGTCGTAAATAAGGGGCGCTTCGGAGGACCGAAAATGGCGAGAAAAACAGATAAAAAGCTGCAGGACCGGGCGTACATCGCCATGATCCTCACCCTGATACTGGGCTTCGGTATCGGGGTGTTCGGCATGATCAACACCGGCCTCATCCATGGGGAAGAGAACCGTCGGAAAGCGGAGTCGGAACAGCTGTCCGACACCGTCGTTGCGGCGCGCCGGGGCACCATCTACGACAGCAATATGAATGTTCTCGCCCAGAGCACGGACGCCTGGAAGATCTTCATCAACCCGAAGGAGATCCCCGACGAGTCGACCGCCAAACGGGCGGCATCCAGCCTGTCCGCCATCCTCGACCTCGATTATGACGACGTCCTCGCGGACTGCCTCAAGAAGGAGCGGAAATACATCGTCCTCAAGTCCAAAGTGGACTACAGCACGAAACAGCTCATCGAAAAACTCCGCAACGAAAACAAGGGATACAACCGGTTCCTCGGCATCGAAGACGATGTCACCCGGTTCTACCCCTATGACAACTTTGCCTCCACCGTCATCGGATTCACGGGTTCGAGCGACAAGGGCATGTCCGGACTCGAGTCTGCCTACAACACGAAACTCACCGGTCTCACCGGCCGGAACATCACGGCACAGAACGCCAAACAGCGGCAGATCTCCTCGGACTTCGACGCATTCTACGCGGCCCAGGAAGGTGCCAGCCTTCAGCTGACGATCGACAACGCGATCCAGTACTACCTCGATTCCGCGCTGTCCCACGCGGTCGAGACCCAGAACGCGACCTATGGCTACGGCATCGTCATGGACGTCAGGACCGGCGCCATCCTCGCGATGAGCAGTCAGCCGGACTACGACCTCAACGACCCGTACAAGATCTCGAAGGCCGACGTCAAGGAGGAACTCGACAAGATCACCAACGATGACGAACGGGCAAAGGCCACGACCTCCGCGCTGTTCGCCCAGTGGCGAAACCGGACCATCACCGACACCTACGAGCCCGGTTCCGTCTTTAAATGCATCACCGCGGCGGCCGGGATCGAAGAGGGCGTCGTCAAGCCGGACGAGATGTTCGTCTGTGCCGGCAGCTACCGGGTCAAGGACATCACGTACCACTGCTCCAACCGCAGGGGACACGGCTCCGAGGACTTCACGACCTCCCTCATGAACTCCTGCAACCCGATCTACATCCAGGTCGCCCAGCGCCTGGGTTCCGAGAAGTTCAGCAACTACTTCGAGGCGTTCGGCCTCGGTGAGACGACCGGCATCGACCTCGCGGCGGAAGCCGCCCCGAAGCCCGGCGTCACCTATTACACGGCAGACCGCATGGGTCCCGTCGAACTCGCCTCGAGTTCGTTCGGCCAGTCCTTCCAGGTCTCGCCGATCCAAATCTGTACCGCCATCAACGCCATCGCCAACGACGGCAAACTGGTCCAGCCGTACATCGTGGCGAGGGAACTCGACAAGGATGGCAATGTCCTCTCGGTGACGAAACCCACCGTACGCCGGCAGGTCGTCTCCAAACTGACGGCCGACACCGTTACCCAGATGATGGTCGAAGTCGTCCGGAACGGCACCGCCAAGAACGCCACGGTCAACGGCTACAAGATCGCGGGGAAGACCGGTACATCGGAAAAACTGACCACCTCGACGGAGGACTACATCGGTTCGTTCTGCGGCTTCGCGCCGGCGGACGACCCGGAGATCTCTGTGATCATCATCATCGACGACCCGAAGAACGGAAGCTTCACCGGCGGTAAGACGGCGGCTCCCGTGGCGGCCGAAGTCATCGGCAACACGCTTCGCTACCTCAACATCGAGCCGGAGTACGAAGTCGATGAGAAGGGCCTGCAGGATGTCAAGACGCCCAGCGTCGTCGGACTCAGCACCGCGGCCGCGCAGGAATCTCTGACGGCGAGCGGCTACACGGTCCGGGTCGTCGGGGACGGAGAGAAGGTCAAGGCCCAGTACCCCGAAGCCGGGAAACTCATCCCGCAGAACGGTGTCGTCGTCCTCTACACGAAGAGCACGAAGGCCACAGAGACCGTCGAAGTTCCGAACCTCACGGGCCTCACCGTGAGCCAGGCCCGTTCCACCGCGAAAGCGGCCGGACTCAACGTGGAGATCGTCGGGATCTCGAACGACTTCACCGGCGCCTCCTATACACAGAGCATCTCGAAGGGCACGAAAGTCGCCCTCGGCTCGACCGTGACCGTGGCCTATATGACCACGACCACCGAAATGGAGATCGAAGATACCGGCAATGCCGATTGATATATCAAGGAGCAAACACCCATGAGAAGATTTACTACAGAAGAGATCGCAAAAGCGACCGGAGGGGCCGCCAGCGGACACGCGGAAGTCACTTCCGTTGTCATCGACAACCGGGAGGCGAGACCCGGCAGCCTGTTCATCGCCATCAAAGGAGAGCGGCTCGACGGTCACCAGTTCATCGATTCGGCGGTGGAGGCCGGCGCGACGGCCGTTCTCTGCCACAAAGACGTGAGCTGCAAAGTGCCCACCGTCAAAGTGGCCGATACGACCAGGGCGTTTCTGGACCTTGCAAAGTCGTACCGGCTGGAATATGATATCCCGGTCGTCGCGCTCACCGGAAGCGTGGGGAAGACGACGACCAAAGAGATGATCTGGTGTGTCCTGAACGCGAAATTCCATGCGCACAAGACCTATAAGAACTGGAACAACGAGATCGGCCTCCCGAAGGTCCTGCTCCGTCTCGAACCGGAACATACGGCCCTGGTCCTCGAACTGGGCATGAACCATAAAGGCGAGATCTCCACGCTGTCGAAGACGGCACTGCCGGACATCGGCGTCATCACCAACGTCGGCGTCTCGCACATCGAGAACCTCGGCAGCCGGGAGGGCATCCTTGCCGCGAAGCTCGAGCTCCTCGACGGGATGGAACCGGGTTCGCCGCTCCTCCTCAACAAAGACAATGACATGCTGTCCACCGTGGACCTGCCCGATTACCGGATCCGCTGGTTCGCGATCCACGACGAGACCGCAGAGATCCGTGCCGAAGACATCGAATACCTCGATGACTCCACCGTTTTCACGGCCGTCACCGACCGGGGAAGCTGCCGGGTCGAACTCCCGACGACGGGAGAACACAATGTTTA
Source organism: Clostridia bacterium (assembly GCA_017433225.1). GTDB lineage: Bacteria > Bacillota > Clostridia > Oscillospirales > Acutalibacteraceae > RUG420. Next base: position 46,533 of record JAFRHS010000008.1, read on the forward strand.
CGACGCGCTGGCCGCCATCGGCGTGGGACTCGAACTGGACATCCCCCTCGAAGATGCCGCCGCCGCGCTCAAAGGATACCGACCCGCCGGCATGCGGGAGAACGTCGTCGAGAAGGGCGGCGTCACGGTCATCGAAGACTGCTACAACGCGAGTCCGGACTCCATGAAGGCCATGGCGGAGACCCTTATGCTGAAGGGCGCTCCCGGCCGCCGGAAGATCGCCATCATCGGCGATATGCTGGAGCTCGGCGACTATTCGGAAGAGGCGCATGCCCTTGCCGGACAATATATGGCAGAAGCGGGCGTCGACCTGCTCATCACCTACGGTCCTATGTCGAAGTTCGCCGCGCAGTCGGCGAGAGAACACGGACTGCTCCGGGTCTTCGACTTCCAGGACAAGGCCGATCTGACCGACAAGCTGACCGGGATGCTGAAGCCCGGCGATGTCGTCGCTGTCAAGGGCAGCCGCGGCATGCAGATGGAAGAGATCATCCGGAACATCTACGACAATCTGGAAGATTGAGCGAGAACTTTTGAGAAACGAGGAAGAACATCATGAAACTTGCAGCTGTCATCAGCGCCGCTGTCCTGGGCTTTGCCATCAGCGCGCTCCTCGGCATCAAACTGGTGCCCTGGCTCCACAAACTGAAATTCGGCCAGACGATCCTCGACATCGGACCGAACTGGCATAAACAGAAACAGGGGACCCCGACCATGGGCGGGTTCATGTTCATCATCGGCACGACCGTTGCGTTCTTCGTGGTCGTACTCGTCGCGAAAGCGCTGGGCTATGACCTCGTCGGCGGAGACTCTCTCGTCGCCGGCGCCGAAAAGGCGAAGATCTACGGCGGGCTCCTCATGGCGCTCGGCTTCGGTCTCATCGGCTTCGCTGACGACTACATCAAGGTCCGCAAAGAGCAGAACGAAGGCCTGACGGTCATCCAGAAGACCTTCCTGCAGCTGCTTCTCTGCACGGCGTACATCGCCACCCTCATCCTGTCGGGCAATGTCTACATGCGCATCCCCTTCGGCGGGACCTGGGACTACGGCAACACCTTCTTCTTCTGCATTTTCACGTTCATCGTCATGTACGCGACCGTCAACGCGGTCAACTTCACGGACGGCATCGACGGCCTCTGCGCTTCGGTCACGACCACGGCGGCCGTGTCCTTCGCGGTCATGGCGGTCTTTGTCCACTGCCTCGGCGGCACCATCCTTGCCGCGGCACTGGCTGGCGCCTGCGCCGGCTACCTCATCTGGAACTGGCACCCGGCCAAATGCTTCATGGGTGACACGGGCTCCATGTTCCTCGGCGGCATGATCGTCGCTCTTGCCTATGCCATCAACTGTCCGCTCATCCTGCTCCTCGCCGGCTTCATCTATGTGGTCGAGGGCGCTTCTGACGTCATCCAGATCCTCTATTTCAAGATCACGAGAAAGATCGCGCAGAAGACCGACCCCGACGCCACCGGCAAACGTCTCTTCAAGATGGCTCCCATCCACCACCACTTCGAAAAGAGCGGCTGGTCCGAAGAGAAGATCAATTACGTATTTGCAGCAGTCAACATGCTTTGCGGCATCCTTGCCTGCATCCTCATCTATTTTGGAGTTTGACGAATTATGGCGAAAAGAAACGCGAACGCAAAACAGAAACACGGATTCCTGACCCGCGGCGGTCTGGACATCCCGTTTTTCATGATCGTTATCGCACTGATCACGCTGGGACTCATCATGATGTTCTCGGCGAGTTCGTCGTATTCCTACTACTATTTCAACGACAGTTTCTATTATTTCAAACGCCAGCTGGTGTTCGCGCTCCTCGGTCTCGTCGTCCTGGGTGTCATGTCCCGTGTCGACTACCACATCCTGAAGGGCGCGGCCATCCCCATCCTGCTGGTCTCGTTCGCCCTTCTGGTCGCGGTCCTTCTGGTGACGCCGCCGGCCGGTTTTGAAGACTTCCACCGCTGGATCTCACTCGGCCCGGTCACGTTCCAGCCCTCCGAGGTCGCGAAGTTCGCGATCATCCTGTATTTCGCGTACCACATGGACCGGCACTTCAAGGAGATCAACTCCAATGCGCTCTCGGACGCCTCCTGGGCACAGGGGTTCAACCAGGGAAGAGGCCTCATCAAGATCAAAGCCAAAACGGTCCACATGATGTGGTACCTGCTCATCCTGGCCGTCACCTGCGCGCTGGTCTATAAAGAGAATCACGTCTCCGGCACGCTGCTCATCTTCGCGCTCGGCGTCATGATGATGTTCCTCGCCGGATTCCATTACCGCTGGTTCGTCATCGGCGCGGTCGCGGCGGTCGTTCTGGTCATCGTCGTCATCAACAACCCATCGATCCTGCCGGAACATGCACAGCCCCGGATCCTTTCCTGGGTCGACAAGAGCTATGACCCGCTCGGTGTCCGCTGGCAGACCAACCAGGCGATCTACGCCATCGGTTCAGGAGGGTTCTTCGGCGTCGGACTCGGCAACTCCAAGATGAAACAGCTCTACGTCTCCGAACCGCAGAACGACTTCATTTTCTCGATCATCTGCGAAGAACTCGGATTCGTCGGCGCTCTGTTCATCGTCATCCTGTTCGCCCTGCTGGTGTGGCGCGGATTCCTCATCGGCATCAAGGCAAAAGACAAATTCGGCGCTCTGCTGGCAATGGGCATCGTGTTCCAGGTCGGCCTGCAGGCAGCCCTCAATATCGGCGTCGTCACCGACGTCCTGCCCAACACGGGCATCTCGCTCCCGTTCTTCAGCTACGGCGGCACCTCGCTGCTCATGCTGATCTTTGAAATGGGTGTCGTGCTGTCGGTCTCCCGGACCGCGAAACTCAAGAAAATCTGAGGAGGAACACTCATGAAACTGTTATTTGCGACCGGCGGGACCGGCGGACACATCAATCCGGCACTGGCCGTGGCGGGGAAGATCCGTGAAGAGTACGGCGACGCGGTCGAGATCCTGTTCGTCGGGACCCCGACCCATATGGAGACGAGACTGGTCCCGCAGGCCGGTTTCGATTTCACGGCGATCGACGTCCGCGGCTTCTACCGCGGTCTCTCCTGGAACAACATCAAGAGGGACAGCGCCGCGCTGGTCAAGATGTTCACGTCCAGCGTCCAGGCGAAGAAACTCATCAAAGACTATCAGCCCGACGCCGCCATCGGTTTCGGCGGCTACGTGAGCGGACCGGTCATCCGGGCTGCCGCGAAGCTGGGCGTTCCCACAGCGATCCATGAGCAGAACGCCTACCCGGGCATCACCAACAAAGCGCTTGCCAAAATGGTCGACGTCGTCATGCTGACCTCCGAAGACGCCGAGAAACGCATCGAATGCAAGAATCCTCCGGTCATCACCGGACTTCCGGTCCGCGGCGAGATGGTCTCGGCCGACCGCGCGGAGTGCCGCAAGAAACTCGGCATCCCCGATGACCGCCTTCTCATCCTCTCCATGGGCGGCAGCCTTGGAGCGGACGCGATCAACCATGCGATGTGCGAACTCATCGCGAGGGAGAAAAACAACAAAAAGCTCTATTTCATCCACGCGTACGGCCAGTACGGCCAGTATGTGCCGGACGAACTGAAAGAGCTCGGAGTCGATGCCGCCCATTACGGGAACATCACGCTCCGGGAATACATCGACGATATGGAAGTCTGCATGCCGGCCGCTGACATCGTCATCTGCCGCTCCGGCGCCTCCTCGCTCTACGAGATCCGCGCCCTCGGAAAAGCTTCCATCCTCATCCCGTCCCCGAACGTCGCCGAGAACCATCAGTACTACAACGCGATGGAACTGGTCGACCGGGACGCCGCCCTCATCATCGAACAGAAGGACCTGACGGGGGACACCCTCTACGAGGCGACCGAGTCTCTGGTGAACGACCCCGAAAAGATCCGGACCATCGAAGCGAACGCGAGAGCCATGGCCATCCTCGACGCGACCGAACGGATCGCCGGGAACCTCATGGACCTTGCGAAGGCCCATGCCGGGGAGGAAGACAATGGCTAAACCGAAACGGGGCAAAGCGGCTTCGGCCAAGTCCCGCGAAGAACTCCGGCGGGAGAACCGCCAGGAACTGGAACGACAGAAGAGCCGCCGCAAAGCGATGTGGATCATCCTCCTCGTCGCCATCGGCGTCGTCATCGCCGTCATCCTGTCGCTGACCGTCTTTTTCAAAGTGACGGCCGTCGAAGTGGATGTTTCGAAGTCGCAGTACAGCGTGGCACAGATCCGTGACGCCAGCGGCATCGAGGAAGGGGACAGCCTGTTCCTTCTGAACCGGGAAAAGGCGGTCGAACGCATCAGCACGAAACTGCCGTACACCGGCGAGATCGTCGTGAAGCGCAGCTTCCCGAGCAAAGTGAAGATCTTCGTCGAAGACAGCACCGTCACGGCAGCGGTAAAGTATAACGACAAATTCATCGTTCTGAACGAGAGCAACAAAGTCCTCGCGACGGCGAACAATATCGATGCACTGAACTCCCTCGTGGAGCGGCAGGCAAAGAAAAAGGCCGGTGCATCGCCGAAAAAAGCACAAAAGAAGACCACGACCACCACGACGACCGTGACGACCACGACGACCACGACCGTCCTCGCCGAACCGGTCACGGACGCGAACGGGATGATCGTGGAGCCGACGACGATTGCTGACATCGTCGACATCGCCGGCGGGGAAGACATCCGCAACGCGGACCCGTCCGTGACGATCATCAGCGGCGTGAAAGTCCAGGAGGCAAAAGTCGGCTATCCTCTGAAGGCAAAGAACGCGAAGGTGTTCGAGACCTACAAGGAGATCCGTGCGGCGATGGACCGCTGGGGCGTCCGGGACATCACGGCCGTCGACCTCACGAAGGTCACGGATATCCGGCTGACCTACCAGCAGCGCATCACGATCCTGCTGGGTTCCGCGACCGGCCTCGACCGAAAGGCGGCCATGTGCGCGAAAGTCCTCGAGGAACAGAACAAGGTCAGTACCGAGCAGAAGGGAACGATCGACCTCTCCATCGAGGGGAAAGCGTACTTCTCGGAGGGCGGCGCCACGACGATGACCACTACGACCACGACGACGACCCTCACGACCCTGGCGGACGGGGAAACGACCGCTGTCGTCACCGATGTCGACGGAAAGCCCGTCAGTACGACGACCGCGTCCGGTACGACAACGACCGGAACGACTGCCGCGAGCAGCACGACCGGGACCGGAACGACCACGGCGACGAGCTCGACCGCGACCACACAGGATCCCGCTGACATCGGCGGATGAGCAGGTTATCGACACGGAAAAGGTTGTTGAATTATTTAACAAGCCGTGTTAGTATATTAGAGTATATAATTAAAGCTAAATTGCATCACCACGCAATTGTGTGACCTTTGTGCACAAAAAGGGAGGAACGAACATGCCTTTCGAAATGGCAGCAGATTTTGACAGTGTTGTGCAGATCAAAGTTATTGGCGTCGGCGGCGGCGGCGGAAATGCCGTCAACAGAATGATCGCTTCGGACGTCAAGGGCGTTGAATTTGTCTCCATCAATACAGATAAACACGTACTCATCTATTCTCAGGCCACCCATAAGATTCAAATCGGTGAAAAGGTGACCAGAGGACAGGGCGCCGGCGCAAGACCCGAGATCGGCAAACGCGCCGCCGAAGAGAGCAAAGACGTCATCACCGATGCTCTGAAGGGCACCGACATGGTCTTTGTCACCGCCGGCATGGGCGGTGGTACCGGTACCGGTGCCGCTCCCATCATCGCCGCGGCCGCCAAAGAGATGGGTATCCTGACGGTCGGTATCGTCACGAAGCCCTTCAGCTTTGAAGGCAAACACAGAATGGATCAGGCCGAAGAGGGCATCAAGGAACTGGCTCAGCATGTAGACAGCCTTGTGGTCATCCCGAACGACCGACTCAAATATTACTCTGACGAGCCCATCACGCTGGCCAACGCGTTCGACGCGGCCGACGACGTGCTTCGTCAGGGCGTCAAGAGCATCTCCGAACTTATCAAGATCCCGGGCTTCATCAACCTGGACTTCGCAGATGTCAGCGCCATCATGAGAGACGCCGGCCACGCACACATGGGTGTCGGTCGCGCCACCGGTAAAGACAAAGCCAAGAACGCCGCTTCGGCCGCGGTTTCCAGCCCGCTTCTGGAGACCTCCATCGAAGGCGCTCACGGCGTTATCATCAGCATCACTTCTTCTCCGGACATCGGACTGGACGAGGTCGAGGAAGCTTCCACCCTCATCTCCAACGCCGCTCATCCGGACGCCAACATCATCTGGGGTGTCGCATTCGACGACACGCTGCAGGATGAGATGGTCATCACCGTCATCGCCACCGGTTTCGGCGAAGATCCGACGCAGTTCTCTTCTCCGCTCAAACTGGACCTTGACTGGGACGGCCCGAACTTTGGCGACATGAAGATCGAGACCCCGGCCCGCAACATCAACCCGGCCGGCTCCGATACCCCCGCCTTTGAAACACCCGTCACCGAACGTTTCATCTTCGATGAACCGGAAGAGCAGAAGGCTCCCGCAGGCGGCGACGACCTGTTCGAAGACGACTATTTCGACGCGATCGACAGCCTCTTCAGCAACCGGAGATAAGGTTGTAAAATCGGGAAATTTTCATATTGCATTTAGGAAAACAGTGTGATAGAATATCCCGGTAACACAGAGGGACCCTAGCGTCCGCATTACTACAAAAGAGGTGAAACGAGATGAAGGAAGGAATCCATCCCGCATACGGTCCGACGACCGTACGGTGTGCCTGCGGAGCGACCTATGAGACCAGCTCCACCAAACAGGACCTCCGTGTCGATATTTGCTCCAATTGTCACCCGTTCTTCACCGGCAAGCAGAAACTTGTCGATACCGGTGGACGCGTAGACCGATTCAACAGACGTTACGCAAAGACTCAGGGCAAATAAGCCGAATGGCTTTCATAAAAGGCGGTACAGTTCGTACCGCCTTTTCTTTTGATGATCTATGAAAGGAGAGACCGCCATGGAGTCCTACCGCACTGTACGGAAGGAAGGCTGCGGGGAATACGAGGTCAAACGCTCCCGCTTTCTCTGCTATGCCGCGCCGGTCTGTTCCCAGGACGAGGCGGCCGCGTTCATCGCTGCCATCAAGCAGAAGCACTGGGACGCCCGGCACAACTGCTCCGCATACATCCTGCGGGAGGGCGGCGTCAAGCGGTTTTCGGATGACGGAGAGCCTCAGGGGACGGCGGGCATGCCCATCCTCGACGTGCTTGAAAAGTCCGACGTGACCGACGTCTGCGTCGTCATCACCCGGTACTTCGGCGGGATCCTGCTCGGCGCCGGCGGCCTCGTGCGGGCCTATTCCCACAGTGCCGCTCTCGCGCTCGAAGCGGGAGAGATCATCACGATGGTGAAGTGCGCCGAATGCGAACTCACCTGCGACTACACGCTGTACGGCCGCATCCCGGCCCTCATCGCCGAACACGCCGGGAAAGAGACCGGCACCGACTTCACGGACATTGTCACCGTGCGGTTCCGCCTGCCCGAGGACGAGGTCGACGCCTTCCAGGCGCAGCTGACCGAATACTCCTCCGGCCGTTATTCTGTGGATCTGCTGGGCTCCGGCTTCTATGAGTCCTGATCCGTTTGCTTTTGGCTTTTTGATCGCGTTCCGTCGCAAGAGGCCGCCGATCCACTTGCCATCCCGAACCGCGCGCCCTTCCACAGATGTTCCGGGCTTTCCCCCAAGCGTCTCGACGGCACTCTTGCTCCTCCGCTGAAATCCTTTGGTGAAAGCCAAAAGCAAACGTTCGGCCAAACGGCATCACGATGTCCGTCGGATGTCATAATCGCACCGGACGAGCGCGTCCGCAGGACTGGAATCTCACAGCTCGGAGGAGCGGACCTTATGACAGACGGCGGAGCAGCGTTATGCCTCTTCAGGGCCGAACGTTGATAGTAATAATAAAAAAACCTCAAGGCGTGTGCCTTGGGGTCTTTTTGTTTTACTGTGCGTCTTTGAGGGCTTTCTCCAGCCAGGTGGAGCCGATGGCCATGGCCGGGTAGAGGCCGGGCCGCTCCGCTGTCTTGACGATGATCTCCGTCGGGGGACAGGCGGGGTCGGTGTTCATGAGCTGAACGCGGACCTTCTCGGCGATGTCGAGGTCGCCCTTCTTTTCAGACTTGGTGATGGTCAGCATGACGACGAAGGGGTCGTACATGTTGCCGTAGTAAAGAGTGTTTCCCTGCCGCACGAGCGGTTTGCCCTTATAGGTCAGGAAAGCGTTCTTTTTATCAGCCAATGGATTCACTCCGTTTCTAGAACTTGTTGCGCGCCGGACTTATTTGTCCAGGAAGTTCTTGACGAGAGCCTGCATCAGTTCATCGCGATCGACTTTCCGGATGAGGCTGCGCGCATTGTTGTGGGTGGTGATGTAGGTCGGGTCTTCCGACAGAAGATAACCGACGATCTGGCTGATCGGGTTATAGCCTTTTTCCTTCAATGCAGTATAGACTTCACCCAGGATCTTTCTCATCTCAGCATCGGAATCGTCCTTGATGGAAAACTGGATCGTTTTATCGGTCATAGTGCCACCTCCAACTCTTTGTTAAAAATCATTATATACCAAGAACCGGTAGAACACAAATGCTTTTTGTGCCCTTTGCCGTCAGGAACGGAGCTCCGCCCCGAGCTTCTCGGCGGCCGCGATGGCCTTCTGGACGGCGTTGTTGCACTCTTCATCGGTCAGGGTGCGGTCCTCGGCACGGAAAATGAGGTTGAAGGCAACGCTCTTCTTTCCTTTGCCGATCTGCTCGCCCGCATAGACGTCGAAGAGCTCGATGCTCTCGAGGATGTTGCCGGCAGCTCGCTTGATGGCCTTCTCGAGGACCAGGACCGGAGTGATCTTGTCGACGACGAACGCGAGGTCGCGGGTCGTGACCGGATACTTCGGCAGCTGCTTGTACAGACGGACGAGGTCGGCACACTGCTCGAGCAGTTCCATATCGACGAGAGCGGCGTAGGTACGCGCTTTGATCTCGTAGTTGCCCCGGACGTTCGGATGGACTTCGCCGAGGACGGCGAGCTGCTTTCCTTCGACCTCGATGGCGGCCGTGCGGCCCGGATGGAACGACGGGTGGTCCGTGACCGGAACGACGTCGTAGTCGCGGATGCCGACGGTGTCGAGCAGGTTCTCGAGGATGCCCTTGACCTTGAAGTAGTCGGCGTCCTGACCGTACATGCCGATGACGATCTCCTGATCTTCATCGGGCAGCTCGTCGAGGGTGTCGTGGGGGACATAGACCGTTGCGACTTCATAGAGGAAGGCCTTCGGGTTGCGGTTGTTGTAGTTGCGGGAGAGGACTTCCATCATGGAACCGAGGGCCGTGCGGCGCATGACACTGGTGTCTTCGCCGAGGGGGTTGCTGATGACGATGTTCTTCCGCAGGTCGGAGTCCTCCGGCAGGCAGAGCTTGTCGTAGGTCTTCGGGGAGATGAAGGAGAAGGTCTGCGTCTCGGAGAGCCCGCTCGAAAGAAGGGTGTTCTCGACGAGGCGGTTGAACTTCTGCCGGTCGGTGAGCGATGCGTCGGCGGTGCCGCGCAGCTGCGTGTTGGGGATGTTGTTGTATCCGTAGAACCGGGCGATCTCCTCGGAGATGTCGGCCTGCGACTCGATATCGATCCGGAAGGACGGAGCGGTGATGACGCCGTCTTCGACTTTGAAGCCGATCTTCTCGAGGATGGCTTTCTGCTCGTCGGCCGGGCAGTCGATGCCGATGAACCGGTTGACCCAGTCGGGGTCGAAGGGCAGAGTGACGACTTCTTTCGGCGTCGGGTAGACATCGATGATGCCGTTCACGACGTCGCCGGCGTCGAAGAGCTGGACGAGTTCAAGGGCGCGTTTCAGACAGAGGTCGCAGTCATCGGGGTTCAGCTGCTTTTCGAAGCGGGCCGAGGACTCCGTGCGCATGCCGAGTTTCTTGGCGGTGCGGCGGACCGACGGGCCGTTGAAGCAGGCGGACTCGAAGACGATCGTGTTGGTGTCGTCCATGATGCCGGAGTATTCGCCGCCCATGACGCCGGCGACGGCGACGGGCTTCTTCTCGTCGGCGATGACGAGCATGGTGTCGTCCAGAGGACGCTCGATGCCGTCAAGGGTGGCGATGGACTCACCGGCCTTCGCGTTGCGGACCACGACATGGTTCCCTTCGAGGAACCGGAGGTCGAAGGCGTGCATCGGCTGGCCGTATTCGAGCATGACATAGTTCGTGATGTCGACGATGTTGTTGATGGGGCGGACGCCGCAGGCGCGGAGCCGCTCTCTCATCCAGCGGGGCGACGGGGCCACGCGGACGTTTTTGACGACGGCGCCGGCATAGCGGTAGCACTTGTCGGCGGCTTCGATGTCGACCTTCAGAAGGTCGTTGACGTCGCCTTCACCGGCTTTGACTTCCGGCGTGTGGAGCTTCAGCGGCACGTCGAAGGTGGCCGCGGCCTCTCTCGCGAGACCGATGACGCACATGCAGTCGGGGCGGTTCGAGGTGATCTCGAACTCGGTGACCGTGTCGTTGAGACCGATCGCTTCCCGGATGTCCATGCCCGGGACCTTCTCGCAGTCGTCGCCGAGGATGAAGATGCCGTCCTCGATGGCGTAGGGGAAGTCGTGGACCGTGACGCCCAGTTCGGCGACGGAGCACATCATGCCCTCCGAGACCTCACCGCGCATCTTGCCCTTGGTGATCTTGGTGCCGCCGGCGACCACGGAGTTGTGGAGCGCGACGGGGACGTAATCGCCTTCCGTCAGGTTCTGCGCGGCCGTGACGATCTGGAGCGGTGCATCGCCCCCGCAGTCGACCTGGCAAACCCAGAGCTTGTCGGCGTTTTCGTGTTTTTTCAGGGAAAGCAGGTGACCGACGACGATGTTCTTCAGTCCTTCGCCTTCCTGCTTGTAGGACTCGACCTTGGAGCCGGAGATGGTGATCGCCTCGGCGAACTCTCTGTCCTCGATGTCAAGGTCGACATAATCGGCTAACCATTTCTTTGAAAGATCCATTCTGTCAAACCTCCTTAAAACTGATCGAGGAACCGGACATCGTTCTCATAGAGGAGACGCATGTCGTCCAGTCCGAAGCGGAACATGGCGATTCGCTCAAGGCCGACGCCGAACGCGAATCCGCTGTACTTGTCGGGATCGATGCCGCCGGTGCGCAGGACCTTCGGATGGACCATGCCGCCGCCGAGGATCTCGATCCAGCCCTCGCCCTTGCACATGGAGCAGCCGCAGCCGCCGCACTTGAAGCAGGAGACGTCGATCTCACAGGACGGCTCCGTGAAGGGGAAGTGGTGGGGGCGCAGACGGATCTTCGTCTGTTCGCCGTAGAGCTTCTTGGCAAAGGTCTCGAGGGTGCCTTTGAGGTCGCCCATGGTGATACCCTCGTCGATTGCCATGCCCTCGATCTGATGGAAGAGCGGGGAATGGGTGGCGTCGACGGCGTCGGAACGGAAGACGCGGCCGGGCGCGATCATGCGGATGGGGGGCTTTTTGTTTTCCATGGTCCGGATCTGGACGCCGGAGGTCTGGGTCCGGAGCAGCATGTTCTCCGTGATGTAGAAGGTGTCCTGCGTGTCTCTCGCCGGATGGTCCTTCGGGATATTCAGTGCCTCGAAGTTGTAGTAGTCCCATTCGACTTCGGGACCGCCGACGACTTCAAAGCCCATGCCGAGGAAGATCTCCTTGACCTCGTCGAGGACGATGGAGAGGGGATGTCTGTGGCCGATCTCGACTTTGGTGCCGGGCAGCGTGACATCGATGGTCTCGGCTTTCAGCTTCAGTTCCTGCTGAGCAGCCTTCAAAAGCTCGTTGCGGCGGTCGATGCCCGCGGTGATGACCTCACGGACCTCGTTCGCCATCTGGCCGACTTTCGGGCGCTCTTCCGGGGAAAGCTTGCCCATCGTCTTGAGGACGGCGGTCAGTTCTCCCTTTTTGCCGAGGTACTTGACGCGGACGGCGTCGAGTTCCTGCAGCGACGCGGCGTTTTCCATGGCCGCTTCTGCTTCTGCGCGGATCTGTTCGAGCTGTTCTCTCGTATCCATGCTATCTGCTTCCTTTCAAAAGTTCGTCTCTTTTTTCGAATGGGTCGTTCGTGCGGGGAGAAAGAAGAGCAATAAAAAGGACCCCGCCCCACCTTGGGACGAAGTCTTGACTCCGCGGTACCACCCAGATTCCCGCTTTCTGGAAAGCGGACTCTTTGCGCCCGGTAACGAGGGCATCCGTCTTTTCTTACTGACCGGGGCGTTCGGAAAAGCCGCTCGGGAGTGAACTTCCGCTGCTTTGGGCAGAGACCCGTTTTCAGCCGGTGGCGGGCCCTCTCTGTCTGTCCGGAGAGCAGCGTACTCTCTCCGTCTTCGCGTTTAACGATATTGCATGTATTTTACTACAATGCCCTGAAAAGTTCAATCTATTTTTTGGTGGCGGGATCGGAGCCGGTGTGATACGATGAAAACAGTAATCGAGAGAAGGAGACTTCCACATGATCATCACGACAGCGGACGAGATCCGCGCTATCGAAGTCAGAGAAGACGAGATCGGGACAAAGTTCCTCGCACTCATGGAAAAGGCGGGGTCCGGCTGTGCGGATCTCATCATGGAGGAGTACGCTCCGGAGGGCGGTCCGGTCACCGTCGTCTGCGGCAGCGGGAAGAACGGAGGCGATGGATTCGTCATCGCCCGGAAACTTCTGAAGGCCGGTTATGACGTCTGTGCCGTGCTGGCGTTCGGAGCGCCGAAAGCAGCCGATGCTGTCGAGAATTTCCGGCGTGCGAACGACCTCGCGGTACCCGTGTTTTCCTGGGGGTCACCGGAGGCGGCAGAAGCCGTGAAAACCGCGCAGGTACTGGTCGATTGCATGTTCGGCATCGGCTTCCGTGGCGCCGCGAACGAGCTCCAGTCCGAGGTCTTTTCGGCGATGAACGAAGCCCCCGGCGACACGGTCAGCATCGACGTTCCGAGCGGCGTCGTGACGGACACCGGCGAGGTCCTCGGGACGGCTGTGAAAGCGGACTCCACCATCGCCATCAGCACTCTGAAACCGCTGCACATCCTGTACCCGGCAAGGGAGTACTGCGGCGAGATCCGCATCCTCGACATCGGTCTTCTGCCCGAATCTTATGCTGCGGTCACGCCCCGTCTCCACACGCTCGACGGGGAAGAGGCGGCAGCGCTCCTGCCCGTCCGTCCCCGGACGGCCCATAAAAATGATGCCGGTCATATCCTGTCGCTATGCGGCAGTTACCGGATGCCCGGCGCTGCCTGTCTCTGCGCGAACGCCGCCCTCCGTGCCGGCGCCGGTCTCCTGACCGCCGCGTACCCGGAACCGGCGTACCCCGCCGTTTCTTCGCACCTCACGGAGGCCATGAGCCTGCCGCTGCCGGCCACCGAAGACGGTACGATCTCCGTCGATTCCCTTCCGGTTTTGGAGGCGTTCCTCGACCGGGCGACCGTCCTTGTGGCGGGGTGCGGCCTTGGTCAGAGCGATGACGTACGCGCCGTCCTGACCGGTCTTCTGGAGGCATTCGAAGGCCCGGTCCTCCTCGACGCAGATGCCCTGAACAACCTCGCCGGAGACCTCTCGGTCCTGCGGGAACGGACTGCTCCGACTGTACTGACGCCCCATCCGGGGGAGATGGCGAGACTCACCGGGAAACCGGTCTCCGAGCTGCTCTCCGACCGCGTCTCGGCGGCCAAAACGTTCGCCGACGAATACGGCGTCACCGTCCTTTTGAAGGGGCCTGACACCGTCATCGCGTCCTGTGATACAGATAATATTTTTGTGAATACGACGGGGAACGAAGGCCTTGCCAAAGGCGGAAGCGGAGACACCCTTTCCGGCATCCTCGGCGCCTTCCTCGCACAGGGGGCGGCCCCCTGCGAGGCGGCGGCAGCCGCCGCATACTACCACGGAAAAGCGGCCGAATACGGTGCGCTCGACCGTGCGATCCGAAGCGTCCTCGCGACCGATCTCATCGAGGCTCTGCCGTTCGTTCTGCCGTGATGATGTCCGATGGAAAATGAAAAAAAGGGACACCTTTCCGGGTGTCCTTTTTTAATTTTTTCGCCTGTCAAGTCTTGTTTACTGTGTAAGGGTTTGCTATAATACCTTAGTCTATATTTTATATGTAAAAGTATGTCTATTTTTAAGAGAGAAGGGGAACGGCCATGGGACGACTGCTGGTGCTCGAAGGCCTCGACGGTTCCGGGAAATCCACCCAGACCGAACGGCTGAAAGAAGCGCTCCTCGCGGCCGGTGAAACGGTCCGGCAGATCAAGCTGCCCGACTATGACGCCCCGTCCTCGACGCTGGTCCGGCAGTACCTCGCCGGAGACTTCGGGAACGACCCGCAGGCGGTCAACGCCTATGCCGCGTCGAGCTTCTACGCGGTGGACCGGGTCGCGAGTTTCCTCCTCGACTGGAAGACCGATTACGACGCCGGCTCGCTCATCCTGGCAGACCGGTATACGACCTCAAATCCCATCTACCAGATGACGAAGCTCCCGAAAGCAGAATGGGACGCCTTCCTCGACTGGGCAGACGATTACGAATTCGGGAAACTCGGACTGCCGAGACCCGACCGGGTCATCTTCCTCGACATGCCCGTCGAGGTCTCGCAGAAGATGATGACCCGCCGCTACGAAGGCGATGAAGGGAAGAAGGACGTGCACGAGCGCAACGTGCAGTTCCTGAACGCCTGCCGGGAAGCGGCACTCTACACGGCGGAGCGCTGGAACTGGTCCGTCGTCCGCTGCTGGGAAGGGGACGAGCCCCGCACCATCGACGCCATCGCCGCCGATGTGTACGCCGAGGCCACCCGCTGACCGATGCAAAACAAAACTCTCAACTGGAACGGAGGCTGCACGTGGAAACGATCCTCTCCGGTCCCGGGCTGGCTTCCGGGGCAGACTTTGAAACTTTGGCCGAACTGTGGACCCTGTCGTTCGGGGCCCCGGCTCCCATGATCCGAAACATCCAGACGCTCATCGCTGAACCCGACCGCACGGTCGTTTACCGGGAAGACGGCAAAGCCGTCGCCGGCGCCTATCTCATGGAGACGGCGCTCCGGATCGGCGACGAGAGCTATACTGCATATTACTTCTTCGCTGCCGCCACCCATCCGGACTATCGCCGGAAGGGCTACATGGGGCAGATCATCCGCTACTGCCGGACCCTCTGCGAAGAACGGGGCATCGACTTTCTGGTGCTCGTTCCCACCGACAACGATCTCTACAAGTATTTCTCCCGCTTCGGCTTCCGGGCGAATTTCTACCTGAAGACGACCCAGCTCGACCGGGAACAGCTGCTTGCGATGGTCGAGAAGATGGATCTTCCGGAGGAAGAGGCGGCTGACGGCACCGGGTTCGTCCCCGTCGAGATGCAGGCCGCGCGGCTTGCCGCTCTGAAGGACGGGTCCCACGTCGAGTTCGACCGCCAGACCCTTCAGTACCTGGTGTTCGAGCACGCCTACCGGGGCGGGAAGACCATCCTTCTCGAGAACGGCTATGTGCTGTACGACCTGTCGACCGATGACACCGGCGACACGGTCCTGACGGTCCGGGAACTGTGTGCGGCCGACGCGCCGGGCAGACTTCTTCAGAAGCTCTCCGAAGTCGCCGCCGACCAGTACATCCTGAACCTTCCCGCCTTCGACAGTCTGCGGGGCGGACGGACGTCCACCGGCCGGGCCGGTATGGATCTCGCCGTTTCCAAACGTGCCGTCAAGGCGGAACGCACCATGAAGAACGCTTATATCGGCCCCGCCCCCGGGCAGGACCTGTAAAAGGAGGAAACGGGATGCTCTATCTGTTTCTCGCAGAGGGCTTCGAAGAGATCGAAGCACTCGGCACACTCGACGTCCTGCGCCGCGCGGGCGTTGAGACGAAGACCGTCGGCGTGACCGGCCAGGTCGTCACCGGCTCCCACGGAATCCCGGTGACCGCAGACCTCGTCATTGAAGACGCGGTCAAAGGCCAGGATCTCGACGGCGTCATCCTTCCGGGCGGTATGCCCGGGACGAAGAATCTCGAAGCCTCCGACCTCGTCAAAGACTATCTCCGGTACTGCCGGGACAACGGTCTTCTGACAGCGGCCATCTGTGCGGCACCGTCCGTTCTCGGCCACCTTGGATATCTGAACGGAAAGAAAGCGACCTGCTTCCCCGGGTTCGAGACCGAACTGAAGGGAGCAGTTTACACGGCAGACAGTGTGACGGAAGACGGCAATGTCATCACCGGAAAGGGCGCCGGCGCGGCGCACCTCTTCGGCGAAGCCATCGCGGCCCGCTACGTGGGCAGAGAGGCGGCACACACAGTCCTCGCCAATATGCAGTACGTACTTTGATCGAAAGAAGACAATTTTGGATTAAGGAGCACGAAACCAATGTCCGAACGAAATGAACGTTACGACTCGGGAACGGGCCGCAGTCTGGAAGATCTCGAAAAAGTCTATTTCCAGAAAGCGGAACCGGGAACCTCTCCGGCGCCTTCGAACCCGCCCGCTGCTGCCAGACGGCAGACGGCTTCGCGGTCGACTGCCCGCAGACGTTCTGCGTCCAACGCGTCCCGCGCGAAAGCGCCCGAAAAGTCCCGTCCGGCACGGACCGGCAGCGGCAAAGGGATCAAGAACCCGCTGTCCGGCCGTACGAACAAGCCGACGGCGAAACGGGGACGGAGAAATGCTGCCCCCGCACGCAGCAGGACCGCTCAGGCCGATGCCGGCAAGGTATCGGACAAGCTGGTCTTTACTCCGCTGCCGCCCGAAGGGTACGAGGCACAGGCGGCCAGCAAGGCACAGGAACCCGTGCCGAAGAAGGTCGACACCTCCGCTGCCGCGAAGAACGTCCTCGACAACATCGGCAACAAGGGTGCCGTCTACATTTCTGACACGAAGCGGTCCGTGCAGGACATGCGCCGCCGTACGGCAGAGAACGCATACCGCCGCCGCAACAACATGAAGGGCATGAATACCCGGGAAAAGGCATCCTATATGCTTTCTCAGATCGGCCCCACCGTCCGCAGTGTCCAGTCCGAACCGAAGCGCAGAGAAGCGGCTTATAAGATCCTGATCGTGCTCATCGCCCTTCTTCTCGCCATCCACTGGACGTCCTGCATCAACGACATCCTCGGCTTCGCCCGGAGCGACAAGGAAAAAGTCATCGTCGTCGAAGAAGGGGACACCACCAACAAACTCATCGGCAAGTTCGACCGTGCCGGCCTCATCAAACACAGTACGGTGTGCAAGATGTTCATCGCCACTACGTCGGGCATCCGGAACGATAACGAGAAATACCTGAAGGGTGAGTTCACCCTGACCCCGGACATGGGCATCGAGAAGATGCTGTCCACCTGTACCGCCACGCAGAAGCGCGATACCGTCGAGATCACCTTCCCCGAAGGCTTCACGGTCGAGCAGATCGCCGAGAAACTGGAAGAGTCCAAGGTCTGTTCGAAGTCTGACTTCCTGAAGGCCTCCAACGTCGCGACCTACAGCTACGACTTCGTCAAGGATATCGCGAACGGCGATCAGCGTTACCACCTGCTGGAAGGCTACATGTACCCCGATACGTACGAGTTCTATGTCGGCGAAGACGCCTCCAGCGTCGTCTCCAAGCTGCTCGGCAACTTCCACGACAAGTGGAGCGATTCCTACGCATCGAGAGCCAGAGAGCTCAACATGTCGATGGACGATGTCATCACGCTCGCCTCCATCGTCCAGAAGGAAGACAGCAACCCGGACAACATGGCGGTCATCGCCTCGGTCTTCTACAACCGACTCAATTCGTCCGCGTACCCGTCCCTTCAGTCTGACGCCACGAACTACTACGTCAACACCTACATCAAGCCGGGTGCCAGCGCCGGAGACTACAACCTGTACCGGAACCGTTACAGCACCTATGTCTGTAAGGGCCTCCCGGTCGGTCCCATCTGCAGCCCGGGCGACGACGCCATCAAGTCGGTCCTCTGGCCGGCCAGCACGAACTACTACTTCTTCGCCCACGACGACGAGGGCAACCTCTACGCCGCGCGGACCGCTTCGGAGCAGAACCAGAACGTCTATAACGCTCTGACCACCGGCGGCACCGAAGAGGAAGAAGAAGCGTAAGGAGACGGCTTTTTGAAACAGATCAGAATCCCGGAGCTCCTGGCCCCCGCGGGGGACCGGGAGCGTCTGGACGCGGCCCTGCTCTACGGAGCGGACGCCGTATATCTCGGCGGACAGGAGTTCGGCATGCGGGCCGCACCTTCCAACTTCACGGAAGACGGCCTCGCCGAAGCGGTTCGGGATTGTCATGAAAAGGGCGTCCGCGTCCACCTGACGGTGAACACGCTGCCCCGCAACGACGAACTCCCGAACCTCCCCTCGTTCCTGTCAGCCGCCAAAGACGCCGGCGTCGACGCGTTCATCATCGCGGACGTGGGCGTCATGAAACTGGCTCAGCAATACGCCCCCGGGGTCGACATCCACATGTCGACTCAGGCGGGTGTTGTCAACTACCTGACCGCGAACACCCTCTACGAGATGGGGGCGAAACGGGTCGTCATGGCCCGGGAGTGCTCCCTCGAAGAGATCCGGGAAGTGCGGGCAAAGACTCCGAAAGACCTCGAGATCGAAGCCTTCGTCCATGGGGCGATGTGCATGTCGGTCTCCGGCCGTTGTCTTCTCTCGAACTACATGACCGGCCGGGACGGCAACCGGGGTGAATGCGCCCAGCCGTGCCGCTGGCAGTACCATCTGATGGAAGAGAAGCGCCCCGGCGAGTACTTCGAGATCACCGAAGGAGAGCACGGTACCTACTTCCTCAATTCGCAGGACATGTGCCTCATCGAGCACATCCCCGAACTGGTGGACGCCGGCATCACGAGCTTCAAGATCGAGGGCCGTGCCAAGTCCGCGTTCTACGTGGGCGCGGTCACGAACGCCTATCGCGCCGCCATCGACGGTTATTTGATGGACCCGTCCGCCGACTACCGGCCGGAACAGTGGATCCTCGACGAAGTCCGGAAGATCAGCTACCGCGACTACTGCACGGGCTTCTATTTCGGCCCGCCGGAAGCTGATGCCCACATCTATTACGACGGCATCTACATCCGCAACTGGGACGTCATCGCGAACGTCCTCTCCTCCGACGGAGAATTCGTCACCGTCACCCAGCGGAACCGCTTTTTCAAAGGCGATGTACTGGAAGTCATGTCGCCGGGCACCCCGCCCTTCGAACTGACCGTGACGGAGATGTTCAACGAAGCGGGGGAGGCGGTCGACGTCGCCCCGAACCCCATGGCCACCATCAGGATCCGCTGCGACCGGATGATCCCTCCGGGCTCCGTCCTGCGGATGCAAAAACAGAACTGACAGAAAGAGGCGAACCTATGGACTGTCCGCGGGAACTGACCCTGCAACTGGAAGACCGCTACCTCTCTGAGTACGCGCAGAAGTGCCGGGAGACGAGAGGCCGCGCCGTCGAGGACCCCGACGATGATGTCCGGACCGCCTATCAGAGAGACCGGGACCGGATCATCCACTGCAACGCGTTCCGGCGTCTGCAGCACAAGACCCAGGTCTTTTTGTCTCCGTACGGAGACCACTACCGGACCCGCCTCACGCATACGCTCGAGGTCACGCAGATCGCGCGTACCCTCGCCAGAGGCCTCCGGGTCAATGAAGACCTGACCGAGGCCATCGCCCTCGGCCACGACCTCGGCCACACGCCCTTCGGCCACGCCGGAGAACGGGCGCTGGACGCGGTGTTCCCGGACGGGTTCAAACATTATGAACAGAGCCTGCGGGTCGTCGACCGCATCGAGCGGAACGGCCGCGGCCTGAACCTCACCTTTGAAGTCCGGGACGGCATCCTGAACCATACGAAAGGCGACTGGGCCGCCACACTCGAAGGCCGCCTCGTCCGCCATGCCGACCGGGTCGCCTACCTGAACCACGACATCGACGACGCCATCCGCGCGGGCCTCTTTACCGAGGAGGACCTGCCGACCCACTTCCGGGAAGTCCTCGGAAAGAGCAAGAGCGAGCGCATCAACACGCTGGTCCTCTCGACGCTCGAGAACACGGCCGGCAGGGACATCCGCATGGACCCGCTCGTCCAGGAGGCGTATGACGAACTGAATGCCTACATGTTCGACAACGTCTATACCAACCCCGTCTGCAAGGGCGAAGAAGGGAAAGCCGTCCTCGTCGTGCAGAACCTATACAACTACTTTGCGACTCATCCCGAAGAGATGCCGGGCGACTACCGGCAGATCGCCGAAGAGGAATCCCCGGAACGGGGCGCCTGCGATTACATCTCCGGTATGAGCGACCGATACGCCCTTCGGGTCTACGAGAAACTGTTCATCCCGAGCCCCTGGAGCTAAAAGGAGATACACACTATGCCACGGATCCGCGAAGAGTTCCTGAATACGCTGCGGGACAGGCTGGATATCGAAGAATTCATATCCGGCTATGTCCACCTCAAGCGCGCAGGCCGGCTCTCCAAAGGTCTGTGTCCCTTCCACTCCGAGAAGACCCCGTCCTTCACGGTCTATCCCGACAACCAGTCGTTCTACTGTTTCGGCTGCGGGAAAGGGGGAGACATCATCACCTTCACCCGGGACATCGAGAACCTCGATTACCTCGATGCGGTCCGCTTCCTCGCCGACCGCGCCGGTCTGCAGATGCCCGATGAAGAGTATAACGACACCCTCTCCAAAAAGCGCAAACGCATGCTGGAGCTCAACAAAGAGGCGGCGCGCTTTTTCTACAAGGCGCTCAACAGCGAGAAGGGCGCCGCATGCATGAAGTACTGGACCGAGGAACGCGGTCTCACACAGCAGACCATCAAGCACTTCGGCCTCGGCTTCGCGCCGGACGACTGGCACGCGCTCCACTACTACATGCGCGGTCTCCACTATTCCGACCAGGAACTTTTCGAAGCGAACCTGCTCCGCCGGTCAGAGAAGAACGGGAAGATCTTCTACTACGACAACTTCCGCAACCGGGCCATGGTGCCCATCATCGATCTTCGGGGAAACATCATCGCCTTCGGCGGCCGTGTCCTCGACGACTCGAAACCCAAATATGTCAACACCTCGGACACCCTCGTCTACAAGAAGAGCAGCGCTCTGTTCGCTCTGAACTTCGCGAAGGGGTCCGGTTCCGATCAGCTCATCCTCTGTGAAGGCTATCTCGACGTCATCACCCTCCATCAGGCAGGGTTCACGAACGCCATCGCCGGCCTCGGCACCGCCCTCACCGATGAGCAGGTCCGGCTC